>JAUIDY010000029.1 GCA_030428385.1 Rhodothermia bacterium | reverse complement strand
GGCGGGATCGAAGGAAACCGAAGCCTCATAGTCGGTGAACTCGCCATCGACGTAGCTCAGGCCAAGGTGGCGCACCTTAAATCCCACCTGCGAGTGGGACTTGTCGATATTCCAGGTGGCAGTTTCGGATGGCTTCGGTGCCTCGGTGTCCTTGTCGGGCGACCAGGTGAAACCGGCCAGCACAAAAACGCTGAGAAGCAGGGCAGATAAAAGATGGAGTTTCATCGTTGCAGGGGTTGGTGGGGTGGAAAATGAGGGCCGGCCCATACGAATAGGCCGTGTGTTTCGTTTGAAATGCAGTTGTCTGTGATCAAACACAGATACATGTTACAACAAGTAATTTATCTGTTGCAACAATCATTTTCGAAAATACGGTTTACATCCTGCAAAAAACTGGTTACAACACCGCGCTTTCCCTTCTGCATCACGGCACGTATCATTGTTGGTCTGTGTCCGTGCAGGATCACCCGCCCGTTGTCTGCTTTACTGCCTCCATGATCCCCAAAGAGTTATTCCGCAAAATTCGCCACATCGAGATCCGCACCAAGGGCCTCGTCAACAACGTGTTCGGTGGCGAATACCACTCGGCTTTTAAAGGGCAGGGCATCGAGTTTGCCGAAGTGCGCCCCTATCAGTTTGGCGATGATGTGCGGACGATTGACTGGAACGTGTCGGCGCGGACAGGCGAGACGTACGTCAAGATCTTCGAGGAAGAGCGCGAGCAAACGCTTATGCTCGTGGTGGACATCTCTGGGTCAGAAGACTTTGGCTCGAAAGGCAAGTTTAAGCGCGAAATAGCGGCGGAGATTTGTGCCATCGCCGGGTTCAGCGCCATCAAAAACAACGACAAGGTGGGGCTGCTGCTGTATTCCGATGAAATCGAGCTGTTCGTCCCCCCCGGGAAAGGCAAACGGCATGTCTTGCGGCTCGTCCGTGACCTGTTTGCCCACAAACCGAAGTCGAAAGGTACGCGGCTAACGGTGGCCCTCGAACACCTGATGCATGTGCTTAACCGCCACACCATTGTGCTTATTGTGAGCGACTTTTTCGACAGCGATTATGAAAAACCCCTGCGCGTGTTGGGCCAGCGGCATGACGTGGTGGCGGTGCAACTGATGGACCCGCGCGAACTGGAACTGCCCCCCGTCGGTCTGGTTGAGTTGACCGACGCCGAGACGGGTAAAACCACCTTGCTCGACTCGAATAGCCGACGCGCCCGCGACCTGTATGCTGAACAGGCCCGGTGGCAACTCACCCGCATCGCCGAAACCTTGCGGCGCGCCCGCGTAGACCGGGTTGCCATTCGGACAGACGAGAGCTACGTGGAGCCTCTTGTGACCTTTTTCCGCCAGCGTAACAAAATGCGATGAGACATCCGTGCAGCATCCGGGCAATAGGGCTCGGCGTATTTGTTGTGCTTTTGCTGCTTTCAGGGACCACGCCGCTCCTCGCGCAAGACTTGCGTCTGCACATCTCGCGCGACACGGTGGAAATCGGGGACCGATTTTTTATCTCGATCGCGGCCGACCATGACTTCGCCCAAGAAGCGTACTTCCCCACCATCGACACCTCCGACACGGTTTCTGCTCCTACCGGACTGCCCTTCACCAATGCCCGGCTCCAATTTGGCGACGTGGAGGTGCTGGGCCGCGAGTTGTTCCTGGGGCGTGGCGCAGGCGGTGCACGGCGGGTAGACAGCGTCGTATATGAAGTGACCACCTTCGCCCTCGACTCCGCCCAGATTGCACCTATTTCAGTGCGGTTTAGTGCGGGCGAGGATACGTTTCGGGTGGCTACGGCACCGCAGATAATCACCGTGGTGTCGCTGGTGCCTCCCGAAACCGAAGACATCCGCCCCCTGGCCCCGCTGGCGGAGTTTCCCCGCCCGATTTGGCCATGGTTCTTGCTCGGGCTCGCGATTCTTGCCCTGCTTTTCCTCTTGCATTCCTACCTGCGGGATCGTCGCAATGCCCCACAAGAAGTGGTCGAAGTGCCGCCGCCGCCCCCTATTCCGCCGTATCAGGAAGCCCAGGAGCGGCTTCGTGCTTTGGAACAGATGGAGCCCGCCGACCCAGACCAGACCAAGCCTTTTTACATCGAGTTGGCCGACCTGCTGCGCACCTACCTCGAAAAGCGCGTGGGCGTACCAGCGCTAGAACGCACCACCCGTGAGTTGACGCGCGAGATGAAGCAGTATGCCCGCCGCGGCGACGTTCCCGAAGACATTCCCCAGGCGCTCAACGCAGTGCTTTCGCTGGCGGACCTCGTCAAGTTTGCCGATATGAAACCGCCGTCCCGCCAACACGAACGCGCCCTGGCCGAATCGCGCGTCCTGCTCGACGACATTGAAGAGGCCGTGGTTCATCGGGCCGAGGTGCCGGTGCTTCCGCTCCCCGAGGAAGAGGAAAAAATCGACGAATTGCCCGTGTCGTAACATGGCGTCTGCGTTCAGTCATACCCTTGTCGACCGCCTAGCACAAGCGGAATCGGTGGCCGTGCTCACCGGCGCAGGCATCAGCGCCGAGAGCGGTATCCCGACCTTCCGCGACCCCGGCGGTTTGTGGCAAAAATTTCGACCGGAAGAACTGGCCAACGTGGAGGCCTTTCTGGCAAACCCCGTGCTGGTACAAGGCTGGTACCAACACCGCCAGCAGGTGGCCTTGGAAAAAGCCCCCAATGCAGGCCACGACGCACTGGTGGCGATGGAAACGTTGGTCGCTCATTTCACCCTGATCACCCAGAACGTGGACAACCTGCATCAGCGAGCGGGCAGCCAGAACGTCGTAGAGTTACACGGCAACATCATGCGCAGCTATTGCGTCGAGTGTGGGCGTTTTGCTTCAGAGGCCGCCCTTCGGCCTGCCTCGCAAGAAATCACCGCCCAGTGTGCCAACTGCGCTGGACTCCTGCGTCCCGACGTGGTATGGTTTGGTGAATGGCTGCCACCCGACGCGCTGGAAGCGGCGGAAAAAGCCGCGCAACAGGCCGACGTTTTTTTGAGTATTGGAACCAGCGCTGTGGTGTACCCCGCTGCCGGACTCCCGCAGGTGGCGAAAAAAGCGGGTGCCTATGTCGCAGAGATAAATATTGCCCCGAGCGCCATCGCGGCCTCAATGCATGAGGTAGTGCAGGGTAAAAGTGGCGAAATTCTGCCGATACTAATAGAAGCCGTCCGACGTAAAAAAATAAACGGCGCGCTATGAAACAGCGGTTAGGTGAAGGGCTGTGGATCGGGCTACAACCTCACCCTTCCGGTTCACCACAACCATTTGTCACCCTGCGCGTTGCATCGCGTCAAAAATCCTAGCTTTTGATCGCCTCCTGTTACCTTAGCCCCCCATACGCCTAGCTTTCCCTTACCATCATGGTGTTTGCCCACCCTTTTTGGCTGATCTTGTTGCTGCTGGTGCCCGTACTGGGCCTGTGGGAATGGCGTCGGGCGCAGCGGCAACCGGGGCTTCGGTTTAGCAATGCAGGGGCCTTGCGGGTTACCCCCCGCACGTTCTGGGCCCGGCTCGGATGGCTGCCTGCCCTGTTGCGCATGGCTGCCCTCACCCTGGGCATCATCGCGCTGGCGCGCCCGCAGGAGCGCAACGTAACGCAGGAACGCTTTGCCGAAGGGGTCGATATTATTATGGTGCTCGACACCTCTACGTCGATGCGGGCGCAGGACTTTACCCCCAACCGCTTTGAAGCCGCCCGCGACGTGGCCGGTGAATTCATCCGCAGCCGCCTTTCCGACCGGGTGGGCTTGATCGTCTTCGCCGCCAAGGCTTTCACCCAGGCCCCACTTACGCTCGACTACGACTTTTTGCAGCAGATGCTCAACGAGGTGCAGGTGGGCCTCATCGACGACGGCACCGCGATTGGAACCGCGTTGGCAACGGCCGTGAACCGCCTCAAGGAGACCGATGCCAAGAGCAAAGTCATCATTTTGCTCACCGACGGGCAAAACAACCGGGGCGAGGTAGACCCCGTGACGGCCTCCGAGGTAGCGGCAACGCTCGGTGTGCGTATCTACGCGATTGGCGTGGGCACCTATGGCGAGGCACCGTTTGTGCGCGACCTGCCCTTCGGTGGCCGACAGCGACAGATGGTACCCGTCGAGATTGACGAAGACATGCTGCGCACCGTCGCCGAAAACACCAGCGGGCGTTATTTCCGCGCCACCAACAAACAAACCCTCCGCGAGGTGTATGAAGAGATCGGCGAGTTGGAAAAAACCCAGATTGAGACCCGCATTTACACGGATTATCAAGAGCGATACGCGCTGTTTATGTGGCCCGCTTTCGTTCTTCTTTTCCTGGAGCTGTTACTTTCTACCACCCGCCTCCGCCGTTTCCCCTAGCGCCTGACCATTGGTTTTATGTCCTGGCTACACCCGACCTACTTATGGACGCTGGCCCTGGTGCCCGTTGTGGTGCTGCTGTTTGTGTGGGCGGCGTGGCAGCGACGACAGGCGTCGGCGCGCTTTGGCGACAGCGCACTGGTGCAGCGCCTCACCAAAGGCTTGAGTCCCCGTCGGCGGCGCTGGAAGGCGTCGTTCGTGACGCTGGGCGTGTTGCTGATGAGCCTTACACTGGCAGGTCCCCAATGTGGCACCAAACTACGTGAGGTGACCCGCGAAGGCGTCGACCTTGTCATTGCGCTCGATGTGTCGCTCTCGATGCAGGCCAACGACGTCGCGCCGAACCGGCTCGAACGGGCCAAAAACGAAATCAAGAAACTCCTTGACCAACTCCGGGGTGACCGTGTAGGGCTGGTCATCTTTTCGGGCGATGCCTTCATTCAATGCCCCCTAACGACGGATTATGGCGCCGTCCGGCTGTTTCTGGATGTAGCTGACCCTTCGCTGCTTCCCACCCCCGGAACGGACTTTAGTGCCGCCCTCGAAACAGCCGTGCAGGCCTTCGACGTGCCCAGCGAAACCGACCAAGAAGACCGCACCCGCGCCTTGCTCATCGTCTCCGACGGCGAAAACCATGTGCCCGACATCAATGCCATCGTGCAGGATGCGCGGGCATCCAACATTATTCTCTATACGGCGGGTGTGGGCGAAACAGAGGGTGTCCGCATTCCGATTTCGCGGCAGGGCCAGCGGGTGAGCTACAAAAAGGACAACGAAGGCAACGACGTCACGACCAAGCTCGAAGAAGCCGTCTTGCAAGACCTGGCTGCCGATGGCGCGTATTTTCGCATTGCCCGCACATCGAGTTCATTGTCTGAAATAATTTCGTCCCTCGAACGTTTAGACAAAACCGAGTTTGGGGCGGACCAGTTTGAAGAATACGATCCGAAGTACCAGTGGCCCCTCGCCTTGGCGTTGTTCTTGCTGTTTGCAGAGCGCTTTGCCAGCGACCGCCGCCGCACCAAAAAGGACAAAGAAGACCCCTTTATCGTTTGACCCGCATTTACCTCGAAAAAAACGCCGCGCTGACTACGCCAATGATGTACCTCCGTGCGCTCCTGCTCCTTGTGTTATTAACCGCCTTTGCCGACGATGGCTCGAAAGACGGGCGTCGCGGCAACGGACTCTACAATATTGGTGAATACGAGGACGCCATCACCCAGTACCAGACGGGCCTGGCCCAGTACGAGGGCGAGGTGTCCGGTCCTGTGCCGGCGGGGCTGGCCAACAACCTTGGCATGGCCCTACACCGGGTGGGCCGGTATGATGAAGCCCTGGCAGCGTTCACGCAGTCGGCCCTCCTTGCCAATGCCAGTTCCGACCTCACCCGTGCCGCCTACAACACGGGCAACAACGCCGTGACGCTGGGTGACCTGGAGATGGCGCTGGCGGCCTACCGGGAAGCCCTGCTCACCGACCCGACGAACGAAGACGCCAAATTTAACTACGAGTTTATCAAGCGCAAGCTGGATGAACAGCAGCAGCAACAACAGGGCGACAACCAGAATCAGGATCAAAACCAGGATCAGCAGGGCAACGACGAGCAGCAGGACGACCAGGGCGAGCAGAACGAGGATGGGGAGCAGCAGCAAGATCAGCAGGGCGAAGACGAGCAACAGGACCAGCAGGGCAACCAGGACCAGCAGGAGCAGGATGAGGAAGAGCAGGAACAACAAAATCCGCAACCCGACGAGTCTGGCGAGGAAGAAGAGCAACTGAGCCGCGAGCAGGCCGAGCGTATCTTGCAGGCGTTGCAGGACGACGAGGAACAACTGCTGCGGCAGGTGCAAAAAATGAAAGGCCGCCCGCGCCGCGTGGAAAAAGATTGGTAACGAGGACCGAGTAGCAGGTATGACAACGCATCGCTGGACCACTTGGCTGTATGGTTGCGGGATAAGCCTGCTGTTGGCGGGGGCGCTGCTGCGGCCTGCCCATGCCCAGGACATCAAGGTGACCGCCACGGTGTCGGAAACCACCGTGGGCGATGAAGAGCAGGTGAGCTACACGCTCGAAATTGAAGGCGTGTCCTTTTCGAACATCGCCGTGCCCGAACCACCGGAGGCCGAAAACCTGGCGCTGTTGCAGCCCATCCCCTCGACCCAGCGCAACATGTCGTTCATCAATGGGCTGCAGCGGCAAAGTACCGCCTTCACCTGGGTGTACCGCCCGCTTCGGTTGGGCCGCGCCCTCATTAAACCCACGTCGGTCACAGTGCAGAGCCGCCTGTACCGCACCGATGAAATCAGAATCGACGTGGTCCCGCAGTCGCAGCGCCCGCAACGACAACAACGCCCGGCCAACACCAGCCCCTTCAGCAGCCTGTTTGGCCCGCCACCGGGCACCCCGCCTGACGAGCCGCGCGCTAGCCGGATTGGCGAGCAGGACATCTTTATCCAGGCCATTCCCAGTGCCAACGAAGCCTTCCAAAACGAGCAGATTACGGTGGAATACCGGATGTTTTTCCGCCCGTTTGTGCAGCCCCGTGAGAGCCGTCTCGCCGACTCGTGGGACGCCGAAGGATTTTGGCGTGAGGAACTCCCCGTGGAAGGCCGCCCCATTCCGCGCCCGACCCAGCGCAATGGCCTGCAATACAACGCCATCACGTTAAAACGCGTCGCCGTCTTCCCCACCCGCAGCGGCGAACTGCGCATCGACCCCTTGCGCATCGAGACCGAGGTGCTGGCGATGCAATCCAGCCGCGACCCGTTCGGGCGGCTGTTCTCGGCCCAGAACCCGTTCGAAACGGTGGAGTTGGCCTCGCCCGCCGTCATCGTGAACACCAAGCCCCTGCCTCCCAATCCGCCTGCTGGTTTTACAGGTGCGGTTGGCCGGTATACCATGACCACGGAGATCAGCCACAACGAGGTGCAGGTAGGCGATGCCGTGGAGGTGCAGGTGCAGATCCGAGGCGTGGGCAACCTGGCCCTGCTTGAACCGCCTGCGTTTGAGGTGCCCGGCGTGTTTGAAACCTACGGCCCCGAGGTAGAAACCGTCATCGACAGCACCAGCCAGAACGTGCGCGGCACTAAAACCTTCTCGTATACCCTGGTCCCGCGCTCCAACGGCACCTTCGACCTTCCGCCCATCACGTTCGCCTATTTTAATCCTGCCACCGGAGCATACAGCAACAGCACATCCGATGGGGCTTCCATTCAGGTCTTTGGGACAGCCACTATCCCGGCAGCCATCAGTACGACCGGGGCAGGGTTGCCCGTAGATGACATCGCCAGCCTCATGCCTGCAGGCAACTGGCGCGTGTACCGTCCCACCCCGCTCCACCAAAACGTGTGGACGTACCTTGCCTTGCTGCTTCCGCTATTGATGCTGGGTGGCGTATATGGGTATCATCGCCACGCCACCCGCCTCGCGACGGACCACGCCTTTGCCCGCAACCGCGTAGCCCATCCGTTGGCCAAGAAACACCTGAAACAAGCCCAGGCGTTGCTCCAACAGGAAATCCCCGAAGCGTTCTATGAAGAACTGGAACGGGCGGTGCTTGGCTTCATCGGCAACCGGCTCAACATCGCCGAGCGCGGACTGACACGGGCCGAACTAGATCGCAGCCTGGAGCAGGTCAACCTCGCCCAGCCGCTACGCCAAGAACTCCTCGCTTTCCTCCACACCTGCGATCAGGTGCGCTTTTCGCCCACGCGCCCTACCACCAGTCAGATGGATACGTCGTTTGATCAGGCCCGCCATTTTATCATCGCCGTGGATGAGGCCCTGCGCCAACAAGCCGAGTCGGTAAACGCATGAGGATGGTTTTGGAGATGTGCACGGTGCCTCGGTGGCTGGTTTGGGTGATTCTCATCATCATCCCCGTGACGGAAGGCCTTGCCCAAGCGCAGGAAACCGCGCAGCTTTTCGAGCAAGGCAACGAGCGCTATGCGATAGGCGCGTACTCGGAAGCCCTCGCCCTCTACCGGGAAGCCCTGGCACACGGCTATGTGAGCGGCGCGTTGTACCACAACATGGGCAATGCCTATTTTCGGCAGGACTCGCTGGGGCAAGCCATTCGGTATTATGAAAAGGCGCTGCGGCTGCTTCCCGACAATGTGCAGCTTCATCACAACCTCCAGATCGCCCGCGCCCGCACCCGCGACAACTTTCCGTCGCTTCCCGTGCCTGTGTGGAAACCGTGGTGGACACGCACGGTGCTCACCCTCGGAGCCCTGGGCCTTTTTGTTATCGGGTTGCTGTTTTATGTCGCCAGCATTGGACTCACCGCCTACCGCCTGCGCAAGGGCTCGCGCAACCCGTGGCTTCGCCGCAGCCGCGCCCTGACAGTGGTGTTCGGCGGCGTCTTTTTGGTGGCTGCCTTTGCCGCGTCTTTTACCACCACCGCCCAAAACCGGGTGGTGATTCTGGCCGAAGAAATCACACTTCGCGAAGGCCCAGAGCCCGACGCCCCCTCGCTGCTCACGCTGCATGAAGGGCTGGTGCTGGATGTGTTGGATACCGAAGCCACCTGGGTGGAAGTTCGCCTTCCCAACGGCGAAACAGGATGGCTCTCGGCAGAAGGAACTGGAGAAATTTGACCGTGTGTCGGTGAACGGTTCCGGTTTATTTCCGTACATTCGAGGCACGTCCCCTCTCGCTTGATAACGCCCATGGAACCCCACATCTACAGAGAAGGCGCCCTCGTTGGCTGGATCGAGGTGATTTGCGGCTCGATGTTCAGCGGCAAGACCGAAGAACTCATCCGGCGGCTCAAGCGGGCCCAGATCGCTCGGCAACGCGTCGAAATCTTCAAACCCGCCATCGACCAGCGCTTCAGCGAGGCCGAAGTGGTCTCGCACGACGAAAACGCGATCCCGTCCACCCCCGTCGATACCGCCTCGCAGATTCTGCTGCTGGCAGGCGACGCCGATGTCATTGGTATCGACGAAGCGCAGTTCTTCGACCTCGACCTTGTAAACGTGGTGCAGCGCCTCGCCCGCGATGGCAAGCGGGTGCTGTTGGCTGGGCTTGACCAGGACTACCAGGGACGCCCGTTTGAACCCATCCCGCAACTGATGGCGGTAGCAGAATATGTGACCAAGTTGCACGCCATCTGCGTGGTCTGCGGGGCGCCGGCCAACCATTCGCAGCGGCTGGTGGCCAATGACGACCGGGTGCTGTTGGGCGCGAAGGACGCCTACGAGCCACGCTGCCGCCGCCACTTCTCGCCCACGCCCGTCCCCACCTCCGCCCCTATAGCAAAACCAGCGCGCCAAGCTACGCCCGCTGCCCCTACTCCTACCGTTTCAGACGCTATTTCCTGAGTCCTTGACTTTTTATTGGTCCTTTTCGGGGTTGGATGTCCTCCCTCACTTGCATTTCACGCGTGTAAGTATGACCATTTGTTCATCCGCTCCCTCATTCACCTGAATGCCTCCTGCCTTATGGAACCTGCGCAAGAGCAAGCCCAACCCTCTTCGCCGACACCCCGCCCGGCATCGGTAACCCAACCGATTGCTTCTTCTAAAACCAAAGCCGACCTCGGCAAACGCTTTATCGCGCAACTCATCGACGCGGCGGTCGCTTTTGTGGTGGGTCTCGTGCCCTACATCGGTGGCCTTGCTGGTGCAGCCTATTTTGTGGTTCGCGATGGGCTGGAAATCGAGTTTATGGACCGGCGCTCCCTTGGGAAAAAGATCATGAAGCTGCGCCCGGTACGCGACGATGGCAAACCCATGGACATTGAAACCTCCGTCCGCCGAAACTGGATGTGGGGCATTGGTGCCATTACGTCGTTGCTGCTCTACATCCCGATTATCGGCTGGCTTTTGATCCCCGTTGTGGGTCTTATCGCCGCTGCGATTGGCTTGTTTGAAATCTACAAAGTCCTGACCGACCCTGAAGGCCGCCGTTGGGGCGACAACCTGGCGAAAACAAAAGTGATCGAAGTCCCTGAATAGGCATCTTCGATGATCTGAATCTATGTTACCACCGGAGGTTTCATGCAGCATGAGACCTCCGGTTTTTTATGGCCTCCCGGAAACACAAAAACGGTTGCGGGAGTCGGTGTCTGCGCCTACCTTGCAGCACCGGTTGTACCCATTTGTTGACTTCGTTTTTTCATGTCCCAACGCTATCTTGTCACCGCCCGGAAGTACCGTCCCGCCACCTTCGATGAACTGGTGGCGCAGGAACATGTGACCGAGACGCTCAAGAACGCGTTGCGCCTCGACCGGCTGGCGCATGCGTACCTGTTCAGCGGACCGCGTGGCGTTGGGAAAACCACAGCGGCCCGTATCCTGGCAAAAGCCATCAACTGCGAAACGCCGCCCGAAGAACGCCCCGATGGCGCCGAGCCGTGCCGTCATTGCGCCTCGTGCGAAACCTTTGAGGCCGGGCGCAGCATGACGATCTTCGAGATCGACGCCGCGTCGAACAACAAGGTGGACGACATCCGCGAGTTGCGCGAGACCGTGCGCATCCCGCCGCAGGGCAGTCGCAAAAAGGTGTACATCATCGACGAAGTGCACATGCTTTCGACGGCGGCATTTAACGCACTGCTGAAGACGCTGGAAGAGCCGCCGCCGCATGTGCTGTTCATCTTCGCCACCACCGAGCCGCACAAGGTACTGCCCACCATCCTTTCCCGGTGCCAGCGGTTCGACTTCCGCCGCATTCCGGTGCCCGAAATCACCCGCCGCCTGCACGAGATCTGCGAACAGGAGGCCATTACTGCCGACGAAGCCTCGCTGATGCTGATTGCCCGCAAGGGCGACGGGGCTTTGCGCGACGCACTTTCGGCCTTCGACCAGGCCGTGTCGCTGTGTGGCACCGACCTGCGCTATGCCGAACTGGCCGAAGCCCTGCGGGTAGTGGATGTGGACCTGTTTTTTGAGGTGACGCAACACATCACGGCAGGCCATGCCGGGGGCTTGCTGCAGTTGGTGGACCGAATCGTAGGGGCTGGCTACGACCTGCAAGAATTCCTGACCGGCCTCGCCGAACACTTGCGCAACCTGCTGGTGGCGTGCACCTTGAACGACACCGCCCTCATCGAAGCTGCCGAGGCCACCCGCCAGCGGTATGCCCAAACGGCAAATGTCTTTACGGAAACCAACCTGCTGCGCCTGTTGATGCTAGTAGATGAGGCGGAGACCTCCATCAAAGACAGCCCCCAGCCCCGCATGAAGTTGGAACTGTCGATGCTCAAAATGGCGCACCTGGCCCACACGGTGGACCTGCGCACAGCGCTGCAAAAACTGGAAGCCCTCGAACAACAACTCAATACCGGTACCACTCTTCCCACGGACCGAAGCTCCGCGCCTGCTCCCCCGGCACCGCTTCGTCCCCAACCAGCCTACCAGCCTGCTCCCCCTCAACCCGCTCCATCAACGGCAGCCCCTTCCGTTGCACCTCCCGACTCTAAACGCCCAGCACCTCCACCGGACGAAGAACCGCCCGCTCCGAATGATCTCGATTCAGCGGAGGAGGTTGCACCCGAGGAAATGCCCGAGGCCCTCTCTCTCCCATCGTCCCCCCCAGCCTCGTCGCCTCCAACTTCTCCGCCACCCGCTCCTGACGCACCGGGTCTCGACCTGTTTGGCCCCCCTGCGCTTAGCAAGACAACGCGTTCAACGGCTTCTCCCAGTCCAGAAGAACCCAACCCAGCGGATCGCACCAACGCTTCGGTGCTACAAGCCGTGGCCTCTCCCGTAGCCACGCTTCCCTTACCCGCCCTGCAGCGGATGCAAAACGCGTGGCCCAACTATGTACAGACCGTCATGACAGCGCGGATTCATGTTGGAGCGTTGCTCCAGCACACCGCTCCCCTCCATGCCGACGAAACCTCCGTCACGATTGGCGTCCCGGACGATTTTCACCGCCGCCTGTTGAGTAGCCAGCACGATTTTCTACTCGGCCACCTCAACGCAGAGACCGCAGATGGGCTGGAAAAAATTATGTTTGTGATTGAAGATAACCTGCCCACCACCACGGCAACGCCCGAAACCCAAGAGATCGATCCATACGCGTATATGCAGCAGCAACGGCAGGAAAACCCGATTGTGCAGGCCATTTTCGATAAGTTTGGAGGCGAACTGGTCTGGTAACCGGAAAAAAGGACGGGCCACTGCGCTACAAACGCAATGGCCCGATCCAACCCTCGAAGCACGGGAGGAGAAACCCGTTCCGAAATCAACAACACCTTTCCTCCACCCACAAGCGTTTCTCATTAAGTTATTGTTGCCATCCTAAATCCCTTCTTTTAGGTTTAATCATCCTATTTTTCCACAATTGTCTTTTTTTTGTTTAAGAAGAAAAGCAATAACCCGATATAGAAAAGGCATCTCGTTTGGTTGCTATGGGGATAGCGTTTACACCAACGTAGATGGTAGGGATAGCGCCGATGGCTGTGGGACCAGTCATCGGCGCATTTTTTTGCCCGTTGCATCTCCCTGGGTCGTCCCTTATTCTGAGGATCCTCCTTCCTCCCTGTCTAATTTTTTCTCTTATGGGACGCACAAAACCTCTGCCTCCTATTCCCAGGAAGCCACTCCCTCCCATCCCCAAAAAACCGGGTAAAAAGCCGCTGCCGCCCCTGCCTTCGCTGCCGTCCTCGCTGGTTGTGGGTGGCCTCATCGAAGAAATGCAGCGCCAGACGCATGAGGTAGGCAATCGCCTGGCGGTGCTTATTGTGGATGAAGCCGGTGGCGACGTGCACCCCGAGACACCTGCCCAGCTTCAGGTGCTCCAAGCCGCCCAAAACCTGTCACTGCCCATCTTCGCCGTCGAGATTAATCAGGAAGTGCAGTATGATCCGCTGGCACGGCGCATCACCACCAAACCGGCCTTCTTACGCTATGCCCACCGGGTGTTGAACAAGCCCCACATTAACATCTTCGATGACAACACCCAGCCCAACTTTTCCTACCTCCTTCAGGTCTACCAGGTGGATGTGCTGGTGTTGATGGGATACCACGCCAACCAGTGCGTCAAACACGCCGCCATCGGGGGACACGTGGGACCGCCACAAAATCCGGGGGCCTTTATAAACGGCGCGGTACAGCGGGGCTTTTATGTGATGACCAGTGACCGCATCCTGCGGGGCGGGGCTGCCAACTGGAAAAACAGCAATGGCGTGTGGTTCTACACCCACGTGTGAGTCTTCGGCAGCTTCTTTTCCATCCAACAGAATCCCCGCGATGGCCGTCGTACCAGGAAGCCTGCAACTGGCGCTGACGCACCAACGAACGATCCTCCTTCAACGGTGCCCTGCAACGGGGGTATTCGGTGCTTTCCTGCGACGACATGCTGCACGATGACGTGGCAAACGGCGAGCAACACCAGGGTGCCACCTTCTATACCCAACGCTGAGGACGTTCGCGTGAACCTCTGCCTATCCGTTGGAGTACGAAATTGATCAATCGCATCCGCATGCGGAGCGCGGTTGGACCCCTTGTTCGATCCCTTTTTGCAAGAAGACCCAAGCTCATGAATTTCGGTGGAGAAAACATGGCCGACATGTTCGGCAAAATGATGGACATGCAGCAAAAAATGGCCGAGGCCCAAGCCGCCCTGGCCCAACGCACCGTCATCGCAGAAGCGGGCGGCGGCATGGTCCAGGTAACAGCCAACGGCGCCCAACGCATCGTTGCCATCAAGATCGAACCGGCGGTGGTAAACCCGGACGATATGGAAATGCTCGAAGACCTCATCATTTCGGGTGTAAACAAGGCCCTGGATGAAGCCGCCAGTATGGCCAAGGTTGAAATGCAAAAGACCGCAGGCAGTATGCTTCCGCCGGGGCTCGATCTAGGAAGCCTCGGTCTGTAGCCCTCCTCTCACACACGCATCCGACGGCGACATAGCCCTGTCACCCGGGGTACGTACCTTTCACGTCCTTTTTGTCGCCAACGAGCCTTTTGTTATGCAATTCACCTCCGAATCCGTTGAGGCGCTGGTGGAGCAATTTACCAAGCTTCCAACCATAGGCCGCAAGACGGCCCAGCGGCTCGCCGCCTATGTTCTGAAAATGCCCCGCGAGGAGGTGGTGGAAATTGCGAAGGCGCTGGTTGCTGTAAAAGACCATGTGACCTTCTGCACGGTCTGCTTTAATGTCACCGACGCTGACCCGTGCCCCATCTGCCGATCCGCCAAACGGGACCACGGCCTTATCTGCGTGGTGGAAGAACCCAACGACGTGCTGGCCCTCGAACGCACAGGTGAATACCAGGGCGTGTATCACGTGCTAGGCGGAGTCATCTCTCCCCTCGACGGCATTGGCCCTGATGACCTGCACATCCGCGAGTTGATTGCCCGTGTGGCGGGTTCCTCGGTCACCGCCCCCGGCGTTGCGGAACAGGCACCGTCGTATGCCGAGACCGAACGTGTCCCCATCAAGGAGGTGATCCTGGCGGTGAATCCCAACGTAGAGGGCGACACGACCGCGTATTACCTCTCTCAACTCCTGCAACCACTTGGCGTCCGCGTAACCCGTATTGCCCGAGGTTTACCCATTGGCGGCGACCTGGAATATGCAGACGAGGCGACGCTGTCTCGGGCATTGGAAGGCCGAGGTGCGCTGTAGCACCAAGGAACCTGTCACCTCTCCTCTCTATCCGTCCCCAAGGCCCCATTCCCTTCGCTTGACCCGTTCATCGGATGCATCATATTGAGTTTGAGACCCTTTCTAAGTTAGACGACCACCTGTCGGCCGGGCATTCGCTGACCCATACCGTCTTTCAGTCGCTCAACCTGATGGCTTACACCGAGCGGCTGCAGCGCCATTCGCTGTTTGGGACGGTTTTTTTAGGCTGCCAGATGTCGCCCGCCTTGCTGGATTATGCCATCTCCTCTGGTGCGCTTGTTTTCCCCCGCCTCGACGGGCTGCCTTTCGACCCGTACCGCCCGCGACTGTACACCCCCGATGAACTACTGGGGGCCTACCAGCCCGGTGTCCCCACTAGTTATGCCCAAACGCTGGATGGGCAGGTGTACCACTATTTCATGGAAAACGGGGGGGCGCATGCATTTCATCTGGTAACCACCCTTGCCCAGCGTCTGCATGACCTCTCGATTACAGATGCCCTGGAGGAATGCATCGACGGGCGTCGGGTGGTGGCGATTATGGGTGGGCATGGCATGATGCGCGATGATGACGCCTACCTGAGGGTGGCCCGCATCGCCCGCCAGCTCACGCAGCAAGGCTTTTTGATGGCCAGCGGCGGTGGTCCCGGTGCTATGGAAGCCACTCATGTGGGCGCGTGGTTCGCCGAACGCACCGACGACGAACTCGTGGAAGCCATCGGCTTGCTTGCCGAAGCACCCTATTACAAACCCATCGGAGCCTGGCTAGATGCAGCGTTTGCCGTAAAGGCCCGGTATCCGCTTCCCATAAACGCCCCTGACAGCCTGGGCATTCCAACCTGGCATTATGGGCATGAACCTCCCAACGCCTTTGCGACGCGCATCGCCAAGTACTTTGCCAACAGCGTCCGCGAAGACGGGCTGCTCGCCATTGCCACCTACGGGGTCATCTTTGCCCCCGGAAGTGCTGGTACCATCCAGGAGATTTTTCAAGATGCCGCACAGAATCACTACGAAACGGTGGGGCACGCCAGCCCGATGGTGTTCTTTGGCAAAGACTATTGGAACCGCGAGAAGCCGGTCTACCCCCTTCTTGAAATGCTTGCGGGCGGCCATGCTTACGGAGAACACCTTACCCTTACCGACGCGGTCCAGGAGGTGGTAGACGCCATCGCTCGTTTTGCCGCACAACGGCCATAGTTATTCGGGCGCCTTTCCCCATACCTGCAGTTCCTGCGCTTCTAAGAAAATACCTGGACCAGCGCCAAATCCAACCCCGGGACCTTTTAAACCGGTATATGGCATCTCGGCGACGACCTTTCCGTTGATGTGAAACGAAAGCAATTCGCCTTCATGCTGCACCGTCAGTTCATTCATCGCGCCATCCCCGGTTGCAATGTAGGAGGACACCCCCCGCACATCGGGTTCGCCCCACCGTCCATTCAGTACCCGGCCTACTGAAAACAGCCCTTCATCGGACACGGCGAAGACATCAAAGCTTCCTGCTTCCTGTGATGCGCCCCACACTAGCCCATAGAACGCCGTTGAGGGTCCGTTTTTTTGCATGGTAGCGGTAATGGTAAACGCGGCATTCGGCTGCAAATACACGGGACGGGTGCGCGGCACAAAAAGGCGCGGATGCGGATTTTCTATCACCAAGGCCGCGTGCTCAAACCCATCTTTAAAAACCAACCCGGGTTGTGCCCCCGGCGGGGCAGCGGCGGCCCATTCCGGGAGAGGTTCATTGACTAAAGCAGGCCGATAACTTCCGTCAGCGATCTGGCGCAACAACGGACTGTGCGCCAACAATAGGGTGGCGGGCGTCGCCCCTCCATACCGTCCCGGCAAGCCCGCGCGGTTTAATCCCACCACGGCCTCATCGGCATCGCCCAGCAACAACGACCCAGAACTTCCCGGCTCTACGTCACAGCGATGAAGAAACAGGTTCTTCTCCTCCGTGTGGCGTTGGGTCTCTGCTACACAGCCTTCGCGGCTCAGCTGTTGGGTCCGCCCTGCGGGATGGTGAATAACAAAAAACGTCTCGTTGGGCTGCGGCGCTCGCACTGTCAACCGCAAGGTGCCATATCGGTGTCCGGGCTGTCCATCTACCCGTAGCACGGCATAATCCAACGCGGCATCGGCCTCTACGGGCACGAGGTGGACGGAGAACGCTTCGGGGGGCTCGGCTTCGTTTAGAAAGCCCATCCTTACGCGGGCATGGGTGGCCTGGTATCCATCCCGAACGATACAATGATGGTTGGTCAGCAGCAGATCCTCGGCCAGAAGGGCGGCCGTGCAGTTCATGACACGCGGAGCCGCCTCGGCATCTTCAAAACGCACTTCGAGCATTCCAACAGATCGCCCAATCCGACGAAAACGATGGGTGGACCCGAAGGTGCCAACAGCCTCATATGAAGGTGGAGGGACGAGTGAATCCGCCAGCGGCGATAGTTCTGCGGGCTCGAAGGAAGGCGGAAATAAAACCGAAGGCGTCCCCTCATCCGGAAATTCTGCGCCCGTAGCCGCTGGGTTCGGCGATTCCATCAACGAAAACCCCGGCCTGCTTTCGTCGTCCCGGTTCCAAAATGAAAAAGCCACCAGCCCGACCAATCCCAGGGTCATTACTCCCACCATCACCAGGGCGAAAACACGTATCTGCTGATCGGTACGACGGTCCTGCATCGGCTGCTGCTCGTTTTATCACGCCCGGTCTCGGCACTGTTGTGGTTCCGGGGACGTTCTCCTTTCTATCGACCACTCACCGAAAATCTTCGACGCATACGGTAGCATCGCAACGGTTGGCTTCATCGGCGACGTTGGTGGCCACCACCAGCAGCCGTCCGGCATCGCGCTGATAGCCCATGACCCGCTCGACCATGGCAATGCCTGCCGTATCCAGGTTGGCCGTGGGCTCATCGAGCAAAAGCAGAGGCGGCTCCGTGAGCAGGGCCGCGGCATATTTCACCCGCTGTTTCATGCCCGAAGAGTACGTTCCCACATAGTCATCGCCACGCCCGGTGAGCGTAACCAATTCCAGTACGGCTTCAATGCGCTCAACCGCGTGTGCTAGCTGACGGGCCTGGGCGATGAATTGTAAGTTTTCGCGTGCGGAGAAACCATCATACACGTTTAAGTAGGGGGCCACCAGCCCCGTTTGCAGGGGGCGGTCTGCTGCAGCCACTTGGGTTCCGTTCAGTTCGAGCGTAACCGCCCCTTTAATGGGAGTCAGGACCCCCGCAAGGATTCGGAGCAAGGTAGACTTGCCCGACCCATTGGCTCCCGTAATGGCCAGCGCCTGCCCCGCCGTCACCTCAAACCCACACTGCCGGAACAGCACGCGGCGTCCGTAGCGCATTCCAACATTTTCAGCAGTGAGGATCATGGCCTTGGCGGTAAATAAGAAGGGGCGCAAAATACGTTGTCCCTCGTTGGATCGCTACGTTTGTATATTGTCCTGTCCCATCACCTCGCTTTGCTCACTCAACCTCCTGCTTTGATGTCTCGACTTTTTGCACGCTTGGCTGCCATCGTCCTTCCTGTTTTGTTGCTTACCGGTTGTGGCGATCCCGAACCAGAACCTGCTCCTGCTCCAGAACCCCCTGCTGAAACAGCAACGGCACCGGCTTCACCAAGCGCAGCAACCTCCATCCAACCCACCGAGGGCAACACCGCGACCGGCACTGTACGATTTATTGCTGAGGAGAACGGCATCCGGGTAGAGGCATCTTTGACGGGCGTTCCCGAAGGGCGGCATGGATTCCACATTCATGAAAACGGAGACTGTGGCGAAAACGGACAGGCCGCGGGAGGGCACTTCAACCCCAGCGGCATGAACCATGGTGGTCCTGATGGCATTCCGCGCCATGTAGGCGACTTTGGCAACATCACCGCTGATGCGGAAGGCAATGCAACCTACAACCGGGTTGACGCCCTGGCCTCCTTTGACGGCGAAAACAATATCCTGGGTAAGGCGGTTATTATCCACGCCGACCCCGACGACCTCACGTCTCAGCCTACGGGTGCTGCCGGGGCCCGCATTGCCTGCGGTATCATTGTGGCAGACAACTAACACGCCTTACTACGCACCCGCGAGGGATTACGATTCGTTGTGAACGCGTTTGCGATTGACCCGAGCTACCCAACAGCTACTGTTGGGGAAGGCGTAGGTCGCTTCCGTGGTGATCCGGCTCTCCATCTAAGCGTTTTTCTTGCACGCCTTCAAGAAGCTGCTACAGGGAACACCCCCTTCTTCACTGCACCTCAGAAGCCTCCATCTCAACAGCGAGGATGAGCTCTATTATTTCTCTAGTCCTAGCTCGAAGCAGATGGATCGCTTTTCCTCAGGTATGGAACATGGATAGAGACACGCTGTTGGACTTTGCTCCTTACCCTTTAACATGTCACTGGCACGACATCGCCTCCCTGTGAGTTCTTTGAGATTCTCTTCGGTTGGTTTTGATTACACGCGTACAGTGCAGCATCTCAAAGTACAACACCATGGCACAAGGTAAAGTCAAGTGGTTCAATACCGAAAAAGGCTTCGGCTTCATTGAACCCACCGACGGGAGCAAAGATGTCTTTGTTCACCGCAATAACATCGACGGTCTCGGCTGGGACGAAGGTCTCCGCGACGGCGAAGAAGTGGAATATGACGTAGAGCGCACGCCCAAAGGCCTCAGCGCAACCAATGTGAAGCGGTTCGGTTAAGCCGAGCGCAACACCATACATGCGATACAAGCCCGGTCCAATTACTGGATCGGGCTTCTTCATTTCAGCCCTCCTTCCTAAATCTGAACAAAGCCTCTGGTTTATATTTTTTGGACGGGTCTCCGGGACATGGGGCAGTTAGAAACGGTCTGGTACGCAGGTCCGAAAACCCCTCAGGCTCGCTTCCCAACCTACATACCAGACCGTTTCTTAGTACCTAGACCTTTCCGACGAAAGGCGCTATTTTCTGTTCTTTCCTCGTCATCTGGTTCTTCCACCGTCGTTCCATGCGCCGCCTTGTACTCCTTTTTGCACTCGTTGGTAGTTGTATCGGCGCGCTTGTGGGCTATGTGGCACACCAGAACCGGGCAGCCGCTCCGCTTGAACGCCGTCCGGCGGAACATGGCTGGACCCAACGTACCTTTCCGTATTTCCAAGCAGATCCCGCCGCCTACCGCCAGGCTTTTGCCCAGGCCAAGGCTCTCAAGGCAGCCACCAAAACGTCGGTCTTTGGCACCTGGCAACCTGCGGGCCCTACCAACATCGGAGGACGCATCGTCGATGTGGCGTACGATCCACAAACCCCCAGTACCATCTATGCGGCATCAGCCACGGGCGGTGTTTTCAAATCGACTAACAGCGGCCAAACCTGGTTTCCCATCTTCGACGACCAGCCCCTGCTCACCATCGGCGATATCGCCATTGACCCGTCCAATCCGCAAACCCTTTATGTAGGCACCGGCGAAGCCAATGGCGGCCATAACAACTTTGCAGGGGGCGGCCTGTATAAATCCACCGATGGCGGGGCCACCTGGACGTTTTTGGGCCTAGAAGGGACGGTCAGTATTGGTCGTATTCTTGTCCACCCCACCCTCCCCGAGCGTGTCTATGTTGCTGCCGTGGGCTCGTACTTTGGCCCCAACCCGGAACGCGGTGTTTTTCGCAGCGATGACGGCGGGGAGACGTGGCAACAGGTGCTGTTTATCAATGATGAAACCGGCGTCGTAGACCTCATCCTGCGCCCCGACAACCCCGATGTGTTACTCGCGGCGGCGTGGCAACGGGTGCGGCGGTACGACGAAGGCGACCTCGCAGGTCCAAGCAGCGGCATCTACCAGAGCACCGACGGCGGCATCACTTGGGACAAGCTGGGCACCCCCAACGGCCTTCCCGGAGGAACGGCTGGACGCATCGGGCTTGCTGTCTGCGCCTCGGCCCCTCGGGTGATGTATGCGGTGTATACTGATGGATTTGTTTACACTGGGCTGTACCGCAGTGACGACGGGGGCAATTTCTGGCAAGATGCCGATCCCAACCGCAGCATCAGTTCAAGCAACTTTAGCTGGTACTTTGGACAGGTGCGGGTGCACCCAACCAACCCCGACCAGGTGTATGTGATGGATGTCATGTTCCAATCCTCAAGCAACGGGGGTCAGACCTGGCAGCAACAAGCAGGCACCCATGTCGATCATCATGCGCTGGCGTTTCACCCCACCAATCCCAACACCCTCATCAACGGTAATGATGGGGGCCTTGCCCTCTCCACCAATGGCGGACAAACGTGGCAGCGTGTTAATAATCTGCCCCTCACCCAGTTTTATGAAATCGGACTGGACCCGAGCAACCCGAAGCGGCTATATGGGGGCACACAGGATAACGGCACCCTGCGCACCACTACCGGACGCCTCAATGACTGGACCAACATCCTCGGCGGTGACGGCTTTTATGTGATTGTCGACCCTTCCGACCCCAACATTGTCTACGCCGAATCCCAAAATGGAGGGCTTGCCAAAGTTCGCTTTCTGGCGAACGGAAACCGCCAGGTGATTGGCGCAACGGCAGGCATCGACCCCAGTGAACCCCGCAACTGGTCGACGCCCCTGGCGATGGACCCCGTCAACCCGCAGGTTCTCTATTTTGGGACGAACCGGCTCTACCGGACCGAGAACGGCGCTGCCAACTGGACCGTCATCAGCCCAGACCTGACCAAACAACTTGGGGTCTCGCTGCTCGGCACCCTCACAACCATTGCCGTGGCCCCCACCAATGCCGATGTCATCTACGTGGGCACCGACGATGGCAACGTGTGGGTAACTGGTGACTATGGCTCCACCTGGACCGACATCACAGCAGGGCTGCCGATGCGCTGGGTGACCCGCGTCGCCGTCGATCCCACCGATGAAAACATCGCCTATGTGACGTTTTCTGGGCTCAAATGGCAAGACCCGCAGCCCCATGTCTTTCGCACCGACGACCGCGGACAAACGTGGCAGGACATCTCAAATAACCTCCCCGACGCACCCGTAAACGCGTTTGCGATTGACCCAAGCTACCCAACAGCACTGTATGTAGGCACCGACATCGGAGCGTTCGTCAGCCTGAATACAGGCAGCACCTGGGAACCGCTCGGCGAAGGCATGCCGCCGGTCTCCGTGTATGATTTTAAGATCTACGATGACGGCAACGAACGTTTTCTTATCGCTGGCACCCACGGACGCTCGATGTATAAGCTGGACCTTCCTGATCTGGACCCCGCAACGGCAAGCAATGATCAGCCCACCCCCTCCTCGCTTTTGTTGGCACCCGCGTATCCGAACCCTTTTTCTGAGACCCTCACGGTGCAGGTGTCCGCCCCCCCTTCGGCTGCTTTTCAGGTCGGAGCGTATGACCTCTTGGGGCGACGCGTGGCAACGCTTTTCTCTGGAAATGGAACGGGTAGGCTACAATCATTGACCTGGGACGGCACCAACGACGCGGGTCAACGTCTCGCCGCAGGCGTCTATTTGCTGCGCCTTCAGGCAGGACCCGATATGCGTTCACAAACCGTGGTGCTACAGCGCTGAACCGACGGAACGCACCAGGAGATAAGGAATTAGCTGATTCCTGAATTCTCCTGTGCTTCGCTGTATGGCCGTCCCCAATCCATCCGACATCGCCCTGTTTGGCAAAGACCCGATGCCTCGGCTGGTTTCGGTGCAACCCCTGCTGAATGGCTCCCAGGCAGAAGTCTGCCTGTACCAACGCAGCGAGGACGGACAGGCTATCTACCGCATCACGGAACCGTTTTATCCCTTCTTTTTCCTTTCCGACATCGAATTGCTGCGTGACTTCCCGCGTGCACAGTTCCAATTTCAGCAACTCGATGGTGCGAATTATTACCGCTTCCTCATTGTGGTTCAGTCGTGGTCCGACTACTGGGACGCCATTCGCCATATCGAACGTGCTACCGACAGCCGTGAAAAACGGCCCGACGAGGTCTACCTGATCAACAACCCGCCTCAGCAGTACCTGATGCAGACGGGCCGGACGTTGTTCAAAGAGATGGGCTTCGAGGACCTGCACCGCCTGCAGCTCGACATTGAAGTGGCCGCCTCGCGGGGATTCCCTAACGCCGAGCGCCCCGAAGACGCCATCATCATCGTCTCGATGACTGACAACCGGGGCTGGGAATGCCTGCTCGATACCCGCCACCGCTCCGAAAAAGACTTGTTGGAAGAACTGGTGCGGGTGATTCAAACGCGCGACCCCGATGTGATTGAAGGCCACAACATCTACCAGTTCGATTTTCCCTACCTGCAAACCCGGTGCGACCTGCATGGCGTCGCATTCGCCATTGGGCGCGATGGCTCCGTACCGCGTAGCTTTCCGTCGAGCATGCGCTTTGCCGAACGTATGGTGGACTTCGACGCCCTCGAAATCCACGGGCGGCACATTGTGGACACGTACTTTCAGGTGATGTCCTACGATGTCTTTAAGCGCGACCTCCCGGGTTATGGCCTCAAGGACGTGTCGAAGTATTTTGGCTTTGCCCCCGAAGACCGTGAATACGTGGATGGCGATACCATTGCGCAGGTGTGGCAGGACGACCCCGAGCGGCTGCTGAAGTACGCCCTCGACGACGTGGTTGAAACGGAGCGTTTAGCCCGGCACCTTTCCGGCTCCACCTTCTACCTCACCCAGATGCTCCCCATGCTTTACGGACAAGTGGCGCGTACTGGCCCGGCTTCCAAGATCGAGGCCTTGCTGGTGCGGGAATACCTCCGACAACGCCACAGCCTGCCCCGGAGCACGTGGGGAAGTCAGGTCCTCGGCGGCTACACGGATGTGTTTTATACCGGCGTGGTCGGCCCCATCGTCTATGCCGATGTAGAGAGCCTTTACCCGTCGATCATGCTCAACTATAACGTCAAACCCCAATCCGACGCACTCGACCTGTTTCCTACCCTGCTCCAACGCCTCACCGACCTGCGCTTTGAAGCCAAACGCGCCATGAAAACCATCGACTCTGCCGATTTACGCGGTGAGTTGGACGCCAGGCAGACTTCCTATAAAAATTTAATTAATTCATTCTACGGACAGCTAGGTTTCTCCCTCGCCCTATTCAATGATTTTGCAGAAGCAGACCGGGTTGCCGCCACCGGGCAGCAACTGCTGCGCCATATCATCAAGCTCATCCGCGAGGCAGGCGGAACGATTATCGAAGTAGATACCGACGGGGTGCTGTTTGTGCCACCCGAAACCAACCGGGGCGAAGCTGCCGAGCAGGCGTTTGTGAAGCAGTTGAGCGCGGGAATGCCCAACGGCATCCGCATCGGCTTCGATGGGCGGTTCCAGAAGATGCTGTCGTACAAGAAGAAGAACTACGCCCTCCTCACCTACGGCGGTGCTCTCAAGTTCAAAGGCTCGTCGCTGGTCTCCCGCTCCAACGAGCGGTTTGGACGTCGGTTTGTGCGCAAGGCGGTCCGGCTGCTGCTAGAGGAAGACATTCAAGGGCTGCATGATTTGTACCTTGCTACCCGCGACCGCATCCTGGCCCATCGCTGGGAGGAAGTGGCCGACTTCTCACGCACGGAGACGCTAAAGGACAATGCCGAGGCCTACCTCGCCGACGTCGCCGCAGGGAAACGCACGCGGGCGGCCTCCTACGAACTGGCGATGGCACGGGCACAGGAGACAGGACAACCCGCCCGCAAAGGAGACAGGATCACGTATTACATCACCGGGAGCACGGCAAATGTCACCTCGTTTGAAAACTGCCACCTCGCGGATGCCTGGGATCCCAACGCGCCCGATGAAAACACTGCGTACTATCTAAAACGACTCGACGAGTTTACTCGAAAATTTGAACCCTTCTTTACGGAGCACGACTTCCGGCTAATTTTTTCCCCAGAGGACCTCTTCGGCTTCTCCCCGGCTGGCATCACCCTCATTTCGAATATGCGCGCTGTTGAAGATGTAGAGGACGAAATCCCCTTCTAAATGGGAGCACACACTGGCTACCTACGCCAACGTCAACCACTCCGCATATCCCATCGTATGCTCCAGCCCCAGCCTGGGTGCGTCTGGTACACCCAGAACAGACTCCAGAACGGCCAACAGCGCTTTCTCGAGGGACTTCTCATGCCCAAACGCTTCAAAACAAAGGCTCCACCATTCCACTTTTTCTTTTTTTATGCGGGATAATTCAACTGTACACAAACAATCGATCTTCATCCAGTCCCGGCTTGGGAGCACAAAAGTCGCCTCGCCTTGTGAATCCACCTCAAGGCGGAGCATGGAGCGATGTTTTTCCACCGCTACCCACGAAGAGGAGCCTGCTACATCCTCCCCATGGCCTACAACAAATCCCCACTTGACCCAATGCTCCAGCATGCCTGTGCTCCCATTGCAGCACGGCATTACAACCCCGCTCCCAATTCTACGTTTCACCTCGACGCGTCCCTCGCGTAGCTTCACGTTAAGTCCAGCATCCGCGGACTGGATGTAATAATCGGTGCGAGGCGGTTGCCGCTCAGGCACAGGGCCGAGCCCCTCGAACCAACGGAGCACGCCTGGAGGCAGTCCTCCCTCGACGAACCAGCGCATCTCGGCGGTATGTATCATCCCAACGCCTCCAGCATTTCCGCATACGATCCCGTACACAAGGCCTCGGCTTTGATCTCGAATTGGTGCATAAAATATACGCACTGCTGGTGCAGGCCAGCGTGCTCCCACGTCCCATCCGTATCGATCGCTTCGATCTCGACAAACGTACCGAGGCGTTCCACGCGGTCGAGGTGGATTTTGACGTTGTCCACGAAATAGATCTCCCGCCATTTCTCCACAACCACCCGGATTCCAAGTGCCGTGGTTAATAAGGCTTTCAACGTATTGTCATGGGTTGGTGTATGTAACAGCACCTGCGACGCCTTCGGGCCATGCTGGTCCTCCCGCTCGTAATAAATAAGCGCCCGCTCGATGGTACCCTCGCGTAGCTTGAGCCGCCCCTTCGGTACCCGGAAATACGTGTCCACCTGATGGTCCTCGCCTACGAATCGCGCCTTGTGGGTATCCAGCACCTTGCGCATCGGCGCATGGTTAGCGCACCGCGCTTTGATCTCAACGTTTAAATGTCCACGAGGCGAAGCCTGCATGAGTAGGGTGTTTGGAGAAGGGAATCGGTCTGCCCTGAACCCATCGCCCCATCCTGTCGTTTCGGCGAGAAATATAAATAATCCTGTTTCTCGATGTCTGTTTTAGAGCCAGAGGCCACGACACAAATCACCCGCTGGAAACGGGTGTACCTCGGCGTGGAGTTTGCCGTGCTGTTTCTGGTGGTCCCGGTGGGACTATTTGTTTTCCGCCGCACGTTCGGAAACATGATTATCCCCAGCCTGGTGGTTTTAGCGCTTGGATGCACCGCGTTTCTGTTGTTTGATGCTTCTTTCGAGCGGCGCAAGCTGTGGCACCTTCCCAACTGGAAAAATCATCTGCGCCGGATTTGTCGTTCTTTTTTGATATGGGGCAGCGCGCTGGCGCTTCTCGTTGTGCTCTGGCAACCTGAGTTATTACTGGGGTTTCCACGCCGCAACTTCTCCATGTGGCTCTTTGTGATGGTGTTTTATCCGGTGTTTTCGGTGTATCCGCAGGAAATCATCTTCCGTACCTTTCTTTTCCATCGGTACCGGGCGCTGCTTCCGACGCCCCGCGCCCGGATTGTGGCCAGCGGTGTGGCGTTTGGGCTTGCCCATGTGTTTTTTAACAACTGGCTGGCTCCGGTGCTCACGCTTTTCGGCGGCCTCCTCTTCGCCCGCACCTACGCCCGCAGCCAGTCTACCTTGCTTGCCAGCCTCGAACACGGGCTGTGGGGCGACTTCATCTTTACCCTCGGCATCGGCGTGTATTTCTACGGCGGCGCAATTCAGTAGGTATTGCTCTCTTCTATAACCGACCGTTTGTGTCATCCTGAGCGAGCATCTTGAGTCGAAGGTTCTTCCCTCCTAGGCTGGGATTTGCCCGACGATAGGGTGAGAGATCCTTCGACTGTTGCCCTTCGGGCCCCCGCTCAGGATTATACGGATTACGATCATTGATGTCTGGATACGTTCCTGCGAGAATGGGTTCTCTCTCCCCTGGCGGGGGAGACACGAGCCGAAGGCGACCGATGAGCGTAGCGAGCTAAACAGCGTGAGGGGGAAATATGCCACCGAAAGCGCTCGGCTCAGTTTAACGAGTCACCCTCACCCTGGCCCTCTCCCATCAAGGGAGAGGGAACGCGGGAAGGAGCACCTGCGCTATCCCGACAGCCACAAACGGAATGGGTATGACACAGAGAGATGGGTTGTGCTGTTATCGAGAATCTTACAAATCCTTCATCTCGGGCTTCTGAGCTTGGATGAGCGCCCACTTTTTCTTACGCGTCCAGCCCTTCAACTGCTTTTCTCGCTGAATGGCTTGCTCAACCTCTTCATACGCTTCCACATACAGCAACTTGGTAACCCGATACGTTGAGGGAAACTGTCCCCTTGCTCCTTCCTTGTGCTCCCAAACGCGACGGGCCAAATCGTTTGCCCCAACATAGTATACCGTATCAAACTGGTTGCTCATGATATAGACACGATACGTCTTCATGCCCCAGCGAAGCATATTGCAGTGCAGCGCCTAGTTCAGCACTACGGATCTCCCATTGCGGTAGCCCATCATAAACAGCGCCTGGTTGACGTGGCCGCCCTGGAAATCGATGCGGGTGCCGAGTCCCTCGTACAGCGGCGCTTCTTCGAGGGCGCGGCGGAGGGTGATGCCGTTGGCTTCGCTTTCGACCAACTGCTGTAAGACGTGCCGGGCCACATCGTAGCCTACATAGGCGAGCCGGTCGGGGATCTCACCCGCGAGTGCCCGGTAGCGCCGCCGGAAATTCTGCGCGGCCTCGCTCGTCGGGCTGATGTAAAACTCGCTGGTGTAGGTCACATAATACTGGCTGGCCCGTTCGGGATCCGCGATGGCATCCCAGCGGCTATTGCCCAGGAGTTGGAGCGAGATTTGGGTGCGGTGAATCTCCCGCAAGGCGCTATTCACCAGCGTCTCGGCGTCCCGCCCGTCGATAGGTAGATAAAGTGCTTCGACGGTGCGCAGCGTGTCACGCTCGATTTCCGAGGACAGGTATTGCCACCCTTTGTCGTTGGCGAGTTGTTCAAAAAACACCACGTCGGCTCCCAGTTCCAGGGCTTCTTCCTGAAACCCTTCGCCCATGCGTGCACTGATGCTGTTGCGCCCTTCGTCGGAGATAACCCCGAAGGAAGCGAGCCGCATCTCGCCCACGGCATACCGCGCCATGACCCGCCCCCGGGTAGAGATCGAGGGATTGGCCTGAAACACAAACAGCCGCCCTTCGCCTACGCCTTCTTCCGTTGCCAGAGGCGGCACCAGCACCACACCTTCGCGCTCGGCGGCGTCAGCTCCGGCCATGGCTTCGCGGCTAAAGAGGGGTCCCAGAATCACATCGACGCTGTCGGCGCGGGCGAGCTCTGTAACAACCCGCCCTGCCTCTTGTGCATTGTTTTCCGTGTCGCGGAAATACATCCGCACGGACGCATCATACTGCCCGGAGGCATTAAACTCGTCGACGGCCAGCCGGATGCCATTAAACAGCGCCTGGGTGTAGGCCGCATCGCGGCGGGTGGCAGGCAGCGCAATACCCAGCCGGAACTGCTGCGCTAAACGCGCTTCGCGGGCCAATCCCTGTTCCACCAGCGCCTGCGTGATACGTGCCTCGCCCACATAGCTACTCGTGGGGTACTGCTCCAAAAAACGGTAGAGCAGGTCATCTGCCAGCTCATATTGTTCGTCCCGGTAGAGCGATTTGGCCGCCATCAGAATGGCCGCGGTCGTCTTGCGGTTAAACGCAAAATCGCCATAAACCAGCCGAAAACGACGGTATGCCATCCCGTAGTCTTCCGCCTCAAAGGCCTCGAGGGCTTGTGCAAACGTCGACTCGGCCTGCTCGATGAAGGGAGGCGGCTCCACCAACTCTTGGGCGGCAACCACAGGAACGATCCATGCGCCGAGCAGCATCAACACAAACAATGCGCAACGGGAAGGAAAACAAATCATGGGCTCATACAAAAGACGAAGGCGGCACTTATTCCCACTCGATGGTGGCTGGAGGCTTCGATGAGATGTCATAAACGCATCGGTTGATCCCGCGAATCTCGTTGACGATGCGGTTGGAGACATGCGCCAGGAAGTCGTGGGGCAGCCGCGCCCAGTCGGCCGTCATGCCATCGACGGAGGTTACGGCCCGCAACGCGCAGACGTTTTCATAGGTCCGTTCGTCGCCCATCACGCCTACGCTTTGCACGGGCAGCAGCACGGCAAACGCCTGCCACACCTGATCGTAAAGCCCATAATGGCGCAGTTCGTTGATGAAGATGGCATCGGCTTCCTGCAACACGGCAATGGCTTCGCGGGTGATGGGTCCGAGGATGCGAACGGCGAGGCCCGGTCCCGGAAATGGATGCCGCCCGATGATGGTGGGCGGCACAGCCAGCACATGCCCGATCTCGCGCACCTCGTCCTTGAACAACTCGCGGAACGGTTCGATGAGGTCGAAACCCAGTTCTTCGGGCAAGCCGCCCACGTTGTGGTGCGTTTTGATGGTCATCGACGGGCCTTTGAACGAGACGCTTTCGATGACATCGGGGTAGAGCGTGCCCTGGGCGAGGAACTTGGGTTTGGTGCCAAGCTGCGCCGTGATGGCTTGCGTGGCCTGCTCAAATACCTCGATAAACGTGTTGCCAATGATCTTGCGCTTGCGCTCGGGGTCGGTGACGCCTTCGAGGCGCTCGAGAAACAGATCAGTCGCATCAACGGCGCGCAGGTCGAGGTGGAAATGATCGCGAAAGGTGGTTTGCACCTGCTCCCACTCGCCTTTGCGCAGCAATCCGTTGTTGACAAACACACAGGTCAGTTGGTCGCCGATGGCTTGGTGCAACAGCACGGCTGCCACCGATGAATCGACGCCGCCCGAAAGGCCGAGGATCACATGATCGTCGCCGACCAGCGTACGGAGGGTCTGCTTTTTCTCCTCCACAAACGACGCGGGCGTCCAGTCACCGGCGCAGCCACAGATGCGGTAGGCAAAATTTTCCAGGATCTGCCGCCCGTCGTCGGTATGCACCACCTCGGGATGAAACTGTACGCCAAAGTGCGGCTTGTGGAGGGAGCGGACGGCGGCAATCGGCGCGTTGTCGGTATGCGCGATGGTTTGGAAGCCTTCCGGTAGGCGGGTCATGTGGTCGCCGTGGCTCATCCACACCACCGAATTTTCGGGGACGCCCGCGAACAGGTCGGCGGTGTCGTCGATGCGAAGGTGAGCGCGCCCAAATTCACGGCGTTCGGCGCGGGCCACCTCGCCGCCCAGCGTATGCGCCATCGCTTGTAACCCGTAGCACACACCCAGAATAGGCAGCGGCGAGCCATCAGCGCGGGTCAGTTCCAGAAACCGGGCGTCGAGTTGCGGCGCGCCGTCGTCATACACCGAACACGGACTTCCCGACAAAATCAGGCCTTTGGGCGCGTACGCCTGCACTTTTTCGAGGTCGATGGTGCAGGGGAAGATCTCCGAGAAGACCCCGGCCTCCCGCACGCGCCGCGCAATCAGTTGGGTATACTGCGAGCCGAAGTCGAGGATAAGAATGCGTTCGTGCATAAAAATTATCGGCGGGGAGCGATCAGCAAAGGGGGTGCCCGAGGTCAACCTGTCCGTATGCGGTTCGCGTCGTTTCTACGTTCCCTCTCCCTCCACGGAAGAGAGGACGTATTCTGAATCATCAATGCCAGGGCTTGGCCCATCATTTACGACACCATGTCGCTGTATGCAGCGGCGTCCATCAGGTCATCAAGTTGGTCGGCATCGCTCAGTTCGATCTTTACCATCCAGCCGTCGCCGTACGGGTCTTCGTTAACCGTCTCAGGACTGGCCTCCAACCCGTCGTTCACCGCCGTAATGGTGCCCGACAGGGGCATGTACAGTTCCGACACCGTCTTGACGGCCTCAACGGTGCCAAATACGTCGTCCCGATCCAGTTCGGTGCCTTCGGGTTCGAGTTCTACAAACACGATATCGCCTAACTCACGCTGGGCAAAATCGGTGATGCCGATGGTAGCGGTGGTGCCTTCCACACGAATCCATTCGTGCTCTTTGGTATACTGCAGGTTGTCGGGATAAGACATAAGCTAGCTAGCGTTTTCAGCAGGAAAGGAAGAAGCCCGAAAATAGGGGTTGCGCGCCGCGAATGAAATATGAGTCCACCGGGGATCCTGTTAAGAATAGTCGGGGCGCTTTGATACGCGGGGCGCAACCTATACGTTGGGCGGGGGCATGGAAAACGATTCCAAAAACTTCGTATCGAAGTTACCCGCCCGGAAGTCAGGATGCTTCAGCAGTTCCTGATGAAAGGGGATGGTAGTTTGTACCCCTTCGATGACAAACTCGCCGAGCGCCCGGAGCATCTTGTCCATTGCCAATTGCCGCGTGCGGCTGCGCACAATGAGCTTGGCGATCATGGAGTCGTAGTTGGGCGGAATGACATAGCCCGCATATGCGTGGGTATCCACCCGCACGCCGTGACCGCCGGGTATGTGGAAGGTCTTGATAAGCCCCGGCGACGGGCTGAAGTTGCGGTACGGATTTTCGGCGTTGATGCGGCATTCGATGGCGTGGCCTTCGATGGCAACATCGCGCTTGCGGACGTTTTCGCCCTGTGCCACGCGGATCTGGTATTCCACGAGGTCGCAGTCGGTCACTTCTTCAGTCACGGGATGCTCCACCTGGATGCGGGTGTTCATCTCCATGAAGTAGAAGTTGCGGTCGGCATCCACCAGAAACTCGATGGTGCCGGCGCCTTCATAATCCACCGCCTCGGCCCCCGCGATGGCGGCTTCGCCCATGCGGTGGCGCAGGTCCGCGTCCATGATGGGCGACGGCGATTCTTCGAGCAGCTTCTGGTGACGCCGCTGGATAGAGCACTCACGTTCGCCGAGGTGGATGACGGTGCCGCGTCCATCGCCCAGCACCTGGATCTCGACGTGGCGCGGCTGCACAACGAACTTTTCGAGGTAGACGCTGGGGTCGCCGAAGCCGGTTTCGGCTTCCGTTTGGGCGGCGTTGAACAGCTTGGCGAAGTCTTCGGGGCGCTCTACCTTGCGCATCCCGCGTCCGCCACCGCCTGCGCTGGCCTTGATCATCACCGGATAGCCGATCTCGGCGGCGAGGCGTTCGCCTTCTTTCACATCGGCCAGCTTGCCCTCTGAGCCCGGCACCACGGGCACGCCCACATTGCGCATGGTCTCCTTCGCCGTACTTTTGTCGCCCATCAGCATGATGGTGTGGGGCGAGGGGCCGATGAACTTCAGGTCGTGGTCGGCGCAGATGGCACTGAAGTCAGCGTTTTCGGCGAGGAAGCCATAGCCGGGGTGGATGGCGTCGGCCCCGGTCACTTCGGCGGCGGCGATGATGCGGTCGATGCGCAGGTAACTGTCCTTCGACGGCGGCGGCCCGATGCAGACGGCTTCGTCGGCGAAGCGCACATGCAGGCTGTCCCGGTCGGCGGTGGAATACACCGCGACGGTTTTGAGGCCCATCTCATGGCACGTCCGAATGATCCGAAGGGCAATTTCGCCTCGGTTGGCAATCAGGACTTTTTTCATGCTTCGTCGATCTCGAAGAGCGGCTGGTCATATTCCACCGCTTCCGCGTTGGCAACGAGGATTTTGCGCACGGTGCCGCTCACCTCACACTCGATTTCGTTCATCAGCTTCATCGCCTCGATGATGCACAGCACATCGCCGGGCTTGACCGTATCGCCCTCTTTCACGTACGGGTCTGCGGTGGGTGCGGAGGCGCGGTAGAACGTTCCCACGATGGGCGCCCGCACGAGGGTACCGGCGGGCGGGGCGGGGGCAGCTTCTGGTGCGGCAGCGACGGGGGCGGCTTCGACTGGCGCTGGGGCCACTGGCGCTGGGGCCGGAACCAGGGCTGCAGGCGGGTATGTGGGGGCCGCTGGCGGTGGATAGCCTGTATGAAACGGGAAAACAGCCGGGGCAGAGGGCGCTTGCATCACAATATTAGAGGCGTTCTTGCGCACAACGAGCTTAAAATCGTCCTCTTCAATTTCGACTTCTTCCACACCACTCTCGGCGATGATGCTCAGCAGTTCTTTGATCTTTTTGAGATCCATAACGGTTAGGGTCAAGTCTGTGCAGAATGAGAAGCGGAGTCAATTACTGCACGACTCACGCGGTAGAAACGCGGGTGACATAGGAGCCCGTGTCGGTGTTGACGCGGATCACGTCGCCCTCGTTGAGGAAGAGCGGCACCTGTACCTCCGCGCCACTTTCCAGCGTCGCTGGTTTGGTCGCGCCCGTGGCGGTGTCGCCTTTTAACCCGGGGTCCGTCTGTACGATGGTCAACTCCACACTTTTCGAGATCTCCGTGGTGAGCGGCTGTTCGGTTTCGGCGTGGAACAGGATATCTACCATCCCCCCCTCTTTGAGGAATTCGCGCTTGTCCACCTGATCGGCAGGGAGCGAGAATTGTTCGTAGGTGTCGGTGTTCATGAAGTGCAGGCCCAGTTCATCTTCATATAGAAACTGGTTCTGGCGACGCTCCACACGGGCTTCTTGCACTTTTTCGCCCGCCCGGAAGGTGTTGTCCACCACCCGCCCGTTGCGGACGTTTTTTAACTTCGTACGCACAAAGGCTCCGCCCTTACCGGGCTTGACGTGCATGAACTCGACGATCTGCCACAGATCACCGTTCCACTCCATCGTAAAGCCATTGCGAAAATCACTCGTATCGGCCATGACAAAAAATCTAACTGGGCGTTTCAGGAATCGGCAATATACCGTCAGCGGCGCTTCGGAGTCAATGTGAGCACCCCCGACAAAGACGCCCTCCAACGCCGCGACGCCAATGGTTGTCCACCCTCACGGTTTATTCATGCGAAGACGGTGAGGGAAGGGAGAGGCGGGAAAAGGGAAGGGTTGACAATAACAGCAAGACCCCGTAGGATCACTCCCGCTCCGGTGGGCCATTATACCGCTCGCCTTCCCACCCTCCACCCTTGCGTCGAAAAAACATGCGTATTCCCCTTTCCACTTTATGGATCGCCCTGCTGCTGGTTACCGGGCTGGCTTGTGCTGATGCCGACACCGCCGCCGAAGCACCTGCTGAGGTCGCCACCGAAGACACCCCCGAAGCACCCGCCGAAAACGAATGGATCACCCTGTATGATGGCTCGGGCACCGAAGGTTGGGAAATGACGGGCCCCGGCTCATTTCGCATCGAAGACGACGGCTCGATGACTTCGGAGGGCGGCATGGGGTTGTACTATTACAAAGACTTACAGCTCAAAAACTTCGTGCTGGAGTTGGAATGGAAGTCGCCGTCCGAGACGGCCAACTCTGGCGTCTTCGTCCGCTTTCCCGACGCCCCGGATCCGTGGTACGCCGTCAACACGGGCTATGAAATCCAGATCGACGACAGCCAGGATTCGCTGCATGTGACGGGTTCGGTTTACAGCTTTTCGCCGCCCACCCATGTCGCCTCCAAGCCGGTGGGCGAGTGGAACCAGTACCGGATCGAGGTACGGGGCCAGCACTATCAGATCTTCCTGAATGGCGAGAAGGTGAACGACTTCACCGGCGACCGCAGCGAGGAAGGCATGGTGGGCCTGCAAAACCACGACGACAACTCGCAGGTGTCGTTCCGCAACATCCGCGTGATGCCCTTGCCCGATGCCGAGGCTTCGTAACCGCATGATGCACAGAACATGCGCGGCGGTTGTACTGTTGCTGCCCTTTCTCCTCAGCGCCTGTGCGCCGAGCGAGTCGGCAGAGGAAGCGGCGGTACCAGCGGAAGCCACGGTTGTTGCCGAAGCGGTTGTGGATGGCGGGGCCGTCTACCGGACACGGTGTATCTCCTGCCACGGGGCCAACGGCGAAGGTATCCCCGGTGAATATCCGCCGTTGCAAGCCAACAGCGACATTGCAGGCGACACCGGGCGCATGATCCGGGTGCTCCTGCACGGCTTGCAGGGCGAACTCACCGTCAACGAGGCCACCTACAACAGCGTGATGCCTCCGTGGGGCGCGTACCTCGACGACGATCAGGTTGCCGCCGTGCTTACGTTTCTGCGTTCCCACTTTGGCAATGAGGCCACCCCGGTAACGGCTGCCGAGGTTGCCCGTGTCCGTGCCCAGACCATCGACCGCCAGACCCCGTGGACCATCGCTGAACTTGACAGCGCCGGGCGGGCAACGGATTGACCCCTTCTCCTGATTCCGCTACTTTGGGGGCGGCTTTCTCCCACCCACCCGCTTGCGCCATGCCCCTTCGTTCTGCCCTCCTTTTCGCCTGCATTCTTAGCACGCTGGCTCTGGCCTGCAACGTGCCCGTCACTGACTACGACTGGGCCTCGTATCTGGGCGATGATGCCCGAAGCCACTACGCCCCGCTCGACCAGATCAACAAAACGAACGTGGCGCAGTTGGAGCCCGTGTGGACGTATCAGGCGGGTGATTTGTGGCACGAGCGCCGGGCACAGATTCAGACCAATCCGCTCATCGTGGGCGGGGTGTTGTATGGCACGTCGCCGCGCATCAGCGTGTTTGCGCTGAACGCTGCCACCGGCGACGAACGGTGGCGCTTCGACCCCACCGAAGTGGCGGGCGAGCGAGGCGGGATGGAATTGGCGCTGGGCGCGAGTCGGGGCATCTCGTACTGGACCGATGGCACCGACGCCCGCATCCTCTTTGCCGCCGGCGACAAGCTATTCGCCATCGACGCCGTCACCGGGGCGCTGAAATCGGACTTCGGGGACAACGGCATGGTGGACCTGCACGACGGGCTGGGACGCGACGTGTCGGATTTGTTTATCGCTTCTACGACGCCGGGGACGGTGTACAAAGACCTGCTCATCATGGGCACTCGCGTCTCGGAAGGCATGGACGCCGCGCCGGGGCATATCCGCGCCTACGACGTGCGGACGGGTGCCATCGCGTGGATCTTCCACACCATCCCGCAGCCCGGCGAGTATGGCTACGATACGTGGCCCGAAGACGCCTGGGAGATGCTGGGCGGCGTCAATAGCTGGGCGGGTATGAGCGTGGACGCCGAACGCGGCATCGTCTTCATCCCCACCGGCTCGGCGTCGTTCGACTTCTGGGGCGGCAACCGCGAGGGCGAAAACCTGTTCGCCAACAGCGTGGTAGCCCTCAACGCCGACACCGGCGAGCGCATCTGGCACTTCCAAACCGTCCACCACGACATCTGGGACCGCGACCTCCCCGCCCCGCCCAACCTCCTGACGGTGACCCACAACGGCCAGCGCATCGACGCCGTGGCGCAGATCACCAAGGCAGGCTACGTCTTTTTGTTCAACCGCGAGACCGGCGAGCCCTTGTTCCCCATCGAAGAGCAGGCGGTTCCGGCATCTCCGCTGCTCGGTGAACACGCGTGGCCCACCCAGCCAATGCCGACCAAACCGGCTCCTTTCGCCCCGCAAAACTTCACCGAGGCCGACGTCACCGACCGCACGCCGGAAGCCCGCGCCTTCGTCCTCGACAGCCTGCGTACGCTGGGCCCATCCGAGACCTACCTCCCGTTTAACACCCAGGGCACCGTTTTCCGCCCCGGCTTTGATGGTGGAGCCGAATGGGGTGGTGCCGCCACCGACCCGGATGGCATCCTGTACGTCAACGCCAACCACATTCCGTGGGTGGTGCAGATGCACGAAGTGGATGGTGCAGCGGATCTGGTGCCTGCGGATGCCTCGCTTGGCGAACGCACATACGTAGCCAGTTGCGCGGCGTGCCACGGCATGGACCGCGTAGGCAACGTAGCCCAGAACTTCCCCTCGCTCATTGACCTGGACGACCGACTGACCGTGCCCCAGATCCAGCAGGTCATCCAGCAGGGACGCAACTTTATGCCCGGCTTCCCCCGCCTCTCCGAGACCGAGCGCGACGCCCTCATTGCGTTTTTGCTGGGACAGGAAGAACCCGATGCCGAAATCAAAGAAGCCCTCTCGCAAGACGCCCCGGAGATCCCGTACCAGTTCGGCGGCTACCACCGCTTCTTCGATAACGAGGGCTTTCCGGCCTCCCGGCCGCCGTGGGGCACGCTGCACGCCATCGACCTCAACACAGGCGACTACCGCTGGTCGATTCCCCTCGGCGAAGACCCGCGCATGAAAGCCGCAGGCGTAGACAACACCGGCACCGAAAACTACGGCGGCCCCGTCGTGACGGCGGGCGGGCTCCTGTTCATCGCGGCAACCAACGACGAGATGTTTCGCGCCTTCGACAAGGACACGGGCGACCTGCTATGGGAGACGAAGCTGCCCGCTGGCGGCTACGCCACGCCCAGCACCTACATGGTAGACGGCAAGCAGTACGTCGTCATCGCGTGTGGCGGCGGGAAGATGGGCACCCCGTCGGGCGACAGCTACCTCGCGTTTGCGTTGCCGGATGCGGAGTAAGCGAGAACGTCTCTTCCTCGGCCATCCCGACCCTGAGCCGAGTTCTCCCTGTTTGGCAATTGCGCCCATCTGTGAGATGCCGGATTTTGTCCGACATGACCAAGCAGCCGTATCGTGCGGAAGAGCTACGCTACGAGAACGCGAGGATACCATCAAATGAACGCTGCGCAGACTCTTAAGAGAACAAGCAAAACGGCCTTTTGCCCAACCCAACCCCATGCAAACCCACGAACAGTATTACCACTTGGTGCATGGCGATTGGGCAGGAACGGTTGCAATAAACATCACGCAGTGGCATCTTTTTCTCCAGGCTCCGCTAAGCCTGACCAACAAAGTACGGTTTGTGATGGCCGTTCTTACCCAGAAGGCATTTGGCCCCTACATAGCAAAAACCCAGATTGCTTTTTCTCCTAAAGACCGCACCGTTGCCCACCTCACCCAACTACACAAGTGGGGCATCTGTTTGTACGAGGGACGCGAATACCTCACGTTGGATCGGAACGGGACCGATCTCGCCTTGGAAGGTTATGGGGGAATCTGGCCGCTGGTAAAACGCCAAGCCGTGGTGGTTGAAAAAAAGCACGGTCGCATCGACGCGTCCGCGACAAGCGCAATGTACGCAATCTCGATGCTGGGGCTCGACGGCCACATCATAACCCAGATGTCGAAAGACAAAGGCACCCTGCATTTCCAAAATGAATGGTTCGAGGCGCGCTTTATTCTTCATCGCGTGGAAAGAGCAACATAATGCAGCCTTGGATGCGGGACAACATGCAAAACCGGTCGCCTGTCAGTCACCGGCTGATACCGGCTTTATTGAGCCCTCGCTGCATAGAGCCCCGGCAGCAGGTGCTCAAACATGCTCACTTCCTCCACGTTGTGCGTGAGCCACGCCGTGCCCATCGCATCAGAAAAATACGCGGACGGACGACGTAATTCACCAGCCCGCGTAACAGGCCCGACTTAATGCTGACGAGCGGGAATGATAGGTGGCCCCGCCGGTCGTTTCTCCAAACCGGTGCTCCAGCCGGAACACCTCCATGCCGAGGACTCGACGGACCAAGGAGAGGCCGTTTTCATCCAGCTTCTCCACATATTCGGTCGAGTCCACATAAAAGGCCGGATTGGCCGCAAAGGCTTCTACGATCCGAAACCGTGCTCCTTGCCCGCTACCGCCGCCTGGAGAACGGGAAACCAACTGCCAATGGATGTGATCGCGCGGATGCCACAGGAGATAGCGGGGATACTCCTTCCCCTCATGCGTCATCGTTTCTCCGAGCGTCTCAAACCACCAGCGCAGCATCGCGTCTCAAACCACCAGCGCAGCATCGTCGGCGTGACGCCTTTAATCACATCGTGTTCAATGGTCAGCACCAGTTGCCCGTTCGGGAGAATGGTATGGGTGGTCACGGCGGAAGACACCGGCTTCATCGGTCCCAGGTGGGGCCGTTCGGGCAGCACCGTGTATTTCCTCCTATTCAATGCTTGTAGCCTCTCAGCAAATGCGATTCTGCTTCCTGCTCGGAGTACGTGAAAGGGCGACCCTGGATGGCTGGATCATTTCGCTCAACTACGCCCTCCGAAGCAGCCAATCCGGGGCTTCGGTGTCGATCTAGTGAAAACACATGACGTTTATGAGCACCCGCAGGGTGGTGCTAGCGAACGACCGGCTGCAAGGTAGTCCCTTATTGCCTTGGTCCGCGGATGGGTTGTCCAGGGTACACCCCCTCCTGAATCGCTCCGTTCTGCACCACGAGAACGCCCCCCACTAAGACGACCTCAATACCAACGGGCGCAAGGAGCGGATTCCGATAGGTGGCACGGTCGATTACGGTAGCGGGATTGAAGATTACCAGGTCAGCGTCGGCACCGACTTGGACACGGCCCTTGCGACGCATTGCCGAGACACGCCGCTCGAGGTGCTGTGCAGGGGCAAGGGTCATCTTGTGGAGCGCATCCATCAGCGATAGAACGCCTTCTTCCCGGACGTAGCGGCCAAGGACGCGGCTGTTCGTTCCAGCCACACGCGGGTGCGTCTGCCCACCGTCCCACGCCCCGTCGCTGGCAATCATGGGCAGCGGGTGGGCGATACAGGTTCGTACAGCAGCGGCCTGTGCTTCCTCGTTGCTTGGGTGGATGATCACCACGCCGCCCTGCGCACGATACCGGCCAAACGTCTCGCGCGTAAGGCGTTCCCCGGTCGCGGGCCATTCGAAACGGTTCAGGTTTTCATCCGAACGCGTCTCCCAATCATCAAAAAGAGCGGAGTCAATAAAGGTCATGCCTGCGGTATACGGATAACACTCTGTCGTGACCGATAGGCCGAAGGTGCGGGCGCGCGTGATAAACCGCAGCGCACGCTCAGTGACACTTCCGTAGACGCTTTGGAGATGATTGATGTGAAGGTCGCCTCCGGTATAGATCGCCCCGACCAGCACTTCGTAGAGGTCGTCCCATTCGCGTGTCGGGTCGAAGTTGCGGACGTGAATGTGGGACGAAGCATCATATTGGGACGCCACTTCGAACATGCGCAGGATCTCCGAATGCGTCGCGCCCGGCGTATACGCGATCCCAAACCCGACGGCGACAGCGCCGTCACGCAGCCCCTGTTCCACCAACGCAGCGAGCGTATCACGTTCGGCAGTTGAGAGAGGCTGCTGATCCAACTCTGGAAAGGCGCGGGTCTCGTTGATGCCCGGCCAGTCGGTGAGGCCATTCACGACTTCGAGTGTTGTATCGCCCTGGGCAACGCGGCGAAGCACTCCATGATCGACGGCCACACCGTAATGAATAAGCGCACGCCCGTTCAGGGCATCATAGTAGGCGGGCACGTCGATGGCCCCGCCCTCCAACTGGAGCACCGCGGTCACGCCGTCGGTGGCGCGGAGGCGGAAAAGGTCGCTGCCGTGCTGATAGGTATTCAGATCGATGAAGCCGGGCGCAACCACGAGGCCTGTGGCATCAAGCGTCTCGTGCCCTTGCAGCGGCGTCGCGCTGAGGGCTTGGATCGTTCCGTCCGTGATACCGACATGCCGGATATCATCGAGGCCGGTCTCTGGGTCCATCACGCGACCATTGGCAACGACAAGGTCATAGCCTTGTGCCAGGACCTGAGATGTCCAAGCGGACAAGAGGATCCAAAAAAAAACACCGCCAACTGCTCGAAGCATCAAGTATGGTTGTTTATGGTCCGTCATCGAGTATTCTCTATGGGTAGCGGGAAATCCTAACGTGTATTTCTACAACTTGCGTCCATGTAACTCCTAGCGCCTTCTTTTTCATCCCTGTGCTGGCACTGGGATGCTTATTATGGGCCGCGTTTGAGGAAAAAACTACGCCACCTCTTCCGAGGCTTTGAAACCAGCCTAGATCACCCTTTGCTTGCTCCCAATCGCGTCTTGGGCTCATACGCAAAGCAAACAAACGTAGGCTCACCCTGTTGGTCCAATCGTGTCAGGTTGCAGACGATCTCTTGGTTTGGATCGTCATCCTTGCGACAGCCAACACAGAGCGTCGGTTTGGGCATCAGGTTCGGATTAAGCTCTGTGCCGTCGTCGTTGAGTAGGGCACGACACTATAAAAGGGAATGAGCCGCTGGGGATGTCACGACATTAAACCTATGCAACCTCGGCGCTGTCGGGCGGCGCGTGGCGGACGAAGGCGGCGTAATAGGCGATGAGGGCGAAGCACGCTAGCGGCACCACGTAGGCAATGCTGATGCTGCCCGTCGCGTCGGAGACAAGCGCCTGGATATAGGTGAGCACCGCCCCGCCGAGAATCGCCATGATGAGGCCGGAGCCGCCGAGTTTGGTATCCGCGCCCAAGCCTTGCACCGCAAGACCGAAAATCGTCGGGAAGATCAGCGACATACACGCCGAAATCGCCACCAGCGCGACGACGCCTACCATGCCGCCAACGAGGATCACCACAATGGTGAGCCCCATCGCCAGCACCGACAGGATGGTAAGCAGCTTCTTCGGCGTCACAAACCGCATCAGGAAGGTGCACACAAACCGCGAGATCGCAAACAGCACCAGCGCGGCGAGGTAATACTGCGACGCGCCTTCTTCGTTGAGGCCGAGTTCCGCCATCACGTACCGGATCGTAAACGACCACACGCCGATCTGCGCGCCGACGTAGAAAAACTGCGCGACCACACCCCACACGTAGTTCTTGTTCGCCAGCAGCCGCTTCAGCGTCGCCCCAATCTCCAGCGCGGGGCCTTCGTCGGACGCCTTCGGCATCTTCACCACGGCGATGGCGATCCACAGCAGCAACAGCACAAACGCCACGCCCACGTACGGCCCCATCACGGCACCTAATTCTTGCGCCTGCAACGCCTCCAACTGCGCCGCCGACATCGCGGCGCGTTCTTCGGCACTGGCGGCGTCGAGGTTGGCGAGGATAAACAGTTGGCTCAGCACCACGCCCGTAATCGAGCCGATGGGGTTAAACGACTGCGCGAGGTTCAGCCGCCGCACACCCGTCTCGGCAGGCCCCATCGCGATGATGTAAGGATTCGCCGCCGTCTCCAGAATGGAAAGGCCGCCCGCCAGAATAAACAGCGCGGCCAGGAAATGGCCGTACACCATCGTCTGGCTCGCCGGGTAAAACAGCAGCGCCCCGCTGATAAACAGCCCCAGCCCCAGCAGCACGCCCGACTTGTAGGTGAACCGCTTGATAAAAATCGCCGCCGGGAGCGCGAGGCAAAAATATGAGCCGTAAAATGCCACCTGGATAAGCGACGTCTGCGTGTCGGACATGCTCATGATGCGCTTAAACGCCGCGAGCAGCGTGTCCGTCATGTTGTTCGCCAGCCCCCACCACGCAAACAGGCTGGTGATGAGGATAAACGGCAGCATCAGGCCGGGCGGGACGAGCTTGGTTCGGGTGGTGGTTTCCATGTGGTTTGGGGTGGTAGGTCTATCAGATCAGGTGCTCGCTTTGCTTGCGTCGGTGTCTTGCTGCCCATGCGTCATGCAGTATCGGGCGGGGAGACGCGCCACGGCGCGTCTTTACGGGTGGGTGGCTTATGTATCGGCATGGCTATCTCTCCTGTCTCCCTCCTCCCCCATCTCTCTTCCTTCATCCCACACGAGCGCTCGGTCCAGATGCACATAGCCGCCGTCTACGTGGATGCACTGCCCGGTGATGTGCGCGGCGTGCGATGAGATCAGAAACAGGACCATCGCGGCGATTTCTTCCTTCGTCGTCATCCGCTGCCCGAGCGGGATGTTTTGCACGATGGCACGGCGTTTTGCTTCGGCGTCGGGGAAGCTTTGCAGCCATTCTTCATACATCGGTGTCATCACCTCGGCGGGAACAATGGCATTGACGCGGATGCCAAAAGGCAGCAGTTCGACGGCCCACTCGCGGGTGAGCGCCAGTTGCGCCCCTTTCGCCGCCGCATACGCCGAGGTATTGCCCTGTCCCGTCACCGCTGTCTTCGAACTGATATTCACAACCGCCCCGCGGGATTGCTTGAGCGCGTCGAGCGCAAAATGGGCGAGGTAATAATAGTGGTGTAGGTTCTTGTGGAAGGACGCGACAAACGTCTCCGGCGACCCGCTCGCCAAACCCACCCCATCGTTGGTGCCCGCGTTGTTGACCAGCGCATCAAGCCGACCGAAGTGAGATAGCGATTCCTCCACAGCCTGCTGGCATTGCGCCGGGTCGCTGAGTTCGGTGTGCACAAACAGCGCGGGCCGATCTTGATTTGCCAGATCGTCCACTAAACGTTCCGCCGTCTCCCGCTTCCGATCCACAATCACGGGAATGCCGCCTTCGGCTGCAACACCGCGAACGATACCCTCGCCGATGCCCCGCGCCCCGCCGCTGATGAGTACGACCTTGTTGGTGAGTCCTAAGTCCATGAGCGTGAAGGAGCGTTTATTCCCGTGTCATCTCGACGACTGTAAGGAGGAGAGATCTCCCATGTTCAGGTTGTGCAATACGAAAACGTGGCAGATCCCTCACGCCGCGATGCGGTATTCGGGATGACACGAATGAACGTGTATGGTATACAGTAAGCGTTTTCGTAAAATCGCTTTTTATCACGCCATCACGAAGGATCGCAGATCCTGTGGTGATCTCACCCCGACAGGAAAGAACACCACAAACGGGGTGAGATCGCCACGTCGCTAGCGCTCCTCGCGATGACATGCTGGAAATAGGTATTCCTCAGCCTCAAAGTCCATAAAAAGCGACGGCATTGCCACCGAACAGCTTGTGGCGCGCCTCGGCGCTTAGACCTGTCGTGTAGTTTTCCACCAGCGAAAGCACCTGGTCGTAGGTCCCGGCGCAGCGGCACACAGGCCAGTCGGAGCCAAACATAAGCCGATTTATATTAAAAGCCGCAAAAACGACATCGAGGTACGGAAAAATGTGCGACGGCGTCCATGCCGTGTAGTCGGCTTCAGTGATGAGGCCGGAGACCTTGCACCACACGTTGTTGTGCTGCGCCAGCGTGCGGAGGAGCGACGCCCACGGCTCCATCGCCTGTGCCTTGATGGGCGGCTTGGCGATGTGATCGAGCACGAAATGCTGGTCCGGGTGGGCCTCCACAAGCCGGATCGCTGCCGGAAGCTGGTGCGGATAAATCAGGATATCGTACGTAAAGCCAAACGCGGTGAGCCACCGGATGCCGCGCTGGAACGCCGGGTCGAGCAGAAACAGGTCGTCACGCTCGGCCTGCACGATGTGGCGAAAGCCTTTGAGCACCTCGAACTCCGAAAAATGGGCCAGCCGCTCCGCGACATCTGGTGCCCGCAAATCAATCCACCCGACGACCCCTTTAACAAACGGATGCTGCGCGGCCAGATCGAGCATCCACCGGGTTTCTTCTTCGGTCTGGTCCACCTGCACCAGCACCGTGCCGTCTACTAGATTCCGTTGAAGGATGGGCGCGAGGTCGGCAGGCAAAAAGTCACGCCGCAGCCCCGCCATCGCGTCGTCGATCCATGCGTGCCGCGCCGGATCGTACGACCAGAAATGCTGATGCGCATCAATCCGCATCATGGCTGCCACGCTCGCACTTTCTGCTTCGCCACGCCGAGGCCGTCGATGCCAAGTTCTACGACGTCGCCGGGCTTGAGATAACGCGGCGGCTTGAGGCCCAGCCCCACGCCCGACGGCGTCCCGGTCGAGATCACGTCGCCGGGGCACAGCGTCATGAACTGGCTGATGTAGCTCACCAGAAACGGGAGGTTAAAAATCAGGTCGTCGGTGGTGGACGATTGCAGCGTCTCGCCATTGACCTTCAGCCACAGTGCCAGGTTGTGCGGGTCGTCGATTTCGTCGGTGGTGACGAGGTATGGACCGAGCGGCGCAAACGTGTCGGCGCTTTTGCCTTTCACCCACTGTCCGCTGAGCTCCAACTGAAAAGTGCGCTCGCTGACATCGTTGTGCAGCACGTAGCCCGCCACGTAATCCATCGCCTCGGCTTCGTCCACATATGATGCCCGCTTCCCGATGACCAGCGCCAGTTCTACCTCCCAGTCCGTCTTTTCGCTGTTTTTGGGAATGATGATGTCGTCGTACGGCCCACACACCGCCGAGGGCGCTTTAAAAAACAGAATCGGCTCGGTCGGGATCGCCATGCCACCTTCGGCTGCGTGTTTGGCATAGTTCAGCCCTACGCAGATAATCTTCGACGGACGCGCCACCGGCGACCCCAGCCGCTCGCTGATATCAACGGCGGGCGCAGCGGCATCGTGGACCCGCAGCCAGCTTCGGAGCCCGGTCAGGCCGTCCTGTTCAAAAAAGTCTTCGTCGAAGTCGGGCGTGAAGGCGCTGACATCGCGCATGACGCCCTGGGCATCAACAATTCCTGGTTTTTCGCGGCCGGGTTGGCCGAAGCGAATGAGTTTCATGAGGCGTGAAACGTAAAGCGTGAAACGTGAACTTGTCTCCAGCGAAGGTTGCTGAAACTTAAAAAATGGTGTCTTTCTGGATGGCCTTTTCTGCCTGCCGTTCTGTGCCCTTCTGAACAGGCTTGCAACACGGTGGAGAAAGTAACGGATTACGAACGAATCCGCACCCTCACGTTTCAGGTTTCAGGTACGTCTTCACGTTTCACTCACGCATTGAGCGTGATAAAGCCGCCGTCGATGGGGTAGTTGGTGCCGGTGATGAACCCCGCTTCGTCTGAGCAAAGGAACAGCGCGAGGTGGGCGACTTCGTCTGGCGTCCCCATGCGCCCGATGGGTTGGGTGCCCGCGAGTTTGGCGAACATCTCCGCTTCCTGACCGGGGTAGTTCTTCGCCAGAAAACCATCCACAAACGGCGTGTGGATGCGAGCTGGAGATAGGCTGTTGCAGCGGATGTTGTGCGCGAGGTAGTCCTTCGCCACCGAATACGTCATCGTCAGCACCGCGCCTTTGGTCATCGAATACGCAAACCGATCCGCCACCGCCACCATCGCCGCCACCGACGCCACGTTGAGGATGCAGCCGCCGCCCTGCTGCTTCATGTGGGGCAGCACCCCAAACAGGCAGTTGTACACGCCCTTGATGTTGACCTGATACAGCCGGTCAAGGTCTGCTTCGGTGGTGTTTTCCACGTTGCCGACGTGCGCAATGCCCGCGTTGTTGACCAGAATATCCACCGAGCCCTGCGTGGCGATGGCGTCGATCACCGCCACCGTCTCGGCGTGCTGGGCGATGTTGCAGTCATGGAAAACGGCTTGCTGGCCCAAATCCGTAATCTCCTGCACCACCGCTTCGGCTGCCTCTCGGTTTACGTCGAGCACATGCACCGCCGCCCCGCTGGCCGCAAAACGCCGCGTGATGGCCTCGCCGATGCCGCTTCCGCCGCCGGTGATGAGGGCGGTTTTGTTGTGTAATGAAAAAGGGTTCATGGTGTGTAGATGCTGACTGTGTGCCTCAAAGTATCGTGAAACGTAAAACGTGAACGCTCCTCTATCGGCGGAGCCAAGTAATAAACACCTTGCTGGACCTATCGTGTGGAGAATCAAGAAGATAGTTATTCCGGACAATCGGCCTTAGCAAAATCGGCGTCTCGAACCCGGAGCGTAGCGAGCGAAACAGAAAAACTTCCTGTCTGAGCGCAGCGAGTTTGAAGTTTTTCCGCTCCGTAGCGCAGGGTTAGCCGATTTTGGTACCGCCTTGATCTTTTGGTCCTGGCGCCTGCCCCGGACTCGATCCGGGGGATCAAGCCAAAAGGACGTAGAAAAAGCAGGCTGACGCCATCATCGCCACGCCGCCCCCTCCGGCCACGTATACCGCGCCCTACTCTCCCGTTTCATCTCGATACTATAACCAGGCATCGTAGGTGGAAGATACGCGCCGTTGCGGACCGTCACCGGATCCAAAAAATGCTCATGCAGGTGATCCACATACTCCACCACCCGGTCTTCGAGGCTGCCGCTGATGCAAATATAGTCAATCATGGCGAGGTGCTGCACGTATTCGCACAGCCCCACGCCGCCCGCGTGCGGGCACACCGGCACGCCGTACTTCGCCGCCATCAGATACACCGCCAGCACCTCATTCACCCCGCCCAGCCGACAGCTATCGATCTGACAAATATCCAGCGCGCCGGACGTGATGAACTGCTTAAACATGATCCGGTTGTGGCAGTGCTCGCCCGTCGCCACCTTGATCGGATGCACCGCCTCAGCGATGGCCTTGTGCCCGAGAATGTCGTCCGGGCTCGTCGGCTCCTCAATCCACCAGGGGTTGTATTTCGCTAGTTCTGCCATGTTAGCGATGGCTTCTTCCACCTCCCAGATCTGGTTGGCGTCCATCATCAGATAAGCGTCATTGCCAATCTCCTCGCGGATGATGGCCGCCCGCCGCTGGTCGTCGTCGAGGTCGCGCCCGACTTTTATTTTTACGTGTCTCCATCCTTCCGTTTTGGCAGCACGGGCCAACCGCCTGACCTTTTCATCCGAATAACCCAGCCACCCCGCCGAGGTTGTGTAGGCCGGATAGCCATGTTTTTTCAGGTGGGCGATGCGCTCAGCCTTCGTCGCCTCGTTTTTTTTCAGCAGCGCCAGGGCTTCGTCCGGCGTAAGCGCGTCGGTGATGTACCGAAAATCGATGCAGCGCACGAATGCCTCCGGCGTCATGTCGGCGACGAGTTGCCACAGCGGTTTGCGTTCGGCTTTGGCGAAGAGGTCCCATATCGCGTTGACGAGCGCCGCCGTGGCGAGGTGAATGACGCCTTTTTCGGGGCCGACCCACCGCAGTTGGCTGTCGCTTGTCAGCCGCCGCCAGAACCCGCCCATGTCGGCAAACAGCATTTCCAACGGCTGCCCGACGACGAGATATGAGAGCGCCTCGATGGCCTGCACGCACAACTCATTGCCCCGTCCAATGGTGAACGTCAACCCGTGCCCTTCAAGGCCATTTGGGTGATCCGTCTGCACGATTACATACGCCGCCGAGTAATCCGGCGCGGCATTCATCGCATCCGACCCGTCCAGCGCCGTGCTAGTGGGAAAGCGGATGTCGTACGTCTGGATTCCGATGATGCGGGCGGTCATAGGCACAGCGATTGGTGCGGGGTGCGCCAAGATAGCAGATCGACGATTGAAGGTCTATCCACTCGGTCAAACAAGTCCATGAGAAAGAGGGCAACCGGCGATCCACACAAAGCGCCTACAATACTGCCCTCGTGCGGCTCGTAAGGGAAAGTTCTCATAATTCAGATCCCTGCCGTTCATTTTGTCATTCCCGCCTTCGTGAAAATGACGTTTAAAAAAACGAAGGGGGTATGTCTCGTCCGTCTTTGAGCGCTTGATGAAACGATCTTGACACCAAAGTGAGCGTGTGTTTGAACGGAACCCGTGGCGACCTTAGGTTTTGGTTGCCTTCCGCCCTGCTCATTGCTCGTGTCGAATCTCGTGAATGCTCCCTCGCGGCTTGCTGATCGTCTGTTGGAAGCCGTCCACCGTCGTTTTGTCGGTCGCGAAGCCCCGTGTGCGCTTTTTGAGTCGGCGCTGACAGCGAACACGCTGCCGTTTTTCCTGATCCATGTGGACGGACCGGGCGGGCTGGGCAAGACGACGCTGCTGCACGAGTTTCGCTACCGGGCCTTGCAGCGCACGATACCCGCGACCTACCTCGACGCCCGCACCATTGAGGCGACGCCGCATGCGTTCATCGCCGCCCTGCGCGAGGCGCTGGCCGTCCCGCCCGAAGCCTCGGTGCCCGACCTGCTGGCGACCACGACCCAGCGGCGCGTGCTGCTGATCGACACGTTCGAGCACCTGGCTTCGTTGGAGCGGTGGCTGTTTACGACGTTTCTGCCGCAGTTGTCGGACGAAGTGCTGGTGGTGGTGGCGGAACGCAACCCGCTCTCGGCCGTGTGGCGCACCGATCCGGGATGGCAACCGCTGCTCCGCACGATTTCGCTGCGCAACCTCAGCCCGGATGCCAGCCTCGCCTACTTCCGGCAGTCGGGCATCCCCGACGACCAGCACCGGGCGCTGTTCCAACTCACCCACGGCAACCCGCTGGCGCTTGCCCTTATCGCCGCCGTCGCCGAGCAGCGCCCCGACCAGCCGCTGGATCTGTCGTCCGACCCCGATATTATCAAGACGCTGCTGGACCGGTTTGTGATGAAAGTACCGAGTCCTGCCCACCGGACGGCGTTAGAAGCCTGTGCCCTCGTCCGCTACACCACCGAGTCGCTGCTGGGTGCCATGATGGACCTGGACGACGCGCACGCACTATTCGAGTGGCTGCGCGGGCTCTCGTTTATCGACTCCGGAAATCAGGGCCTTTTTCCGCACGACCTCGCTCGCGAAGTACTAAGCGCCGACCTGCAATGGCGCAACCCGACCTGGCACCGCACGCTCCACACCCGCGCCCGTGCGTTCTACAAAAAGCAGGTCACCGAAACGACCGGATCCACCCAACAGCGCCTCCTGACCGACTATATCTACCTGCACCGCGACAACCCCATCGTTCAGCCCTTTTTTAACCAGCTCCGCAGTCAGGGCGGCCTTAAAACCGGTGTTACGCTCCGCCCGATGGACGCCGACGCCGATCACGAGACGTTGGTGCAGATGGTGAAACGCCACGAAGGACCCGCCTCTGCGGACCTCGCCCGGTACTGGATGGCCGAGCAGCCCGAAGGCGTGCTGGTGGTGGAAAAGAGCGACGGCACCATCGGCGGCTTCACGATGTATCTTCTGCTAACAGCGGATCACGACGCTGAAATCAAGCAGGATCCCGCCACACAAGCCGCATGGACGTATCTGCAAGCACACGCTCCGCTGCGTCCCGGGGAGCGGCTGCTGTTCTTCCGCTACTGGATGGCGGCCGACACGTATCAGGACATCTCCGCCATTCAGAGCCTGCTTTTTATCCAGGCCGTCCGGTATTACCTCACCACGCCCGACCTCGCCTTTTCGTTGTATGCCTGCGCCCAGGCCGAGCTGTGGGCCCCGCTCTTTGCGTACGCCGATTTGCCGCTGGTGCCAGAGGCCGGATTTAAGGTGGGCGACCAGACCTACGGCGTCTTCGGGCACGACTGGCGCAAGACCCCGCCCGTGGTGTGGCTGGATGTCCTCGCCGAGCGCGAGACCAGTTCCAGCACCAAGCCGCCACCTAAGCCTAAGGCCCCGCCCGTTCTCGTCCTGAGCCAGGAAGCCTTCGCCGAGGCCGTCCACGATGCCCTGCGCGCCTACGCCCGCCCGCACACGCTGGCGAACAACCCGCTGCTGCGCTCCCGCATCGTCGCCGACCAGCTTTCGAAAAAGGCCGACGACGCTGACCGCATTAAAACGCTGTGCGACGTCTTAAGCGCTACCTGGAAGCTGCTCGACAGTTCGCCGCGCCTGACAAAAGGCCACCGTGCCCTCGACCGCGCCTACTTCCGCCCGGCTCCGTCGCACGAACAGGCCGCCGAATTGCTCGACCTGCCCTACAGCACCTTTCGCCGCCACCTCAAGCTTGGCGTGGAAGAACTCACCGCCCTGCTCTGGCACCGCGAGTTGGGTGGGTGATAATCTTCCTTGACCTCGTAGCGTGGCTCTGCCGCGCTACACCCCGCATTGGTTTGTCACTCCAAGGTCGTGCTCGAAAGATAGGGATATTGTTTCGCCTTGCACCAAACGGTAGGTTTTAATACTTACCAATCCCTCTCCTCTTTCCCAACGTACATGAAGCGCCGTTACTGAACGTCTCCCCGTCGAATTTTCAGAACGGACATGCCTTCCTTTTCCCCTTCGTGCTGGCTTGGGCTGGCTGGCTTGCTGCTTTGCGTCGCCGCCTGCGACTCCCAGGCCCCGCCGCGTCCTGACCCCACCGTTCAGACCCAGCAGGTGCAATTTTACAGCGGCCCACTCCTTCTCGAAGGCACACTTTCGCTTCCTGACACCGATGTCCCAACCGCCGCCGTGGTCATCGTTAATGGCTCCGGCCCGGTTGACCGTGATGGGTTTTACGTGCCCGACCCGAACCAGCATCCACCGTTTTACCGCCGCTGGGCCGAACGGCTGACCCAACAAAACCTCGTGGTGCTGCGCTACGACAAGCGGTTCTTGACCCACGCAAGCGTCGATCCCCTCACGCTGTCGCAAGAAGACCAAATCGACGACCTCCTTTCCGCCTTCGAGTACCTGAAGACGCGCCCGGAGGTTGACCCGGAACGTGTTTTTCTCGTCGGCCACAGCGAGGGCGGCAACCTCGTGCCCGTCGCGGCCCAGCGTGAGGCGGGAGTCCGCGGCATAGTCGTCGTGGCCTCGGTGGCGTTCGCCGTGGATTCCCTTGTCGTCGAGCAATTAAGGGCTAACCCGGCCAACGGCACCGACCTCATCCAGCAGGTAGAAGCCGCCTTTGCGCTGCTTCGCACCAACCAGTTTCCACCCGGCGGACAGATTCTTGGCGCAGGCGAGACCTACTGGCGCGAATGGATCACCTTCAGTGAAAACGCAGGCGCGTTGGTCCTCGCCGCCGACAAACCCACCCTCATCGTGCAAGGGCTCCGCGACGAGGTTTTTCCGGGAGCCGTGCTTTCCAAAAACGTGGCGCTGTGGGAAAACGTCGCAAGGCACTCGGCGCAGGTGTCCTTCACCACCTACCCCAACCTGACACATATGCTGTTTCGCGCAGGCACCGAAACCGTTTCCGAGGATGTGCTCATCAACATCGCCGAGTGGATACACCAACAATAAGTTCTTCTGGCTCGCTTCTTTCTTCCTTCGCTTGTAGCAGGGCTGCCCTACATGGTGGTCGTGCTCATTTAACAGGCAGTGAGAGACTACGGACGTGCAACGGGGGTGCTCGTTAAGAAGGTCTTCTCAATCTGCATGGTTGTTGGTTTTTCGTCCTTTCACCGCGGAATGGACCAAACGCCGGTGACGATTAGCAATGAGTAATGAAGGATGAATAATTACGCATTGCCCATTTCTAATCACTCATTGCCTCACGCCCGTTGAGTACGGAATAGGTGGCGTACGGATCGGGGTTCGCACGTTTCGGAGGTGCCAGGACGTTGGTTCTTTCGTCCCTGAAAAAACAATCCGTTCCTTTGGCAAAAGCCCTTGCCTCAACGGGGCATCAAGGAAATGCAGCACCGGTGAAGCTTGTGACAGCCTGCATGGTTGTTGTTTTCAGCCATTCATACCGGAATAAAGGTCGGCTTCAACCCTTCGCGCTTGCCAAGGATGAGACGTAGGTGCTCCGTTGAAGCCCTTCTTCCATTTACCCTCGCGCCCTTCTAAACGTGGTCCATAACGGGACATCGTTCGGCGTGCTTATTCTAAAGCTGAGCCTTGGAACATGGTCATCTCGCCCAAGAATCCCCCGCATTGTTCATGCAGAAAATCCTATTTTACAGTGACTTCTGCTCATCGACCCACCGCCTCATGACCCGCTGGCTCCTTCTTCTCGCCCTTGCCGTTTTCGCCCATCCGCTCTCAAGCGCCGCCCAATCCAGCCCACCTAACCTCGTCATCCTCTTCGCCGACGACCTCGGCTACGGTGATCTCGGCGTGTATGGCCACCCGACGATCCGGACGCCACACCTCGACCGGATGGCAGCGGAAGGCATGAAGTTCACCCAGTTCTATGTGGGCGCGTCGATTTGCACACCCAGCCGAGCGGCACTGCTCACTGGGCGACTCCCGCAGCGCAGCGGCATGTCCTCGGACCGACGCGGGGTGCTGTTTCCCGACTCCAAGCTGGGCCTACCCACGGAAGAACACACCATCGCCGAGATGCTACGCGAGCGCGGCTATGCCACCGCCGCCATTGGCAAGTGGCACTTGGGGCACCTGCCCGAATTTCTCCCCACCAACCACGGCTTCGACCTGTACTTCGGCATCCCGTACAGCAACGACATGGACCGCGTCGGCGACAACACGCACATCGCCAATCCTCCCGGCAACAACATCTGGATCGACCCAAAGATCGAGACGTGGAACGTACCGCTGATGCGCAACGAAGAGATCGTGGAGCGCCCCGCTGAGCAGCACACCATCACCCGCCGCTACACGCAGGAGGCCGTGCAGTTCATCGAGGCGCACCAGGACCAGCCGTTTTTTGTGTATCTGCCCTACAGCTTGCCGCACGTCCCGCTGTTCGCCTCGGAGGACTTTCAGACAAGCCCGCGTGGCCCCTATGGCGATGTGGTGGAAGAAATCGATTGGAGCGTGGGCCAGGTCATGGAAACCTTGCACACGTTGGGCCTGGCCGAAAACACCCTGGTCGTCTTCACCAGCGACAACGGCCCGTGGCTGACGTACCAGACACAGGGCGGGTCGTCAGGGTTGCTGCGCGATGGCAAGGGCACCACGTGGGACGGTGGGATGCGGGTACCCGCGCTGGCGTGGTGGCCCGGCACCATCGCCCCCGGCACCGTAACCGACGCCCTCGCCACCACGATGGACCTGCTCCCCACGGCTGCCGCCCTTGCCGAGGCAACGTTGCCCCAAGATCGCCCGTATGACGGCACCAGCCTGTTGCCACTGCTACGCGGTGAAACCGATGCGGTACGGAACACCGTCCCTTTCTACCGAGGCACGCAGCTTTTTGCGCTGCGGCAAGGGCCGTGGAAAGCGCATTTTATCACCCGGGGCGCGTATGAAACCGATCAAGGACCGCAGGTGCTAGACACGCCAGAATTGTACCACCTCGACCATGACCCCAGCGAGCAATTCAACATCGCCGACCGCCACCCCGACGTTGTGGCGGCGCTGCTGGCCGAGGCCGAACGCCTCCGCGCCTCACTCACACCCGCCCCGAGCCGGCTCGACGCCCGGATTGGCGAATAAGGGTTGTCGTGTACTCGCAAGCCATTTCCGCCGCATGTGATTTGCACTTTTTACACGTCCCGCCTACGTTATGAGGGCTCCCTGTTTTTTGCTCAGGACGGTGATTCTGCCCGACACACGTTAGCAAAGCCTCGTCTGCGCTGCCTTTGCCAATAAACCCTTCGACCGTATGAAGGAGCGTCCCCTCATCCGCCGCTACCTTCTTGGGCTGGTTGCGCTTCTGTTCGCATTTCTCCTCTGGCTATCAAATACCTCCGCACCCGTTGAACCAACGCCGGTGTCTGCCCCGGTTGCCTATGCCGCTGAAACGGAGCCGTCAACACCCTCCCCGCCGTTTTTCTTTATCGAGAACCGGGGGCAGGCACCTGACGCTGTTCGGTTCCACGCGGAGGCGGCGGGCCACACCGTCCTCTTGCAACGCGATGCCGTCATCCTCCGGCGCTCTTCGCTGAGCGACAGCCAGGGAGCGGAGATCACGATGCATTTTGTGGACGCCTCGCCGGTGCCCACCCTCGAAGGTATCGCCCCCCAGCCCGGCCGGGTGCATTTCTATCGCGGTGACGCGCCCAACTGGCAAACCGACCTTCCCACATTTGGCGGTGTACGGTACCGAGATCTGTATCCTGGCATCGACCTAGAATACCAGGGGGCAAACGGAACGTTCAAGAGTGCCTTTCTGGTTGCGCCGGGTAGCGATCCAGACCAAATCCGACTGCGCTACACGGGCACCGATGCCCCGTCATTGCGGGCGGACGGTGCGTTGGTACTTGCCACTCCGCTCGGTGAATTGGTTGAAGCCGCGCCCGTTGTCTATCAAGACATGGAAGGGACGCGGGTATTTGTTGATGCCCGCTACGATCTGCATTCCGACGGAACCGTGGGCTACGCCCTCGGCGCGTATGACGCCACACACCCTCTCGTGGTCGACCCAGAGATCACCTTTGAGGCCACCGTCGGCGGCAGCGGCCCCGACCTCGCCCACGGCATCACCATCGCACCTGACGGCACCTTCATTGTCACGGGCGAGACGCTGTCGAACGACTTCCCCACCGTTAATGCCTTCGACGACGCCCTGGCTGCCAATGGAGCCGATATTTTTGTGTTTCGGCTCGACCCCGAGACGGGCGATCTGATCTACGCCACCTTCCTCGGCGGCGCCACGCCCGTCCCCAACGCCGACGATGCCCGCGACGTCGCCACCGATGTGGCGGTGGACACCGACGGCAATGCCTACATCATCGGGCAAACCGGCACGAGCGACTTTCCCACGCTCAATCCGATTCAGGCTGCCAATGCGGGGGGGCAGGATATTATTTTCGCCCAGTTCGCGCCGGACGGCACCTTGCTGTT
>JAUIDY010000028.1 GCA_030428385.1 Rhodothermia bacterium | reverse complement strand
TATCAGCCGGTGCTTAATATGCGGGCAGGCGGCGAATTTCGCATCGACGACTTCGCGATTCGCGCCGGGTTTGCTTACTATCCCGACCCGCTGGACGAGCAGGCGCGGGGCACCACCTCCAGCGGCACCGAACTGGACCGCGCCCGTACCTTTTTCTCCGCTGGGTTTGGCTATCGCTTCAGCCCCAACTTCCAACTCGACCTCGGCTGGATGCAGGAACGGCAGGACGACACGTTCCTGGTCTATCCCGAAAACCGCCTCGGCCCGTCCGACCCGCAGTTGCAGATCGACGAAGAAATCGTCCGCAACCGTATTTCAGTGGGCATGAAGTTTTACTTCTAGGCGTAGCTTTCAGAAGCGGGGCTTGTGTGATCCACAGGCCCCGTTTTTTTATTCGCCTGCTTCAGCGGCTTGCTGGCGGCGGCGTTCGCGCATGAGCTGGTGAAACTCACGGGCGGCGCGGACATGCTCGCCGAGGGTGCGGCTGAAGGTGTGGGTGCCATCGCCTTTGGCGACGAAGAACATGTAGTTGTGCTCCTCGGCATCAAGCACGGCGTCGATGGCAGAACGCGACGGGTTGGTGACGGGGCCGGGTGGCAGGCCGTCGATGAGATAGGTGTTGTAGGGGTGGACGATCTGGTAGTCCACGTTGAACAGCCGCCGTTTCTGCCCTTCGCGCTCCAGGATAGCGTATTGCACCGTCGGATCAGCTTCCAATCGCCAGCCACGGGTGTTGAGGCGGTTGAGGTACACGCCCGCCACACGAGGCCGCTCCGGCTCATGCGCTGACTCCCACTCCACGATGGCAGCGAGGTTAAGCACGTCTTCGACGCTGAGGCCGTGTGCTTCCGCTTTTTGCTGGCGCTCAGCGGTCCAGTAGGCATCAAAATACTCCTTGATGCGGCGAATGACGGTGCGTTCATCGGTAAGCCAATAGAAGTTGTACGTGTCCGGCAGGAGGTAGCTGAACACATGGGCGGTGTTGGTGCCCAGTTCCGCCGCCAGCGCTGGGTCGTCGAGCGCGGCAAGGAAGTCATCCTTTTCAAAGTCGCCCATGTCACGTCCTACCACCGCCGCCACCACTTCGGGCCGCGAGCCGGGCGGAATGATGAGGCGGATGGGTTCTTGCAGCCCGCGCCGCAGCTTCGAGAGCAGGTCGTAGTTGGAGGATCCGCTTTCGATGACGTAGTGCCCGGCCTTGATCTGGTCGCCCCAGCCCGTGGCTTTCGCCGCCCAGGTGAAATACTGCCGCGAGCGCAGGATACCCGCTGCGTCGAGCGAGTCGGTGGCCTGTTCGAAGCTGGCCCCACGGGGAATCTTAACGCTGCGACCTTCTTCAAAATTGGGCGTGTTGGGCGTATACATCAGCCACGCGCCCGCTCCTGCCGCCATTCCGCCCAGCATGATCAGAAACAGGAAAAGGTACAGGAGTCTTTTGAGCATAACGAGGAAGCGGCGGTGTTCTTATTCGGCAGACAGCCAGATTCGGGTGACGCTGGGGAGTAGGAACAGGGTAAGCAGGGCTGTTCCGATGGAGAACAGAAGCAGCGGAGCCATGACATTCGGCCGGACGAAGGCCACGTACAGGTTTTCCCACAGAAACAGACTGGTGGCGGCCAGGGCCACAAAAACAAAGATGCGGGGCTTGGCAAAAAGCGCCAGTCCGGAGGCGAAGGCCATGACCGCAATGACGGCGTTGAGCAGTTCCACATGCGCCAGCCGGGTATCCATCACGGTTTCAATCACCTGCAAACCCGCTAGCAACCCGATGATAAACAACAGCCCGGTGCAGATCACCGTGCGCAGCAGCGCGCCGGTACTCATCGACGCGCCGGTGTTGTCAGAGTTGGTGAAATGTTGAGGGACAGGCATAGCGTACTACCGCATCATCACCGCTATTCGTTTTGGTACTTCTCGCGTTCGAGGTTGCGGGTTTCGTCGATGACGCGCTCGAAGAGCCGCCGGATGGAGGTATCGGGCAGGGGCCCTCGGTTGGCCGACAGCACATTAACCAGGACCTCTTCCTCGCGCCGGGGCGCATAGACGGGCAGGTCGAGTTGTTTCTTGATGAACCCGATCCGGTTGGCGCAGCGCGAGCGCTCGTTGAGCAACTCCACGATGGTGCGGTCGATGGCGTCGATGCGCTCCCGCCACGGCTCCAGGTCTTCCACCGAGGGGGCCTCGGGGATGGTGGGCTCGGCGTTCTCGAAATGGTCCAGCGAGGCGCGCAGGGTTTGTACAAACATGGAAAACCGCTAAAATGGCTAAAAGCGAGGGTGGACACGGTTCGTCCGTCCAATGAAAGGCGTTCGCGGCTGCAAGTTTCCAACCGGGGCGCAGGAAATGGCGGTGAGGGGTGATTGTGGCCTCGAAAGCGGGGTTTTGAAACGTGACACGAGCGAAGCGACTGACGAAGTAAACGTAAAACGTGAACTTGTTTCCCAACGCTTGTCCGTGCACCCTCACGTTCCCGTTTAAAAATGAGGGCGTCGGGTGGTATTGTTGACAGGTCCGCTCGTTACGCCTTCCTTTTCTTCCCCTCCTGGGAGGCAGGAGGGGACCGAGGGGAGGTCGAATTTTAATGCGTTGTGGTTTGATCCTCCCCCCGACCCCCTCCTTACTGCGTAAAGAGGGGGAGAGACAGGTGGTCTCATACCCAACTATACAGTGCCATTCCTACAACGAAAGGCTTGGCTGTACCGTGAGGGTCAGCGGACTGGTGTGTCCGGCGACAAACTTGTGGTGGGCGGTGACGGCGATCATGGCGGCGTTGTCCACGGAAAAGCGGGGCGACGGAATATGCAGATGAATGTTCTCGTCGGTCGCCAGTTGCTGAGCAGCCGCGCGCAAGGCACTGTTCGCCGAGACGCCGCCCACGATGGCGAGGTGCCGCACGCCTGTCTCGCGGAGTGCCTCCCGCATGGCGCTGATCAGCACATCAACGATGGCTTGTTGAAACGAGGCGCACACGTCGGCGAGGTGCGTTTCCAGAAACGCCGCGCGTTCGTCGTCGGGGATGGCGTTGAGGTAATACAGCACCGACGTTTTTATTCCGCTAAACGAAAAGTCGTACCCGAGGCGCGTGCGCGGGAAGTCTCGGAACGTAGGGTCGCCGTCTTTTGCCAGCCGGTCAATGGCGGGACCGCCGGGGTAGCCGAGGCCCAGCAACTTGCCCACCTTGTCGAAGGCTTCGCCTGCCGCGTCGTCGCGGGTGGTGCCCATCGTCTGGTGCCGAAAGCCTTCCTCTACCAACACCAACTGCGTGTGCCCGCCCGACACCACGAGGCATAAAAACGGAAACGCAGGCGGATTCTCTTCGATGAACACCGAATAGATGTGTCCTTCGAGGTGGTTCACGCCCACAAGCGGGATATCAAGGCCGAAGGCATAGGCTTTGGCAAAACTTAGCCCCACGAGCAGCGCCCCGGCGAGTCCTGGGCCGTAGGTCACGGCGACGGCGTCCAGGTCGGACGGGTGGAGGTTGGCGTCGGCGAGGGCTTGTTGCACCACGGGCACGATCAGCCGCTGGTGGTCCCGCGAGGCGAGTTCGGGCACCACGCCGCCGTATTCCGCGTGGATGTGCTGCGAGGAGACGACGCTTGATTGCAATGCGCTGCCTACCACAACAGCAGCAGCGGTGTCGTCACACGAGGTTTCGATACCGAGAATGAGGGGTGGGGTCACAGTTTTCTGTATTAGGTTGTTTTCTAACGTCCTTTTGGCTTGATCCAAAAGGACCAAAAGATCAAGGCTGCACCAAAATCGGCTGACGCTACGCTACGGGAGCGGCACAACTTCAAACTCACTCAGCTGTCGCTGCGCTTAAACAGGAAGTTGCGCTTCTCGCTCCCTTCGCTTCGCGTCCGAGACGCCGATTTTGCTAAGGCCACGGTTTTTCAGCATCAAATGGCCAATAGCTGATGGCTAAAAGCCGACAGCCAAAAACCGACAGCTAAAAGCCTAAACACAATATCAGTTTCGGTTCATGCGTTGTTCGTAACAAGCGCTCCACGTATGATGCCAAGGGGCACGGCGATTCGCCTAGAACAATTCCTGTAACATCCGGTTATTCCCTTTTCTGGTAGTTGACAAAGGAACCGCCCCGTTCTATACTACCTCTACCCTTTTGTAATCGAAATTTTAATGCCATGCGCAAGATTTTGGCTTTCCTTTGTTTGGTGGCCTGCCTCGCTTTCGTGACGCCTGCCCAGGCGCAGATGCGCGGCGATGTGCAAACCGCCAAAGCCCCGACGCAACTGTACGATACGGGCGGTGCGGCCTTTTCGCTGAACAAGTTGTTTAGCCCGGCGCATTTTCAGATGAGCCATTCCTACGAGATGTCGATGGGCTCTTTTGGCGGCGGCAACAGCTATTCAATGGGAGCTTACACGAACACCCTTGCATGGCAGTTTAGCGACAAACTCGCAGCCCGCGCCGATGTGAGCTTTGCGTTTTCGCCGTTTGGGGGCAATGCACTCGGTGATGAAGGCGGCATCGAAAATGGACGGTTGTTCCTGCGCAATGCGGAAATCGCCTACCGCCCCAAGGAGAACATGTTGTTCCACATCCGGGTGCAGCAAAGCCCGTACGGCTCGTACATGAGTCCCTACGGCTATCATGGCTACGGCTACAGCCCGTTTGGGTATGACCGTTTCGGCTACGATAGCTACGGTGCTTCCGCAGACCGACTGTTCTGGAAAGATGTTCGCTAATCGCATCAGCACCCCATAATATTCAGCGCGGCACGCCTGCAACAAGGGGTGCCGCGCTTTTTCATGGTACCTCCCTGTAACCCAACGCTGGCTGAATGAGTAAAGCGCAATCCGGCTGGACCAACGCCCTGATGAACGTCGCGCTCGTCGCGCTGGGGCTGGTTGTGCTGGTATTGCTCTATGCGTTGGCCACCCGCAGCTTCCTGCCCCGCACCGATCCGGCCCGTGAAGCCAACCCAGCCGGGTTGGTGGGCGACATCATCCAGATCGAGGTGCGCAATGGGTGTGGCGAAGACGGGCTGGCGGGAGAAATGACCCAGTTTTTGCGCGAGGCGGGCTTCGACGTGGTAGAAATGGGCGATCACACATCGTTTGACGAAGTCCACACCCGCGTGATCGACCGCGTCGGTGATCCGGAAAGTGCGAAGAAAGTGGCGCTGGCGCTTGGACTAACCGAAGACCGGGTGGTCCAAGAGATTCGCCCCGAATATTACCTCGACGCGTCCGTCATTATCGGGCGCGATTATGTAACGTTACCCCCGTTTCGTGAGTAACCGGGAGCGTACGGCTTTGCTGTGCGTACCCGCTCTATACTTGTTGTTCTCAATAACCTACCCCGAATGCGTATTCGAAGCCTATGCCTGCAACCCAAGATGTAGCCTCTCTGCAACCTCAGAAAAAACAACGCACCACCCCCACACCCGTCCAGGAACTTGCTGCCCATGCGGTCGACGCCGCGCTTGAGAAAAAAGCGCGGGACATCGTGGTGATGGATCTACGCGAGATCAGCGGCGTGGCTGATTATTTTGTGGTGTGTACGGGCGACTCGGATTTGCAAGTGAAGGCAATTATGGAAGCCGTCGAGGAGCGCATCCGGGTGCAATGCCAGGAGAAGCCGTGGCACATTGAAGGACGCGAGCATCGGCAGTGGGTCTTGCTCGACTATGTTGACCTGGTGGTGCATGTCTTCGATGGAGAGAAGCGGGCCTTTTATGACCTCGAGCGGCTCTGGGGTGATGCACCGTCGGAACAGGTGCCTGACGATGCCGGGTCGGCGGCTGTCGTCGAACTGTTAAAAGCGGCCTCGGCCTGATCCGATTTTCTGAAAAGCAATGATACAACCATCCCGACCTGCTCGACGCCAGGTTCGCTGTTTTCGAGGCCTTTTGGTGCTTGGCCTGCTGGTAGGGCTGACGGGCTGTTTTGCAGCGCGTCCGCCCGATGAGGTGCCGCCGGATGAGCAGTTTGGGCACCGCTTTGATGGGCAGGGCCCAGAGGGCCGCCAGACCATTGCCGTCACACCGGCCGATTCGGGGAACGTCTATTTTTACTACCCGGCGCTGTTCGATACCGTGCACGTGCGTCCGGCCCCGTTTGACGAAACCACCTCGCCGACGAATCCGCAGACGCCGGTTGAGTTGTTGATCAAAGGCTCTTTCCCTGATGCGTGCTCCATGTTGCACGAGGTGTCGCAGGAGCGGGCGGGCAACATTGTTTCGGTGGTGCTGGCCATGCGGAAACCACGCGGCGAAGTCTGCGCCGCCGTACGGCGACCGTACCGGTTTTATCTGATGCTGGATGGGCAGTACGGACCGGGCAGCTATACGCTCAAGCTCAACGATTTCCCGGTCACGTTCGAGATTCGGAGGCCGGAGGAAGAGACCCGCTAGCAGGGTTTGTCACAAAAGTGCGATACAACGGACAGGAGCTTGCCGCATCTTGTCCGTTTTCTTTTGGGACCTTGTGACGACTTTCAGGGATGGACGCGTCTTAAGAAATACGGATTGCACGATCAACGAAGGAGGATATGAAACGGTTGTTGCTCGCGGTGTTGCTTGTTGGGGCGGGATGGCTGTATCCCATGATGGCGCTTACGAATGGGGGGGGCGCATTCCCGGCGCGCACCGGTGCACCAGGCGATGCGACGTGTGGGGCAGGGAGTACCTGTCACACGGATGCCACCGGCGGCATGAGCAACCTGAACACGGGGCCAGGCGTGCTGTCCATCGAGGCTCCCACCGGTTATGCGCCGGGGCAGCCGCTGGAGTTCACCATCCGCCTGGCACAGGAAGGCACCACCCGCTTCGGGTTTCAGGCGACCGTGCGCAATAGTGAGAATACCTTCGCCGGGCAGTTCGAACTCCTCGACACCAACACCATGCGGTTTGCCAGCCCGGCCAACTTCTACGTTACCCACCGTTCGCCCGGTACCTTTCACGTGGATATTGCCGAGTGGACGATCCGGTGGATTCCGCCTGCAGAGAACATCGGCCCCGTGACAATTTACGCAGCAGGCAACGCATCCAACGGCAATGGCGCCAGTTCCGGCGATCAGATTTACACCACCCAGCGCACCATCGAGCCCGACCCGAGCCTGGGTTTTGAGGAGACCGTGACGCCTGTATTTACGCTCCGCCCGGCGTATCCCAATCCGTCATCCATCCAGGCCACCATTTCGTATGAACTCAAGCAGCCCGCACTTGTGTCGCTGGTGCTTTCGGATGGGCAGGGGCGCATCGTCTGGACCGTGGACGCAGGGGTACAGCCAATTGGGAGACAGCAACTCTTAGTCGACACCCGCGATCTGGCAGCCGGGACGTATTTTTATACCCTCCGCACACCTTTTGCCCGCGCCACGCGCTCGCTGTTGGTGGTGCGCTGAGCAGATTCCCCGATTCTCCACCTGCCAAACTCACGGAGCGCGTACCTTGACGTCCATGCTCTGTACACGACACAACCTGGAAACGTGTCATCTCGAACGCATGTGAGAGTTCTCCTACGCTAGAATTAACGCAAACGGGGGAGATCTCTCCTCCCTATGGTCGTCGAGATGACAAGAAAAAACGTTTTGTTGTGTACCAAGCTGTCCATGTAAAATCTGGAGAACGGTGATGGCGCGTCTTTTTCTTTTCCTCGGTGCCGTGTCGGCAGGGTTGGCGGTGGCCCTGGGGGCGTTTGGGGCCCACGGGCTCGAAGGCCAGGTCACAGCGGATCGTTTGCAAACCTTCGAGACGGCGGCCCGCTACCAGATGTACCACGCGCTGGCGCTGTTGGCTGTCGGCTGGATTGCGTCGGAAGGACCACATGCAACGGTGCGGGTGGCCGGGTGGTGCTTCGTTGCGGGGACTGTGCTTTTCTCCGGCAGCCTGTATCTGCTCGTCCTCACCGACACAGGCTGGCTCGGTGCCATCACGCCGCTGGGCGGCGTCGCGTTTATCACTGGCTGGGTGCTGCTTGCGTGGCGCGTGTGGAAAGGCGTCGGCTAAGCCGTTAAATCAACTCGTCCTCTTCGAAGAGCAGCGTCACGCTGGGGAAGAGGCCATGCTCCTGGGCAAGCTGAAGCACCGCGTCAGCGGCTTCTTCCGGCGTTTCATAGGTGCCATGCTCGTTGGAGTCCACGGCGAGGCTATAGCCGATCTCGTCATCTTCGTCTGCGGGTGGATCTTCCCAGTCGGTCGCTTCCTCGATAACAAACACCCCGTCATCGGGCATATACGAGGCGATAAAGCGTTCGCGCTTGGCGTCGGGGTCAACGAGGCTCAGGTTGCCCAGCGCCCCAAACTCTTCGTCATAGAACAGCGTTTCGGCAATGAGTTGGCGAGCAAAAAGCGTCAGGTCAAACGAGTTCATCGCAGGCAAGGTCAGTGGCGGAGGGTAGGGAGCAGGGTGGATCAGATCGTTCTCTCGCACCGCGCAAACGGCGAACGGTTCCATCGGCTAAGGCGCAGAGGGCAACAGATCGGTATCGGGGGTGTGAAGAACGTGTTCAATGAAGTCCTGAGCGTCGTTTTCAGCCAGGGGCGTCACCTCCGCGTTGAATTGCGAGGCAAAATGGTGGTGCACGCGGGTCCGGACGGCCGCTTCGTCGATGGGATGACCAAGTTCCTGTGCCAGCGATGTCACGCCCCGGTCGGTGATGCCGCACGGGACAATGGCGTCGAAATCGGCCAGGCGGGTGTTGAGGTTAAACGCGAAGCCGTGCATGGTTACCCAGCGGCTGCACCGGATGCCGAAGGCGCAGATCTTGCGTTCGGGGCCGTGGGCATCTGGGCCGACCCACACGCCCGTGCGCCCTTCCACGCGGCGGCCCTGTACGTCGTAGTCGGCGCAGGTCTGGATGATCACTTCTTCGAGTGTGCGCAGGTAGCGGTGGATGTCGGTAAAAAAGCGGTCGATGTCCAGCAGCGGGTAGCCCACCAACTGGCCCGGACCGTGGTAAGTGATGTCGCCGCCCCGGTCGATCCGGTGAAAGGTCGCACCACGCGCTTTTAGGGTCGCCTCGGAGGCGAGCAGGTGCGCCACGTCGCCGCTTTTGCCCAGCGTGTAGACGGGCGGATGCTCCACCAGCAGCATAACGTGCGGTAGTCCCACCGGCGCGGTGCTGCGTTTATCCGCGATCAACCGTGCCTGAAGTTGCTTCTGCAAGGCCCAGGCGGGCTCGTACGCCGTGCGCCCCAAGTGGCAGATGATGACGTGTTCCATGGGTTCTTCAGGTCAGCAGGTCACAGGTCTCCTTCCTCAAACCCCGTTCCTCATCTCTTAGTTCGAGATGCTGACGCGCACGTTGAAGCCGCCGTTGACGGAGGTGTTGGACGGCAGGCGACTGTCGCCGTTGAACTTTTCGTACCGGATAAAGAAGTCGGCGGAGACGCGGTTGCTGAACCGGTAGGAGATCTTGGGCGAGAGCAGCAAGCGCGAGGTGGAGGTGGTGACGTCCTGGTTGTTGTCTGACCGCGCCAACTCGGTGGGGACATCGGCGTTACCGGGGGTTTCGTCGATCACGTTGGGGTCGTTGGAGGCGGCGGCATCGAGGGCGTTGCGTAGCAGCAGGGTGCGCTCGTCGTTGGAGGCAAGCGAGGCGGTAAGGTTGAGGCCGATCTGGTTGTTCAGGCGTTTCCCGCCGAAGAAAGGCAGCGTCAGTCCGTTGAGCTGGTAGGACGTAGACAGGGTGACTTCGTTGGTTTTGGCTTCGCGGATCTGGGCGGTGGTGGTACTCAGGGAATAGGTGTTGCCCTTGTTTACCGCCACCGAGGCCTGGATATTGCCCCTGAAGCTGAGATCGAGGCCCAGCAAGGGCGCATACCGCTCGTTGAGCCGGATCGCGTCGATGCTGTTGTCGGGTAGGACATAGGCCACGGATTGCCCGCCGAGCACAAACGCGTCTTCCTGTCCGGCCTCCAGGTTAGAGCGGAAGCTGTTGCTGTAGTCGGCGCTGTAGCCATGCCGCAGCGAGGCGCTCTGGGCAATGGTGCGGAAGAGGGGCCAGTTGGCAATGCCCGAATAGGTGATCTGCCAGCCGGGCATGGGGAACGGGATTAACCCTTTGCCATCGATGGGGCCGAAGCCGCGCAGGTAGGCCTGGCGAAAGTCTTCCGTGAGGGTCTCGTCGGTTAGGACCACCTCATCCCCGGCTTCACTGGATCCGGTGGGCAGGCGTTCAAACGTGCGAAACTGCTCCTCGAAGAGTTGCTCATAACTCGCACCAAAGGCCCACACCGACGCCCGGTTGTCGCCGTTGCTGGTCGCCGTGCGAATCGTTTCGAGGTCCTCATTACGGAAGGTCACATCCTCGCGGTTGTTAAAGTCCAGCGTCCAGTTCAGGCTCACGCGCAGGGCGCGGCTGGGGTTGATGGCCGTACGGGCCTGGAACCGATGGCCATTGGTCAGCAGGTCTTTCACCTGCACATTCTCCGTGATGATGCGGTTGTCGATGTCCTGGTTGAAGCCAAAGCGGTAGCCGAGCGACGGCCCTTCATTCTGGAAAAGCGCATCAAAAAGGCTGTAGTTAACGACAGCCTCATTCTGATCATTCAGCCGCCCCACACTGGTGGCGTCGATGCTGCGGGTGCTTGCGTAGGTGATGGAGAAGTCGCGAATGCCGGTAAATGCGAGAAATGTCTGTCGGGCTATTTTTACCGGGTTGGGAAGGGGGATGGGGAAGCTGGGACCACTTTCTTCCTCTGCTTCGGTGTCTTCCCCTTCTGTCTCCTCTTCGGCTTCACCATCGGTTTCCGCTGGGGCTTCTTCCGTTGGATCTTCGGAAGGCGTTTCGTCCGGTTGGTTATCGGGTGCAGGCTCCAACGCTTCATCGTCGGTATTCCGTTGCAGCGCTTCCTCCTCGCTGGCCTGGTTGGCTTCTTGCTGACGCCGTTGTTCGCGTTCTTCGGCCCGTTGCCGCTTGCGGTCGGCGCGCTCTTGTTGTCGCGCCTGGCGCGCTTGCTGTTTGGCGGATTCTTCTTCGCGTTGTTTGGTTTCCATACGTTCGTAGAAGCCAAACTTTTGCCAGAACTCGACCGGACGGAAGGTGATGCCGGTGCGCAGGTCCACGCTGGTGCCTGCCGTGGCCCCCGTATTGTTGCCCAGCGCACCGTTGCGCCACGAGAAAATGGCGGTATAACTCACGTCTTGCAACGTCATCCAGTCGAGCGCGCCGATGTTTTCCAGGTTGGGCCGGAAGGTGGTATTGAGGCGGCTCTCGTAGCGCTCGGTGCGCGGCGAGGTGTCGCCGGAGAACAGGTCGCTGGCAACAGAGCCCGTCGAGAGCACGTTCAGGCGTTCCACCTGAAATCCTTGCTCACCCGCGTCTTCGTTGATCAGTCCATCGCTGAAGGCGTCGTCAAGATCGCGGCTGGGATCTTCTAGCCACAGGATGTCCTCTACTCCGAGGCTGTCCACGCGGATCACAGTAAATAGTGTATCCACGCCCAGCGCGTCGAGGCTCTGGTCGGTGTTGGTGTCGAAGCTGAGGTTGAGGAAGTTAAACGGCTCGTACTGGATCGTAAACCGGCGGTTGTGCCCAAACGCCTGGGTATCGCGCAGGTCAAACTCGACGAGTTCGGGCAGGCCGCTGTTGCCCTGGCGGGTCGGATCGACGCGCTCCTGGCTGATGGAGTAGCGGCGGTTGGCCGATGCGGTGAAGTTGAGCGACTGCGGCAGGTAGTTAAATCGCAGGCCGCCGAGCACGCCCACCACAGGCACGTCGCCGAGGAAGCCAAAGGGGCGCACGGTGCGGGGCCGCCGCACCGCCAGCCGGTAGCCCAGCGTGGAGGTCCAGCGCCACGAGTCGTTGGTGTGCAGGCGCGGCGTCCGTCCGCTGGCTTCGCTGTACGAGTAGTTAAAGGAAACGCCGTCGACGGTGTTGCGCAGCAGCCGAGACCGGGAGCCGCGTTTCTGCACGCGCCCCGTGAACGAGCGGGTCGTGGTGTGGGTCTGCGAGGCTTCAACAATCTCGTCCTTGCGGATCTCTTTCTCAGACTGTTCCAGGTCCGAGGCATCGATGGCAGTTAGCAGTTCTTCCACGCGCACGTCGCCCCGGTTGGGATCGAAGCGGGGCGTGGTGGTGCTCGACTTCACCTCGAAGCTAATGGGAATCTGCCAGCCGAAACGCTCGGGGATAAACTTGTGCAGGCTGAACTGGGTGTTAACGGACCAATCCTGCGTGTCGCGCTGGTCGCGGTCGTCCAGCGTACTCGCCAGCGAGCCGAAGCCATCGGACTGGGTGCGGAAGTTGGCCTTGATCCGCGCCACGTCGGCCAGGGCGAGGTCGGCGTTGAGGAGGGCGGCGTAGCCTTTGCGCTCGTCGTAGCCCGTCGCACGGAGTTCGTTCACCCACAACGTCACGTCTTCGAGGATGCTCTCGGAGCCGTCGGGGTTGCGGATCCCGATGACGATGGCATTCACGCGCCCCAGCGACGGCGTGCCTTTGATCCCCACCCGCGAGCCGGGTGGGGCAAACGTCTGCACGAGCGAGTCGAGCCCGCTGGAGGCGGCGATGGGGTCGTTGCTCCACAGCACCACGTCGGGCGGCAACTCGCCGAGGTTTTCGTCGCGGAAAAACTTAAGCTGGTTAAACGTGCCCAGTTCGATGTTCATCGAACCGAGGTCAATGGGATTTGACGCTCCTGCCGGTTGGACAAAGACTTGCCACAGCGAGTCGGGGTTGCCCGAAAGTGGTGAACTGGGCGTGAGGGGCTGTTCGTATTCGTAATAGTCGGTTACCTCGTTGGCCCCGAGGCGGATAAACAGCCGCGCCTTGCTGCGGGCTTCTTCCAGCGACGCGAGTTCTTCGAGCTTGCGTCCGTCACCCAACACCCCGTCGAAGTGGGTGAACATGCGCAGGTTGGAATACTTGAGCAGGTCGAGGCCCTGGTACGTGCGGAAGACGGCACGTTGCTGGCCGGGGCGCAGGTTCTCGGCGCGGAGGACGAGGGCTTGCTCGCGGGCGCTGCGGGCTTCGCCGCTGGTTACGCTACGGATCTGGCTCACGATGGCGCCCGGCGGCACGCGGTAAATGGTGCTTTCGAAGTTGTTGATGCTGGAGACGCTCAGACGGACATCGTCGGGCACCATCGGCGGCTCGTCGTCGTCCGGGTCGATGGGGTCGGGGCCGGGCGAGAGGCCAAGGTCTTCCTCGGCCACATCCTGCGAGGCGCGCCACTGGCTCCCCACGAGTTCGAGCGAGGCAAAGCGCAGCGTGACGGGTTTGCTGTGGCCCATCGTCCAGAGGCGGATGGACTCGATCTGGCTAAAGTCCTCGACGCCGCCAATCTGTTGGGAAAACTGCTGTACGGGGATACGACCCAGGTACCACGCGCCATCGTCGGTCTGGCTGATTTGCTCCACCACAAAGTCGTTGATGTTTTCGGGGCGGGCGTCGTCCTGGAGGGAGTCGGGGTGCAACGACAGCGCGTACTCGAAGTAGCGGTTGTTCGAGTCGATGGAGATGTTCAGGTTGAGGTCTTCGGTGTCGGGCGTGCGCGAGTTGCCCCGGCGATCGTTGGCGCTCCCAAGCCGGCTCTGGGCCTCAATGGTGTTCAACTCCATCCCCGGGAAGTACCGCGTGTGGCGGTCCTGAACGGTGGTGCCGTTGGGATAAAACGATCCGTTGGAGAAGTACTCGTTGTCGCCGAAGAAGTGGAAGTCGTCGCCCGACGGGTCGGCCTGGGCCTTGGCGATTTCGCGGTCGAGGAAGCGCTGCTGCTCGGCGGTCAACTGGGCGCGGTTCTGGTTTTGCAGCGCGTTCAGGTACGCCTGAAAATGGTTCTGCTCGGTGACGGTAGGGTCAAACTCGTTGTTCGGGTACGAGGCAAACCCGTCGAGCCCCACATCTTCCGTCCGCCGCGAGTCCTCGTCGATGTTGATGATGTCGTTGCGGTTGGTGGTCGACAGCCGCGCCCAGTCCACGGTCTGGTTTAGGGGCGTCTGTTCCCCAAAGGCGAGGCCGTCTTCCTGGTTCAGGGCGTTATCGGGGATGATTTCTTCGGAGATCACGCCGAGGTCCACATACAGCTTGGCATCGGGGTCGATGTCGTCGTCCACCACCTGGAAGACAAACTCCAGAAACTCGATGTTTTGCAGGCTGAAGTCGCTGTAGTTTTCCGGCAGCCGCTGGATGATGCCGCCCCACGATTGCTCCGGGCTTGCTAGGAAGTCATCAAGGCGGGTGTTGTAGTTGTACGGTCCGCGCTCGTGAGGGGTGTAGTAGAGGTCGAGGGTCTGGAGCGTGCGCACCTGCTCGTCGGGCGGGCGGTTGCGGAAGACCTCGTCGGGGCGGAGCAGCGGGTCGTAGGTGAAATTGACGCCCTGCTGGTCGAGGGTTTCGATGCTGCCCTGGTTCAGGCTGTACCACGCCATCGTGCCACGCCAGTTGGTCCGCAGCGAATCGCGGTCGGCACCGTTGGTGGTCGGGTCGCCGTCCACGACGGGCAGGAACGCCGGTGGTGCACTGAGCCGCCACGCGCCGGGCTGCATCAGCGTGTAGGTGTTCTCGAAGCCCTCGAAGTCGTCGATGTACGAGATCCCGCCTAGTTCGTCGGATGAGAAGTCGCGCCCGGCGTCACGCAGGTTGTCGCGGGCGCGGTCGAAGGCGGTGGTCTGGGTGTGGCCCGGCCGCAGTTGCGCAAATTCGCCGGTGATGGAGAGGCTACTCGGCGCGCGGGTTTGCAGCAGCGGCAGCGCATCCACGACGCGGGTGAGCCAGCGCGGCTCCAGGTCCAGCTTGCCGTCAACGCCCCAGATGGTGTTGGCGATAGGCTCCTCGCCGAGGCGGAACTTGTCGCTAGCCGACTGCTGGCTGAGGCGCATCACCGTCGCGCCCATGCCGAGGCGTTCGTCGAGTTCATAATCGAGGCGGGCCCCGAGCAGCGTTTTGGTCTGGAGTTGGAAGAGCGCGTTCTGCTCGTATTCAATCTCGATGTCGCGCCCGGAGGTGAGGTACGACGGGTTGGTGATGGTAAGTGTGCCGCCTTCGTAGTTAACCACGAAGTCGGTGCCTTCCACCAGCGGCGTGCCGCCCGAGGTGACGCGCACGGAGCCGGGCACGAGGCCGGAATAGGCCCGCAGGTCGTAGAAATCGGCCACCGCGCCCTTAAACGAGCCGGTGATGCGGTACACATCCAATTCCTTGACGAGTTCGGCGTTGCTCACCTTCTGTGTATACACCTCGTCGTACACATACTGGTCGATGCGCTCCTGGTTATCGCCCACCAGTTCGCGGATGCGGCTGCCAAACGGTTCGAGGTAGGGAAAGATGAGGAAGCCGTTGCTGAAGTCGATGAAGAACTGGTCGATCTGGTCGTCCGGGCTGGGCGCTCCCTGCTCGTTGGCAAGGTCAAGGCCGAGGGCCTGAAGCAGGGTTTGCTGCCCGCTGATGTCGGCGACTTTTTCCGTCGACCGCTGGCCCGGCGGCTGGTATTCGATGCGGACTTCGAGGTCCGTGGGCTTCAGGCTCGACGAAAGCTGGTAGATGTTGCGCAGTTCGAGGTACCACGCTGCCGGGTTAAAATTCTCCGTCGGCTGCGGCAGGTTCGTCGGGCGGAGGAGCTTCAGGACGAGCCGGTCGCTGGTCTGGCTGTTGTTGCCGCCCCCGGTCAGGTTCAGGTCGCCCACCGTGAAGATGCCCGCGTCGGTTTCGATGCGGTACGCCACGGCCAGCGCCTCGCTTTCGTTCAGCGTGTGGCGCAGCGTAATGTAGCCGAGGCGTTCGTCCAGGTCATAATCCACGCCGCGTTGCAGCTTGCGGAAGGAGCTTTGCTGGTAGTCGGAGCCGGTCAGCGGGACGGGCAGGCTGCCGCCTTCGAGGAAGTTTTTGAAGTCGCCCGCGTTGGGCACCAGGATCTGGTCGATGTCGGCGTCGGAGTACTGGTCGATGGTGTTACTGGGTAGGCGCGGGAGCGTGAAGCTGTCGGCCTGTTCCAGCAGTTCGGGGGGCTCGCCGAGGTCCACCATCGCGATGACCTGCCGCTCGTTTTCGTTGCCTTCGGTCCCGGTGTTGTTGACCAGCTTCCACACCTCCACCTCGGCGACGCGGTTGAAGCCGTCGAACAGGGTGATGTTTTCGAGGTTGGTCAGGTGGGCGTCTTCCCAGCGGTTGCGGAAGTAGTAGCCCAGGAAGAAGTGTTTGCGGCGGTCGTACTGCGTGGGGCGTTTCTCGAACTCGGTGGCTTCGGCTCCGCCGTCCAGCGAGAGGCTGCTCGACTGCCCTTTCTGCGTACTCGCCACGGTCGTCAGGCGCACGCCACCCACCTTAAACTCGCTCTTGATGCCAAACAGGCTCTGCCCGCCACGGATCAGGGTAGAGGGCGTGTTGAGAAACACGTTGCCCGCCTCCACATTTTGCAGGATTTCGTCGTCGTAGCCGGTGTATTGCAGCTTGAGCTGGTTCTGGTAGTCGAAGTCGCGGTTGGTGTCCCAGTTCACGTCCACGCGCATCTTGTCACCGATGCGCCCGGTGACGCCGAGGCGGAGGTCCTGTTTAAAGTCGGGGTCCACCTGGCTGGCGTTGCCGGTGAGGAGGGCCTGCTGGTCGCTCTTGCGGTAGTCGAAGCCTGCGCGGATGTCGGCCTGCCCGGTGACGCGCAGGTCCACCGTCGGCTCGCCGAAGATGGTGGAGAATGCGGTTTGCCGCCCGCCCGGCACAGCGATGTTCACGCCGAGGCCCGCGCCGCGCTGGCGCTGCTGCTCGCGCAGTTGGGCCTGCTGGGCAATGAGCGATTCCCAGTTGCGCCGGACGCCCACCCGCATGCGCTCCTCGGCATAGGTGTCGGCATCCACCCGCACCGGAACCCGCACGTCTTCATCGCCCACCTGCTCGCGGGCCACAAACGCGCCCGTCGAATCTTGTGTCAGCCGGTGTTGCCAGTAGGGACCCAACTCGGTCGAAAAAGGCGAACGCTGGCGGGGGAAGAGCGAGGCCGCAGGGCGGTCGCGGCGCGTGCGCAGGTAGTAGCGGGCGCGCCAGGTGGTGTCGGCGGCCAGCGTGTCAGCGAGGGTGGAGTCGGACAGTAGCGAGTCGGCCTGCGTCGTGTCGGCGATGGTGGCCAGCACATCGGCGGGTGTGGGGGCGCTGGGGGGCGGTCCCTGGAGGAGCAGGGCATCGTCGGGGTCCACGGCGACGCTGTCGGTGTCGCTGGGAGCAATATAGCGCTGAATCAGGCCGGGGGTGGGATGGCTGCCACGGGCGGCGCTGTTGATCAGCACGAGCGCTAGCAGCAGCGCCCCGCTGAACAGCAGCAACAGGGTATGGAGGGGGCGGGTAGCGTGGGAACGCACCGGATCAAACATACGGCTCGGAGCGTGGCGGGATCGCACGGGATATTCTGTACTACACGGGGGTTGGGGCACGCATCAGGCGACGGGGCTGGGGTTGGTCAACGCACGGTACGCCGTGGGTTTGGTCAGCAAAGCGCCTTGAAACGGATTGGTAGCGAGAGGTGCCGATACGCGAATCTTGTTTTCGTTAACCGATCTGATGGATGGCGTCGAAAGGGAGCCGAATTAATTGTACCTTCTCCTTGTACGGTACTGCGCCGCGCGCTCCGCTTCAAGAGCAAAATAAAGGGACACCCTTGCGGTGGCCCCACCCTGTGTTCGTCGAAGGGACGCTGGTACACAAGCCCGTGGGTTTTGTTCACCAACCGCGAAGCTTTTATTAAACCTTAAAATCATGGCAATCCGGCTAGTTTGGGCACAAATCCTCGGCATTGGGATGCTGGTTTTTAGTACGCTCGGATGCGGCAGCACGCAGCCCGCGTTTACCGACGCTGCGCACGAAGAATCGGCGATCCGGGCGGTGATGGCGGCGCAGGTGGACGCCTGGAACCGCGGCGACCTCCCAGGCTTCATGGCTGGGTATGCGAAGTCGGACACGCTCCGGTTCGCTTCGGGTGGCAACGAGCGGCGTGGCTGGCAAACCACGCTCGACGCGTACGTAACCGGATACCCGGACCGCGACGCCATGGGCACGCTGGTCTTCGACATCCGCGACGTGCAACTGCTCAGCCCGCCGTGGGCGCTCGTCTTCGGCGAGTGGCGGCTCCAGCGCGCCGCCGACGAACCGTGGGGCCTCTACACACTCCTGTTTCGCAAAACCGACGCAGGCTGGAAAGTCGTGCACGATCATACGTCGTCGGGGGAATGAACGGGGCTTAAGCTGTCGGTTGGTATTTCGCCATGACGCATCTGTACACGTCCTCTCTCCCCTCGCGGGAGAGAGACAGCGTGAGGGGGAGACGTTGGAAAAGTTGTCTGTTTTTCACCCTCACCCTGACCCTCTCCCATCAAGGGAGAGGGAACGCAGTAGAATGCGTATTCCTTGTACTACCAAGTTCGCTTTTACTACACTTCAACCTGAATCAATGATGAGCACCATGTTTGAAGGAAAAAATATCGTCATCACTGGCGCCGGAGGGCGGCTGGGACAACGGCTGGTTCATGGCTTCATCGAAGCCGGGGCGACGGTCGCCGCCGTCAACCGCTCCGACCGGGGCATTCCCGTGCATGACCGCGTGCAACCATTCCTCGCCGACCTCTCCGATGAAGCCGCCGTCGCCGACGCGTTTGCGCAGATCGCGGCGCAGGTGGGGCGGGTGGACGCGCTGGTGCATACGGTGGGCATGTGGGACGGACGCCCGCTGCTGGAAACCACGCTCGCCGACTGGCAGAAGGTGATGACTATCAACCTGACCTCGGCGTTTTTGTGCACCCGCGAGGCCGTGCGCCACATGCAAGACGGCGGCGGACGCATCGTGCTGATTGGCGCGGGTCAGGGCGTGGACCGAGGGCGCAGCCAGCAGGCCGCCTATTCCGCGTCCAAAGCCGGGGTGCTCCGCCTCGCCGAGGCCGTCACCGAGGAATACGCCGACGCAGGCATCACGGCCCACATCCTCGCGCCGTCGATGATTCTCTTCGGCGACACGTCCGACAAAGGCGTCCCCGCCGACGATCTGGTGGCGCTCACCCAAACGCTGTGCAGTGAGTTGGGCGCTGCCGTCAACGGCGCAACGATCCGGGCGTATGGGACAATGCGGTAGTCTTTAGCACTCCCCCGCGCCGATGCCTACATGCCCGTCGTGCCACGCTGTTTTGATGTGCAGGCCGCGCTCGATCATGGTGGCGATGAACAGGTCGTTCGAGACGACGGACTCAGGCGGGGCCGCGCCGCCGCCGGGGAGTTGCTTGCTGGCGATGAGGACAGCGACACTGGCGGCAGGGATGCTGGTGCAACGCTTGATGGCGGTCAGGTCGCGGGCGTCGTCGTAGGTTTCTACCATCTCGTAGACCAGCGTGCGCGCCTGCCCGTCGACGGTGCCGTGCAGCAGCACCCGCATCAGCACGGCGTCGACGAAGTGGCCGCCGAGGCGCTGGCGCATGCGGCGCACAAGGATGTCGCGGTACGTCAGGTGTGTGCGCACGTCGATGCTGCGTGGCTCACCGAAGCCCAGTTCGAGCAGAAACTGCATCTGCGCGGCGTGTCCCGGCCAGCGGATGGTTTTGTGGTCTAGGAAGTTGATGCGCCCGGCCAGGTTGTGTGCCAGCGTGGACAGGGCTCCGGCGGTGCTGAACGCCTCCATCGCGCCGAACGGCTCCGGGAAGCACAACTGCTCCACATGGTCCAGCGCCGAAGTCTCGCTGAGGGCACCGTTTTCAATGAAGTACACCGGCTGCGTGTAGTCGTCGATGAGCTTGTCGGCCGACCACGCGATGCGGAAGTTAAACGGAGGCTGAGGATGCAACGGCACGTCGCCGACGCGGATGTGGGCAGAGGCCACGTCGTCGAACTGGGCGATGCCGTGCACGCAGAGGATGTTGACGAGGCCCGGTGCCAGTCCGGCGTTCGGGATGATCCACACTGCCTTTTTCTGGGCTTCTTCGTTCAGCGACAGCAGCTTGTTGACCACCGTTTCGGTGCTGCCGAGGTCGCAGTAGCCGATGCCGAGCTTGAGGCACAGCGTGGCGATTGTGGGATAAAGCTGCGGGACCGTACAGCCCACCACGCAGTCGCTTCCGGCGATGATGGGTTCGAGCACGCCGGGGTCGCGGGCATCCACCTGAAACGAGCCCAGGCGCGGGTTCTGGACGATTTCGTGTAGTTCCTGGAGCGACTTGGCACGGGCATCGCAGACCTGCACGCGGGTGACTTCTTCGCGGTCGAGCAAGTCGAGGGTAACAGCGGAGCCCATTGCCCCGGCCCCGATCACGGTTATCTTCATGGGTAAAAAGCTAGGCCAGCAAAACGCAAAACTATGCAGTCAATCCGAATTCACCAAGATACGATGCCTCTGGCGAATTTCGTGCAAAGCCTCGGCTAAATTGATCGGATCACTTGCTGCGCGTCAGGTACAGGCTCCGCCTGTGTTAAGGGTTGTCATTTACGGACTTCGTCCGTGTCATGGATTGGCTATGTCGCCTGATTCCAACGACCTGTGACCGCTGACTTGACAGACCTGCGACAATTTTCCCTTTCATCCACACCCTCATACTCCCAACCTCTCCCACTCCCAAACCCTCATCCCCCCAACCTCTTCCCACTTCCCTCAACGCCCAGCCGCCGCACGACGAGCGCCGACGCCATTATCAAAATCATCAAAAAGACGCTGTAGGCCGCTGCTTCGCCGAAGTTAAACTCGCGGGAGAGTTGTGACCAGATCTCGACGCTGATGGGGCGGTTGCTGTAGACGTAGAGCAGGATGGAGGACACAAACTCGCCGAGGGCGGTGACAAACGTGAGCAGCGTCCCCGCTACGATGCCGGGCATGATGAGCGGGAGCACGATGCGGCGAAACGTGACGCGGTACGGTGCGCCGAGGTCAGCGGAGGCTTCGGTGAGGCGGTCGTCGTAGCGCTCCAGCGAGGCCATCGTGGCACGCACAACGAAGGGGATGTGCCGCACAAAATACGCCAACGGCAAGATCCAGAACGTGCCGACGAGAATCTGTCCGCCCGACCACGCGCTGGGCTCGTTGAACGTAACAATCAGGTTGACGGCGATGACGGTGCCGGGGATGGCAAACGGCAGCACGGCCAGCAGCCGCACCAAGCCGCGTCCGGGGAGTTTCGTTTTGACGATGACGAGCGCCGCCGCCACGCCGAAGATCACGTTCGCCACCGTTGCCAGTCCCGCCATGCGCAGGCTGTTGGCGATGGGCGCGAACACGTCGGGGTCGCTGAGGAGGGCCGCGTAGTTGCCAAAGGTGTACCGGCTCGGCATGATCTGCGTTGTCCAGCTTCCCTCTTGCGCAAACGAAATCAGCAGCACTGTAGCGATGGGCAGCACCAGAAACACCAGCAGGCTCACCACGCCAAAGCCCGCGAGGGCGCGTTGCCAGCCTTTTTGCACGGGCAGGGGCGGAGCCGAAGCGCCTTTTGCCGCGCCGCCGCCCTGCTTGCGGTTGCCCCACTCGATCAGAATCAGGAAGACGAGGCAGATGACGGTGAGCAGCGTAGACACCGCCGCCGACAGCGCGAGGTTGCCGTTGCGCTTGTAGTTGAAGATCTGCACCGTGAGGAACGGCTCGGTGTCGGCGAAGAGGAGCGGGGCCGTAAACGACGCCATCGACACCATAAACACTAGCAGCGCCGCGCTGATGAGTGCCGGGCGCAGCAGCGGCAGCACCACTCGCCGAAACGTCGTCCACCCCGACGCCCCGAGGTCGGCGGATGCTTCGAGCAGGCTGCGGTCTACGCCGCGAAGTGCCGCGAGGACGAACAGGTAGAAGTAGACATAGAGCGAGTAGACATGCACCAGCCACACCGCCCCGAGGCCGCGAAACGAAAACGGCACATCGTCAAGGCCAAGCAGCATTTGCAGGCCACGGGGCAGGATGCCGCTCTCGCCATAGAGAAAGGCAAACGCCAGCACGCCCACGAGCGGCGGCAGCGCCAGCGGGAATGCCGCCAGTGCCATCATCACCCGTCGTAGCGGCAGGTCGAACCGAAACAGGCAATACGCCAGCGAGGTGCCCAGAATTCCGGCTCCCACCACCGTGTACAGCGACACCAGTACCGAATTCGTCAGCGCCCGCGCATTCACGGCGCGTGGCGAGGCAAACAGATCGCCCCAGTCGCCCCCCCCGATGCCCAACACAAACGTTTGCAGGCTCGGAAACAGCACATACCCGACCAGCACCAGCAAGACGGGCACCAACAGCAACCAGGCCGCACGGCGAGAAAGCATAGTGATTCAGGTGAATGGTTTAAGGCTTCTGTACTAGGAAAACAAGAGAGAGGCTGATACCAATAGCTGGCCTTAGCAAAATCGGGGTCTCGGACGCGGAGCGAAGGGAGCGACCAGCGCAGCGTCAGCCGATTTTGGTGCAGCCTTGATCTTTTGGTTCTTTTGGATCAAGCCAAAAGAACGTTTAACAACAATGCCAACGGATATTGTGAGGTTGTGGGAGCATATGGTGAACGAAACACGAACGGCAGCCCCTAACGCACAAGGCTGCAGGGCGTTGCAATTTCCATTTTTTAGCGGATTCGCAACCGTCGCCCCTAGGTTGTACTTTCCAGAGAGCGTTGGGCTATCTATTTTAGGGCCGCGACAAAACGGGTACGTAGCTGCGCGTTTTGACGGTTCCCCACCATAAAAAGGCTTCCTGTTTAATCAAACGCGTTCTCCATGCGCACACCAGACTCCATGCCTGAGGCATCTCATGCGACGTTGGTCGATCTGCTCCGCTTCCGTGCTACCCAACAACCCGACCGCCTCGCGTACACGTTTTTGATTGATGGGGAAGTAGAAGGGGACACCTTTACCTATGCCCAACTTGACCAAAAAGCGCGTGCCATTGCGGCCCACCTGCAAGACCGGGGTGTTGCCGGGCACCGGGCGTTACTCCTCTATCCATCGGGACTCGACTACATCGCGGCGTTTTTCGGATGCCTGTATGCAGGCGTCATCGCCGTGCCCGCCTATCCGCCCCGCCGCAACCGCTCGTTGGAGCGGGTCGACAGCATTGTGGCCGACGCGCAGGCCACCGTCGTGCTTTCAACGCAGCCCATCCTCGACATGATGGAGCGGCATTTCGCCGAACATGCCGAACTGGGTGTGTTGCATCAGATTCCCACCGATACGCTCAACGTGGCCCACGCTGACGCGTGGCAGTCGCCCGCCATTGACGGCGAGACGCTGGCGTTTTTGCAATACACCTCGGGCTCGACCGGCACGCCGAAGGGCGTCATGGTAAGCCATGCCAACCTGCTGCACAACGAGTCGCTCATTCAGTCGGCGTTCCAGACACACGCCGACGCCAAGGTGCTGGGCTGGCTGCCGATGTATCACGACATGGGCCTGATCGGGACGGTGTTGCAGCCGCTTTATGCCGGGATGCCGTGTGTGCTGATGGCCCCCGTAGCGTTTTTGCAGAAGCCGGTGCGGTGGTTAAAAGCCATCTCGGAGCACCGCGCCACCATTAGCGGTGGGCCCGACTTCGCCTATGCGCTGTGCGCCCGCAAGATTACGCCGGAGCAATGCGAAGGACTCGACCTATCATCATGGGACGTGGCGTTTAATGGCGCCGAGCCCGTTCGGGCCGAAACGCTGGATGCTTTCACCAACGCTTTTGCGCCTTACGGCTTCCGCCGCGAATCGTTCGTGCCATGCTATGGCCTCGCCGAGGCGACGCTATTCGTTGCCGGTATTCCCAAGCCCGACGCGCCGCGTATTGATCTGGTGGATGCTGAGGCGCTGACCAAACACCGCGTGCTGCCGGCCAACGGTGGCGAGGTGCGGGCGCTGGTGAGTGCCGGGCAGACGTGGGATGGCATGAAGCTGCAAATTGTTGATCCGGATACACATGAGCCGTGCCCCACCGGGCGCGTCGGTGAGATCTGGATCTCGGGTAAGAGCGTGGCGCAGGGCTACTGGAAACATCCGGAAGAAACCGCCCGCACCTTCGCAGCGGCCTCCACCGAAACGCCTTCGCTGACAGCGCTGCGCACAGGCGACCTCGGCTTCATCAAAGACAACGCGCTGTTTGTCACCGGGCGCCTCAAGGATCTCATCATCATTCGCGGACGCAACCATTACCCGCAAGACATTGAGACGACCGTTTCGGAGGCGCACCCAGCGCTGGTGCCCAAGGCGGGCGCGGCGTTTGCCATTGAAGTTGACGGCGAAGAGCGGCTCGGCGTGGTGCATGAAGTCAAACGCAGCGCCCTGCGCGACCTCGACGCCGACGGCATCATCGCCGCGATCCGGCGAGCCGTTTCGGAGAAACACGAACTGCAGGTGCACACGGTGGCGCTGCTGAAGACGGGCAGCCTGCCCAAAACGTCCAGCGGCAAAATCCGGCGCAAGGCGTGCCGCGTGGGACTGCTGTCGGGCAAGCTGCATGAAGTCGCCCGCGACGTGCTTTCTGCGAATGTCGAATCGGAAACCATCGACACGGCATCCATCGATCAGGTAGACCTGCACACGCTCTCGCCCATCGACCGGCAGATCCACATCGCCGAGCACCTGCGGTATCTGGTGGCGCGTTCGCTCAAACTACCGGTCTCGCGCGTCAGCCTCGACGATGCGCTCGGGGTGCTGGGGCTCGACTCGCTCGATGTCGTCGAACTTAAACTCGCCATCGAGTCGGAACTGGGCGTGATGGTCCCGACCGACGAGGCGCTGAACGAACTCACCATCGGCCAACTCGCGCAGAAATTGGCGACGGGGCATCAGGCCGAACTGGAGGAAGACGTGGAAGGCGGCGACCTGTTTGACAAGTGCGACACCGATGGCGGCTACTTCGGTAAATACCGGCTGCAAAAAGACCGCTACTTCACCCAGCCCGAACTGACGGGGCCAGTGGGGCCGCACATGCAGTTTCAGGGGCACGACGTGATCGTCTGGTCCATCAACAACTACCTCGGCCTCGCGCACGACGAACGCATCCAGTCGCAGGCGCGGAAGGCATTGGAACAGCATGGCCCGTGGTCGCCGATGGGCTCGCGGCTGATGACCGGCACCACCGAGCGGCACTTCGAACTCGAACGCGAACTGGCGCGGTATCTCCAGAAAGAGGCGTCGGTGGTGTGGAACTTCGGCTACATGGGCGTGATGGGCACCATCGCCTCGCTCGTCGAAGGCAACGACACGGTTATCATCGACAGTCTCTCGCACGCCTGTATCGTTGATGGCGCGATGGTGGCGGCAGCAGGCAAGCCGTTCCGCGTCTTCCGCCACAACGACCTCGAAAGTCTCGAAAGCCAACTGCAAGCCGCCCGCAAACGCACCAAAGGCGGCATTCTTGTGGTGACGGAAGGTGTCTTTGGCATGACGGGCGACCTCGCGCCGCTGCCGGAGATCTGTGCCCTCAAGGAAAAATACGGCGCACGGCTCTTCGTCGACGACGCCCACGGCTTTGGCGTGATGGGGCCGACGGGCGCAGGCACCGCCGAGCATCAGGGCGTGCAAGACCGGCTGGATCTGTATTTCGGTACCTTCGCCAAGTCGTTCGCGGCCATCGGCGGCGTGACCGCGGGCGACGAGCGGGTGATCGACTACGTGCGCTACAACGCCCGCACCAACATCTTCGCCAAGAGCCTCCCGATGATATACATCGAGGCGGTCCGTGCGGCGCTCGACGTGATTGAGGCCGAGCCGGAACGTCGCGAGCAGGTGTGGCACATCGCCCGGCGGTTGCAGACCGAACTCAAAGACCTCGGCTTCAACATTGGCAACACCGCCTCGCCGATTACGCCCGTGTACCTCCCCGCCGATGACGAGCAGACGGTGCTGAAGGCCATCCGCATGCTGCGCGAAGAACTCGGCATCTTTGCCTCTGCCGTCACCTACCCCGTCGTGCCGCGCGGCGTGATGCTCTTCCGCCTCACCTCCACCGCTGCCCACACCGACGACGACGTGGACCGCACCATCGAAGCCTTCCAAACCCTCCGCGACCGCCTCAACCTGAGCGACCGCTCCGGCGTAGCGGCGACGGTGGCCAAAGGGGCGTGAGGAGTGAAACGTGGGTTGTGAAACGTGACACGAGCGAAGCGACTGACGAAGTAAACGTAAAACGTGAGGGTGCTGGTACCAGCGTTGCGGTTTTGTACAGCTATGGAATTCTCCGAACGGGAGTAGTGCATTCTTGAAGAACAAGCGTCTTCGTTCAATCCAAGTTCACGTTTTACGCATCACGTTTCACGTATCAAGACTTTGAAACAGATTTCCAACGATCATACATGACCTATCTCATCGGAGGGATTCAACAGGTGGGCGTCGGAGTGCCGGATGTAGACCGGGCATGGGCGTGGTACCGGCGGCAGTTTGGGATGGACGTGCCGATTTTTCAGGACGCCGCCGAGGCCCCGCTGATGACGCCCTACACGGGCGGCGAGGTACAGCGCCGTACCGCCACGCTGGCGCTCAATATGCAAGGGGGCGGCGGGTTTGAGGTGTGGCAGTACACCAGCCGCACGCCAGAGCCCTCCCCCGCGCCGATGCACATCGGTGATTTGGGCATTGCCATCGTACGGATCGGCTGTGCCGACGTAGAGGCCGTGCACCAGCGGTTCTTGCAGGCGGGGCTCGATGTGTCGGTGCAGGTGCTTCGTGATCCCGCCGGGCAGCCGCACTTTTACATCCGCGATCCGCTGGGGCTGACGTTTGATGTGGTGCCCAGCACACACCAGTTCACCAAAGGCAGTCATGCGACCAATGGTCCGAGTGGTTGCATGATTGGCGTGTCAAGCATCACGCAGGCGCGGCGGCTGTACAGCGACATTCTCGGCTACGACACGGTGATCTACGACGAAACCGACACGTTTGCGGATTTTGCCGACCTGCCAGGGGGCGACGAAGTATATCGCCGCGTGTTGCTGGGGCGCTCCAAGCCGTTTCAGGGGCCGTTTGCCAACCTGCTCGGGCCGAGTCAGCTTGAATTGGTGCAGGCGCTGGACCGCACGCCCGTTCGGCTGTTTGAAAATCGCTTCTGGGGTGACATCGGGTTCATCCACCTGTGCTTCGATATCCAGGGCATGGACGCGCTAAAAGCCGCGTGCGAAGACGCCGGGTTTCTCTTCACCGTCGATAGCGCCAACTCGTTCGACATGGGCGAGGCCGCCGGGCGGTTCAGCTATATCGAAGACCCCGATGGTACGCTCATCGAGTTTGTGGAGACGCACCGCGTGCCCGTGCTCAAAAAGATCGGCTGGTACCTCAACCTGCGCGGCAAGCCCATGGGTCAGTCCTTGCCCAACTGGATGCTCCGGGCGATGGCACTGAACCGGGTGAAGGGGTAGGAATCAGAGGAGCGCGAAAAACCGCCCCCATGAGGGGGCTTTCGCCCTTCGGCTTCGCTCAGGACAGGCTCCGCGACTGGGGATGTAAATCAAGCGTATACACCCTCCGGCCCTGACGCGTCACCTCCCTCGAGGGAGGGATTGAAGGCGCGCGCTAGTTCGAGCCTTGGTCCGTGCGTGCGCGGGGCAGGTCGATGGGCATGTCGGCGACGACGTAGGCCATGACGGCCATCGTGGCGACGCACAGGTTCATTTCGTGCGGGTCCACTTTGTCGATGGTGTCGGCGTTGGTGTGGTGGTACCAGAAATACGTGCTCGGCTCCACCGAAAGGCCCATAACGGGCACGCCGAGGCGCATCAGCGGCGAGATGTCGGCCCCGCCGCCGCCGCGCGTGATGGTACCTGCCTCAATGGGGTCGAGCAGCGAACCGATCTGCTGCATGATGCCATAGGCGTCGTGGGTGCCGGTGAAGCCGAAGCCGCTGGGCTTAAACACGCCGCTGTCCGACTCCATTGCCAGCACGTGGTTCGAGACCTGGTCGATGTGGGCATCGCGGTAGGCCGTGGCCCCGTTCAGGCCGTTTTCTTCGTTGGTCCACAGCACCACACGGATCGTGCGGCGGGGCTGCAACCCCAGTTCTTTGATGATGCGCACCGCTTCCCACGCTGCCACACTGCCGCCGCCGTCATCCACGGCCCCCTGTCCCACGTCCCACGAGTCGATGTGCCCGCCGAGGACCACCACTTCTTCGGGAAACTCGGAGCCGACGATTTCCGCCACCACATTGCGCGAGGGTGCATCCGGTAGCGTTTCGGCTTCCATGTACAGGCGCACCACAGGGGTTTGTCCCCGGTCTTGCATGCGTTGCAGCATCTCCGCGTCTTCAAGGGTGAGGGCGGCGTGCGGGATCTGCGGCACCTGCTGGTCATAGCGCATCACGCCCGTGTGGGGCGTATACAACGAAAACGGTCCGACCGACCGAATCAGGCTGGCGATGGCTCCGGCTTGCGCGGCGCGGATGGCCCCCAGCACGCGGTATTGCACCGTCTGTCCGTAGTTGGTAAATGGCACATTAAACAGCACAATTTTGCCTTCTGCCTGTGCCTTTTTTTCCTCCAACTCGTCGAAGGAGCCTACCACAAACACTTCGCCTGTAATGCCTTCGGGCGGTGTACCTATGCTGCCGCCCAGCCCCAGGATGTGCAGGTCGCCTTCATAGGGTTCCAGCAGCGTCAGCGATTCGTCGCCCCGGACCCAGTGCGGCACCATCACCGGCTCGCCGCGCACATTGGCGAGGCCGTCTCGCTCCATCTCAGCGAGGATCCAGTCGATGGCGTTTTCCAGGTTGGCACTGCCACTCAAGCGAGGGCCAAACGTGTCGCACATATAAGCCAGGCGCTCGTAGCTGGCACTGTCCGCGGTAGCCGTTTCAATGAGGCGGTTCGCATCGGCGCGGTAGGCTTCGAGCAGGGCACTGACTTCCTGGGTGGTGGGTTGGGCCTGGGCCTGGAAGAATCCGGTCAGCCCGATGCATACGAAGAGGAAAACGAGGCGAAAGAAAAGACGCACGTATCGAGGCGGTGGTTAGGGATTGGCAGAAACAGCGTGCTTGGACCCTTGGCGTAGAAACAGGTTTCTTTGAGGGATGGGGGAAGGGATTAGGGGGAAGCGTAGGGAAAAGGGTGAGTGTGGGAGTGGGGGAGGGAAGGATTGGTCGCAGGTCAGCAGGTCATGGATGACACGATAGCGCCGACAGCCGATAGCCGACAGCCGAACGCCGACAGCCACCTGCCCAATAATCCACCCTTCGTCTTAATTTCAGAGCCGAATGAACGATGTGTTGTGTATACTAGGGCGCTTTCTTGCTAAACCCCACCGCGTACGTGAAGCTAGCCATTATTTCCGATATCCATTCCAACTACGAGGCGTTGCGCGTTGCCTTTGCGGCCATCGATGCGGCGCGGGTCGATGAAGTGTATTGCCTGGGTGATATTGTGGGATATGGATCGGATGCGGTGGAATGTGTGGAGTTGGTGCGGGCTCGGTGTGCAGGGGTGGTGCAGGGCAATCATGACGTGGCCGTGGCCTACGAAGAACCGGAGACGTCGTCGTGGTTTCCGCGCGCGGCGAAAAAGGCGGTGCGGCACAACCGCCAGCAACTCAGCGCCGAGCACCTCGACTATCTGGCTACCTTGCCGCTGGTGCTCGAAGCCCACGGCTGCACCTTCGTTCATGCCGCTCCCGAGCGCCCGGAAATGTGGCTGCGGCTCGAATCCTTTATGGTGGCCCGCAACCAGTTTAACCACTTCACGACGCCCGTGTGCTTCATCGGGCACTCGCATGTGCCGGCTGTGATGGGCGAGCGCATCGGCACGACACGGGTGGAGCGGGGCAACCGCTACCTGATCAACGTCGGCAGCGTGGGGCAACCCCGCGACAACGACCCCCGCGCCTGCGTGGGCTTTTTCGACACCGAGACGTTCGAGTATCGGCTGGTGCGGGTCAAATACGATGTCCAGCGCACCGCCGGGAAAATTCTTGCCTCTGGCCTCCCGCGCCAACTGGCGAAGCGGCTGGTGGCGGGGACGTAAGTTTCATGGGTAGGGCGTGCGGGCATGGTTTAAGCAGGACGCGGGCATGAAAAAAGTGGCTACCCAAGTCGGCGTTGTCCTTGTGTGCGTGGCGGGAGTGAGTCTGGTGTTGATGTTTTTCGCCCTGTCGTTTCCCGTTTTTGCGGTGCTTTTAGGGGGGCTTGCGGTCTTCTTTCTCTTTATCGACCCACGGCACGTTGTTTTGGTGAGTCTTTCGCTGGGCGTGGCTACGCTGCTGGTGGCAGGGGGATTGCGGGTTACGGGGTTGCAGGATTCGGTGTATTATCGCCCCGATGAGAAATATGCGGGCGACAATGCCTATGCCGCAGGGGTTGACGTAACCATGCCGCAGCCACACGGTGATTTGCGGGCCCTTTCTACCCGCGAAGACATCCCCGCTGAGCCCCGGGTGGTCGCGTTTCACACAGACAACCACGGCTTCCGCAATGAACGGAGTTACCAGGGGCAGCCCTTTGTTTTTGTGGGCGATTCATTTGTGGCTGGCACGGGAATCACACAGCCTGACCTTCTCACTGAGCAGCTTTATGTGACCTATGGAGAGGATGTCTACAACCTGGGCTATCCGGGCAAAATTGTGGACTATGTGGCGCGGATGCGGGCGTTTAAGCAAGAGGTAGACGCGGATGCTCGGTTTATCCTGTTTATTTTTGAAGGCAACGACTTTTGGAAAGGAGACCTGTTTCCCGGTAGCCATGCCGTGTCGCCAGATGAACAGGGAACGCGGTACGAGCAGTTTGCCAAACGCTTTCACGGTTTTAGGATGTATCGCTACTTCTTTTTGATGCAGCAGCGCTTAAAAGTCGCACGTAGACAGCCGCAGCGCGAGCGGGTAGCGGTTTTGCAGGGGGCAGCGGGTCCCATGGCATTTCTGACGGGTAGCATGCAGGTGGTCCGGCGCGACTCCCTATTGGCCCACATGGCGACCGAAATTGAAGGCCACCTGCGGCCCCTTCAGCCCGACATCGCCCATATCTTCTTCATTCCTGCCAAATACCGCGTCTATCACCATTTGCTGGACAATGACGCAGGGGTAGCGCTCGACTCTCTGCCGCATTTTCAATGGGAACTGCTAAAAACCGCAAGCAATCGTCTTAGCATTCCTGCTACCGACCTGACTCCATCGCTCATCGCCGCCTCCGATAGCCTCCTGGCCGAAGGAAAACATACCTTCTGGCGCGACGATACGCACTGGAACGCGGATGGGATAGCAGTTGCGGCAGAGGTGGTGTGGAGGGAGGTTTTTTCGGGCAAGTGAAGCGAAGCAAGCAAGTCTATCCGTCGTTCTTCACGAACTGTCCTTTGTTGTAAACCGCCCAGGCGCGTCCGATCATCTGGTCGCCGACGAACGGAGTGTTGCGGCTTTTGGACTGGATGTGCCGGGACTCAAACGTCCACGCGGTGGTGGCGTCGAAGATGGTGAGGTTGGCGGGCGTTCCTTTTTTGATTTTCGGGACGGGAAGCCGCAGGATCTGGCGCGGCGCGACCGTGAGTTTGTGCACGGCTTCGGCCACATCCAGCACGCCGGGCTCGATGAGTTCGCGTCCGGTAAGACCCCACGCGGTTTCCAGACCGAGGATGCCAAATGGCGCGGCGATAAACTCGACCTCTTTCTCGAACGAGGCGTGCGGCGCATGGTCGGTGCAGATGGCGTCGATGGTGCCGTCGCGGAGCCCTTCTTTCATGGCAGCCACATCGGCGGCGGTGCGGAGAGGCGGATGCATCTTCGTGTCTGTCGAAAAAGCGGTGTGTTCCACGGCTTCGTCGGTGAGGGTGAAGTGGTGCGTGCAGACCTCGGTGGTGACGGGGATGCCGTTGGCCTTGGCTTCGCGGACGAGTTGCACAGCTTTGGCGGTGGAGATATGGGCCACATGCAGGTGCCCGCCCGTAAACTCGGCCAGCAGCAAGTCGCGGGCAATCATCAGTTCTTCCGACAGCGCCGGAACGGGCGTCATGCCGAGGCGCGTCGACACGTCGCCTTCGTTCATGTGGCCCTTGGTGCCCAGCGTCAGTTCCTCCATGTGGTTGATGATGGGCCGGTCTAGCATCGACGCGTATTCGAGCGCCCGCCGCATCAGCCCGGCACTTTGCACCGGCGAGCCGTCGTCGCTGAACGCCACCGCGCCGCCGTCCACGAGGTCGCCCATCTCGGTAAGCTCCTTGCCCGCCCGCTGCTTCGAGACACATGCAATCGGATAGACATCCACCGGCAACTTGGCGGCCCGTTCGATGATAAACTCCACCACGTCGCGGGTGTGGATGGGTGGATCGGTGTTGGGCATACAGGCCACCGCCGTAAACCCGCCAAACGCCGCGGCCTTGCAGCCCGTCGCAATGGTTTCCTTGTACTCGTAGCCCGGCTCGCGCAGGTGCACGTGCATGTCCATCCACCCCGGCGACAGCATCTTGTCGGTGCAGTCGTAGCGCGGCACGTCGTCGCGGTCAATCGTTTCGGCGATCTGGGTGATGGTGCCGTTCTGGATCAGCACATCGGCGCGGCGGGTAGTGCCGGTTTCCGGGTCAAGCAAGGTGCCGCCGTGGAGGAGCAGGTCGGGCGTTTGGGGCATGGTGAGGCTATCAGGTCATTGGCATCCTTCGGATGCGTCGTTGGCCCTTTGGGCGTCATGGGTGGTCACTAGCATCCTTCGGATGCGTCATTTAACCCCTGCGGGGCTGTCATTTTTGCGACCAGTGTTCGGGTTGATGAATGACGCGGACGCAGTCCGCTCCTGACGTGGCGAAGCCACCACTGACGCAGGTGTAGCCTGCTACTGACCACCAATGACGCAGGTGTAACTGCAAATGACAACAAAAAAGGGACGACCCCGGTGTATCCAGAGCCGCCCCAATATAGCAGTTTCCTGCGTCGGGAAGCGTGAGCAATTTACGAAGCCTAGCCGTTAGTGCGAGGCCTGCTCCACGTTGACCGGTTCGGGTTGATACCGCAGGTGTTCGGTGACGAAGTTGGTCATCAGCGAATACAGGTGGATGCGGGTCTTGCCGCCGTAGATGCCGTGGTTGCGGCCCGGGTACATCATAAACTCGAACTGCTTGTTTTTAGCTTGCAGGGCGTCGGCCATCTGCACAGCGTTCTGGAAGTGCACGTTGTCGTCGAAGTCGCCATGCACCATCAGCAGTTTCTGATGATCCTGGAGCCGGTCCGCGTAGTTGAGCGGCGAGCCCGCTTCATAGCCCTCGGGGTTGTTTTGCGGCGTGGACATGTAACGCTCGGTGTAGATCGTGTCGTAGAGCTTCCAGTGCGTCACCGGAGCCACCGATACGCCCGCCTTGAACGTCTGCGGTCCGTCGCCTTGCATCAAGCTGTTGAGGGTCATAAAGCCGCCGTAGCTCCATCCCCAGATGCCGATGCGGCCTGCGTCTACAAAGTCCATCCCGCCGAGGTGCTGGGCGGCGGCAATCTGGTCCTGGGCTTCTAGCACGCCCATCTGCTTGTATTGCGCACTTTTGAAGGCCTTGCCGCGTGCGCCGGTGCCCCGGTTGTCCACGCTTACCACAATCACGCCTTCTTCCTGCGCGAGGTACTGGTGCCACAGGTAGTTGGTGCCGCCCCACTGGTTGCGCACCGTCTGTGAGCCAGGGCCACCATACACATACATCAGCATCGGGTACTGCTCGTTCGGATCGAAGTCAGCCGGTTTGATCATCCACGCATTGAGCATGGTGCCATCCGCGCCCGGGACTTCGAAGAACTCAGGGGCCGGGAGGTCATACTCGGCCAGGGTGTTGTGCAAGCGCTCGTTGTTTTCAAGCAGCTTCACAAACGAGCCGTCGGCTTTGTACAGCGAGACGACGGGGGGCGAGGTGGCGCTGGAGTAGGAGTCGATGTAGTAACTCAGGTCGCCTGACATGTTGATGCCGTGCCATCCCGCCTGCTCGGTAATTTTTTCGAGCGTCATCGGGGTGTCTGTGGCACTGCTGTTGTTGAACGGGGCGCGGTACAGGTGGCGCTCCAGCGGGGTCTCTTTGGCGGCGGTGAAGTACAACTCGCCGCGCTGCTCGTCGATGCCGTGGAAATCGGTCACGTCCCAGTCGCCGTGCGTGAGCTGCCGCACGAAGTCGCCATCGTTTTTGTACAGGTACAGGTGCCGGTAGCCGTCGCGTTCGCTGATCCAAGCAAAATGTTCGCCATCTTCGAGGTAGGTTAACTGGCCCACGTCGAGGTCGCTGAAGCCCGTCTCCACCTCAATCCATGTGTCTTCGGTTTCTTCCAGTACCGTCATCAGGTCGCCCGTGGCGGGGTTGCCGTAGAGCACGTCGAGGTCATTCTGGTCGCGGTTCATGCGGAACATCCACACATAAGGCGTCCCATCGATCTCAGGCGTCCAGCCCATCTGCGGGATGTATTCAAATTCCTCACCGCCTGCGTTCCATGTTTGCGTGTCGAAGAACAGCGGGACGCGGCTTTCGGAGGTGATGTCGATGACGCCGACGCGGATCTCGCTGTTGGTCTCGCCCGCTTTGGGATAGCGGAAGCGTTCGTATTCGGGGTAGAAGCCGCGCAGATCGGTCATGGCGAACTCGCGCGTGTTCGTTTCGTCAAGCTGGAAGAAGGCGAGGTGGCGGCTGTCGGGGCTCCAACTCCAGCCGTCGCGCAGTCCAAATTCTTCCTCATACACCCAGTCCGACGTGCCATTGATGAGGCCTCCCGTTGCACCGTTGGTGGTGAGGGCCGTCTCTTCCATTGTATCCAGATTCACCAGAAACAAGTTGCGGTCGCGCACGAAGGCAACATGCTGGCCGTCTGGGCTGAACTTGGCGAACATCTGAAAGCCAGCCTCACGGTCGGCAATGGGCGTCAGCGTCTCGGCGTTCTGGTCGTACACATAGTAGTAGCCCTTTGTGTTGAGCCGCCATACCCGTTCCGAGTCGGTATAAATCAGCACCTTGTCACCGGCATTGCTGTACTGGTAGTTCTCGATGCGGATCAGCCGTCCCACGTCAGCGGCATACAGGGCGGCTCCATCGATAAGCGTGCTTTGGGTGCCACTTTCGAGGTTGTAGCTGACGAGGTGGGTCGCGTTCTGGGCCTGGTCGGGCTGAACGAAATAGACCACGGGCCCCTCGGTGGCCCAGCGACCGCCCTGGAAGCCGCGCGAGGCGAACGTTCCATTGGCGTGAATGTCTTCGAGGGTGAGTTGGGCCTTCGGCGCAGCCGATTGGGCAGCAGCGGGAAGAGGACCAAGAAGCAGGACGAAAAGAAGCCCAAACAGCAGGGCGTTGTGGAGTCGGTACATCATAAAAGAGTGCGGATGAAACCTAACGGCTAAGCATAGATAACATCGCAACCTAGGGGCCATGGTTTTACCCTGCAAGGTGGATGTTGTGAGTTGGTATACCCGTCGGTATAAGTTGGCAGTTCATACGGCGCAAAAGAACAGGGGTTCTTGAGGCAGGAAGGGCGAACACGCAATAAGCACACGCCCAACGGTATGGTTTTAATGCACAGAGATAGGAGCCAAGAACAAAACGCTGCGGTAGCCTTGGGCTGTTCATGAAGGGAGGCGGAAGGCAAGGGTGCAGCCTTGAATAACCTCCTCTCAATGGGTACCCGGATTGGCGCACGACGGCGCAGGTGGATTCCCTGTCATCCTGTCTTTTTCTATTTTTGAACGTATTGCTCTGGTGGGATCTCTGCTACCTGATTGGGGTTCCAGCGACCGCCTCTTGAAGCCCCCCGATAGCTTGTTTAGTATAGAAGGTATGCTGCTCTTGGTAAAGGCACCGTGTCGCACATCACTGCGTCGATGGAGCGTCGTTCTATGCCTGTTGGTAAGCAGCGCTGTCATGTGGGTGCCCACCACGCAGGGGCAAACGGGGACCCCGCTGGAGGTGACACCGCCCGTTCTTCAAGTGGCGCTGGTCGCAGGCGACGAAGCCACGCAAACCCTTGCGCTGACCAACACGGGGACCGAAGGGGTGGCGTTTGGCATCCGTGGAATGGGGGGGGCACAAGAAGGCGTAGGTCCCCTCGGAAGTGGTTATAGCTGGACCGATAGTCGGGAAATGGCGGAGCCATTTGTCTGGGTCGACATTGCCGACCGGGGGACGCCCGTCTCAGTGCCCGGTGACGATGTGGCGGTGCAGGTACTCCCGTTTCCGTTTCTCTATTACGGCGTCACGTACCAGAACATCGGGATCAGTCCGCACGGATTTTTAACGTTCGGGACGTCGGGGCAGTTTAACGTGCCCACCTCGTTACCGAGCATCGTGGCGCCGCCTGCCCTTATCGCGCCGCTGTGGCACCGGTTTAATCCCGACAACCGCCTGGTGTATACCTACCACGACGCCACGCACGAGCGCCTGGTGGTGCAGTATGAACTGGAAGCGACCATTTTTCCGCCCGGCACAACGCCCCTGAGTGGGACTTTTGTTTTTCAGGTGCACCTCTACAAAGACGGGCGCATTCGGTTTTATTACCGCGACGTTGCGGAGGAACTGATGGTGGGGACGGTGGGCTTGCAAGATGACTTTCGGCAGCAAGGGGTCACCCTGGCGGACAAGACGCCCTTTCTTACCGATTCGCTCATTGTCAGTTGGGATCCCGTGCCGGAATATGTCACCGCGCAGCCGTCCGTTGGGTGGCTGGAGCCCGCCCAGACCCAAGCCGTGACCTTGCACGTGGATGCACGGCGGGTGCTTCCCGGGGTGTATCATGATACGTTGCGCGTGGCTACGTCGAGCCCCACGCAGCCCGTCGTGGCATGGCCCCTCCAGCTTACGGTTAATCAGGGGGGCTTCCCTTTTCGGATCGAACCCGGTGCGTTGGCCCTCTCGCTGGTCCGCAGGCAGCAAGGGACGACCACGTTCACCCTTTTTAATGACGACCCAGTGCAGGCACAAACGTTTCAGGTGCAGGTGCGGGGCAACCGGGCCGTTTCTCCGCTTCTTCCCCGCGAGCGAGAGGACCGCGGCACAGCCACCCGGGCCCGGCGAACAGACGCAACTGCGCTGGTGGCCTATAGCACCAACCTGCTCGAACCCACCCGGTTTATGCGGTTTGCGCTTGACCACGCCGAGACCGTGGAGCCTGTGGCCCTGTCGCCACCGAGTTTTGCCGGTGACTTTTTGTATGGCGATGACACCCGCTTCTACATCATCACCCATCCCGAACGCACCTCTTCTCCACCGCAACTCCAGGTGGTAGATGTCGCCACCGGGCAGCGTGCCGTGGTTGGCCCGTCCCAGCCCGCCGACAACGGTGAAGTTTGGACCGGGTTGGCGGCCGATCCTACCGACGGGTCGTTGTATGGATGCACCGTTTATGACAACCACATTTCCACGCTTTATACGGTCGATCCGGCAACTGGTGAGGCAACGGCAGTAGGGGGGATTGGAGGCGGAGATCGGGCGGTGGTGGCGTTGGCGATTGATCCGATGGGGCAAATGGTGGGGCTGGACATCAAAAGAGATGAACTGCTGCGGATTAATAAAACCACGGGCGAAGTTGTGGCCATTGGCCCCATTGGTTTTGATGCAAACGGAGACCAGGGTTTGGATTACGACCCTGCCACAGGAATGCTGTACCTGGCGTCCTATCAGCCCGACGGGCAGCAAGGCGCGTTTCGGGTGGTTGACCCCGCCACCGCCGCCACCACGGTGGTGTCGATGTTTCCTGCTGGCACGCACCTGGGATACCTGGCCTTGCCCAGTGGCTCCTTCCTGACACCCGACGTGCATACCGGGCGCATCGGCCCCGGCGAAAGCCAGCAGGTCCCGGTGACGTTCGATGCGGGTAACTTGCTTGCCGGGACCTACGAGACAGCGGTGGAGGTGGCGGCCTTTGACCAAGCCGGGCGGCCCACTGCTACGGTGCCGGTTACCTTCACCGTCCGAAGCAGCCCTCGCATCACGCTCCGGCAAACCGAGCAGCAATTCGGCTCGGTGGCCATCGGGGCCTCGGTCACCGAGCAACTGATTATCCAGAACACCGGATTCGACGTGCTGGAGGTGGCGCTGCGCGTTAATTCCTTTGTTTTTGGGGTGGGCGATTTGCCCGTCGAAGCACTCACCATTCCACCGGGCGCGGCGCGGGTGGTGCCCCTCTGGTTTAAGCCCTTGGTGGTGGGGCCTGTAGCCGAGACCTTGCGTATTGAAAGCAATGATCCGGTCGATCCCGTGCTGACGGTGCTGTTGCGCGGCGAAGGAATCCCACCACCTACGGTCGACCTGCAGCCCGATGCCCTGAAGTTGTATGCGGCGGTGGGGTATACCCAAGAGCAAACGGTCACCCTTCGCAACACCGGTCCTCGCACGACTTCATTTACGGTTACGCCCGACACCCGAACGCTCGATGCCGGGGTGATGGGGCCATTGCTGGAAGAAGACTTCAACGCGGGCATTCCGGCGTCGTGGTCTGTGGTAGACCATGCGGGGAGTGGGGTGCGGTGGCGGCGTCATAGTGCTTTTTCCCAGGGATATGCCAATTACACAGGGGGTACTGGAGAGGCTGCTATGATTAGTAGCCACGCGGCCCCCAACACCCCCTTCGACGCCACCTTGCGCACGCCCCTTCTAACAGCGTTCTCAGCGAATCTGAACCTCCGCTTCCGGGCGAACTTTATCACCGCCGCCACCAACCGGGCGTTTTTGAACCTAGACCTCAGCGTCGATAATGGGGTCACGTGGAGTACGGTGCGTCGCTGGGCCGAAGACCTTGGCGATACCTTTGCCGGACCCGGTGTGCAGGTTGAAATACCCTTGGTGAACCAACTGGAGGCGGGCGACCGCTTTCGGCTGCGGTGGCGCTACTTTAGCCTGGAACGTGCCCCCACCGATTTTTATGCGCAGATTGATGAGGTGTCGATTTCCGCGCCCACGGAGGTGCTGACAGTAGATGTGCAAGAGGGCACGCTGATACCAGGCGAGGCCGCAGATATTCACCTGCAATTTAACCCTGACGGGTTGTTGCCCGGCACCTATGACGTAGGGTTGGAGGTGACCCTGGATGAGGATGTCCCCGGTGACTACCTGCCCCTTGTGGTGCGGGTGGTGGATGAAACCCTCCTGCTGGTCCAACCAGGCAGGGTGAATCCCAACGACGTAGTTACGGTGCCCCTTCGTGTGGTCAGCCCTGCCCTGAAAGAGGTCACGTCGTATGCCTTCGAAATACACTACGACCCCGCCTTGTTGACGTTTGTAGGGGTAGAGACGAATGACTCGCGAAGTGAAACAGCGACCGGGGTGTTGCTGGCTCCGGGACGGATTCAGGTAGAGGGACACCTGGCAGTCTCGTCTTCCTCCTCGCCAGAAGGCGTGCTGCTAAACCTTGGATTCCGCGGGAATACGCAACTGGGGGTGTCGCCGGTAGGTATCCAGGCGCTGGTGCTCAATGCCGGAGCCCTGGCTGGCGCTGCCGAGGCCTCCGAGGTGGAGGTGGTGCCTCGCTATGGCGATGTGGATTTTGACCTAGCCGTGACCTACACGGATGCCGCGCTGGTGACCCGAACGACGCTGAACATGAATCTTTCCAGTGCGGCGGCCCGTGCCGCCGCCGATGTGGATGGCGATGGAAAAGTCACGCAGGCAGACGCGACCTTGATTCGGCAATATGTGGAAGGACACATTGCCTGCTTTCCCGCAACGCCCGGGTGCATGGCTGCCTCTGGGAATAAACAGGTTCTTTCCGGTGACAAGCAGGAGGAGCTACCGCCATCCTTTGCGCTGGGACGCAGCTACCCCAACCCGGCACGTCGTGTGGTCACCATTCCCTTCTCGTTGGCAGAGGCCGGGCCGGTCGAACTCACCATCTACAACGCGCTTGGTCAACCGGTGCGCCAACTCCTGAACCGGGAGGTTGAAGCCGGGCCGTATACCGTGGAGTGGAATGGGCAGAACGATGCCGGGGTCGCAGTGGCCAGCGGGGTATACTTTTACCGGCTTCAGGCAGGCCAGGGGGTAGCCACCCGCCAAATGGTGCTGATGCACTAGCGTTTTATGCCGTCGCGCGTCCTGTGTGGAACGAAAGAGGAGAATTCGACTATAAAATTTGTTCTTTTCTTTTCCTTGATTAGTGATCCTGTTGTATGCGCGTCTTTGGAGCCACCAAAACCCAACCGGTTGAACGTGAAGAGTTTGCCCTTGAGCTTTTATCCGAGGAACTGCAAATCTCGCAACAGACGCTGGTGCGCTGGGTGGACCGTCACCTGATTGATGGGACGCTGCGGTGGAGCCTGACCGACGACAATGAAGAAGTGCGGGTCATCTCCCTGCGCAAAGACAAGGTGGAGGAAATCCGCGCCTTCGCCGTCGATTATCGCAACGGGCACGTCACCCGCCGCGAAGCCCGCCGCATCCTCAAGATGATCGACCGCAACCGCATCAAAAAAATGGTGCGCACCGGCGACATCGAGACCGTAGAGATCGACGAGGAACAACACGTCCTGGTTAGCAGCATCGAAGACTACCTGATCAACCTCGAAGCCGAACGCGGCGAAGGAGAATAGGGGGCAGGTCGATCAGATTGGCAGTATGGGCAGGCTCGCGCCACCGCACGTCGCTGGTGTCGTTTCCATGGCCCCCTTTCTTCCTCCTCCCTCTAACCCCATTCCCCTTCCCTCACTCAACAGATAAGCCCAGCATGTCGCGCAGCGGGGCGTGCATCTCGGCGCTGGGAAACAGGCCGACGAACCGGTTAATCACCTGCCCGTCGGCGTCGATCAGAAAGGTGGTGGGCAGGCTGTAAATGCCGCCGTAGGCCGCGGCCATCGTGCCGTTGTCCACCACGAGCGGATAAGAGATTTCCAGCTTTTGTGCAAACGGTTCTACGACGCCGAAGCCTTCCTCATCCAACGATACGCCCACGACGTGGAAGCCATGCGGGTTTAGGTCGGTGTGTAATGCGGCAAGGTCGGGGATCTCGACCAGGCACGGGGCGCACCACGTGGCCCAGAAGTTCAGCAACACCCAGTCGCCGTGCAGGTCGGCCATGCGCAGCGTGTCGCCGTCAAGCGTTGAAAGGGCGAAGTCGGGCGCGGGAAACGGGAGCGACAGGTTGGCACCTTCTGCAAGGTGGGGCAGAGCCTGCATAAACGCCGCCGAGTCGATGGTGGCTGCCGTGGTTGTGTCGGGTGGCGTTGCAGGGGTGACCGTGTCGGGTTGTTGACAGGCTGCAAATACAAAAGCGAGCGTCAGGCACCAGCGATTCATTCAGACGGGTCCTCCGTCAACTGGCGACGGATGCGCTCGGCTTTGATCCAGCTATGCGACGTGTCGAACAGCGGTTGGCGGTGGTGCACGAGGATCAACTGCGGCGACTGGTGGCGGACGCCGAGGCGCTGTGCCACCTCATTCGAGACACGGCGGGCTTGCTGTACCACCACCTCGTAGATCGGCGGGTCGCCAGGCTCATTCATGGTTAGCATTTCTTGTCGGGCGCGGTAACTGGTGAAGCACGTCCGGCTGTGTTTGTAGACGAGCACCGGCTCCTGTTCTGAATGCGAAAGCGCAGCTTCTAGGTCGTCCAGCGAATCGAGGGAGTGAAAAAGGTTGGGTTCGGCCATACAATCACGCAAATAGGGTTGGCGAGACAACAAAAGAAGGCGGTGGCTGTTTCACCCTGCCGTTTGCTTTGTGCGCCGATGTGCGAAGCCGTTACCCCGATCTTCTCGTCCTGAATACGCAGACAAGCTACATACACCATCTATGGAAACAACCCTCACCGGAGCCGAAAACATCACCTGGAACCTGACCGACCTGTATCCCTCCGAAGGCGCGCTCACGGGTGATCTCGCCATTGCCGACCAGAAAGCAACAGCGTTTTATGAAGCCTACCACGGGCGCGTCGCCGACCTGGACGCCCACGGCCTCGCCGAAGCCCTGATACGCTACGAAGAACTCGCCGACAGCCTTGGGAAAGCCTACACCTACGCGTATCTCAACTGGTCCACCGACACCAACGCGCCGTCTGCCGGGGCGCTGTTGCAGCAGGTGCGCGAGGCCTATACCCAGACGAACCAGAAGCTGTTGTTTTTCGAACTGGAATGGGTGGCGCTGGCCGACGAGCGCGCTGAGGAACTGCTGGCTGATGAAACCCTGGCAGGGTGGAAGCACCATCTTGAGGTGCAGCGGCTGCAAAAAGACCACGTGCTCACCGAGCCGGAGGAAAAAGTCGTCGCCGAAAAAAATATCACCGGACGGGGCGCGTGGAACCGTTACTTCGACGAAACCATCGGCTCGATGCGTTTTACGCTCGGGGATGAGATGCTGACGCAGCAGCAGGTCCTCTCGAAGCTCTACGAACCGGACCGCGACCTGCGCCGCAGCGCCGCGCTGGCGTTCACTGAAGGGTTGGAGGGACAGCAGCGCACGCTGACGTATGTGTTCAACACGCTGCTCGCTGACAAAGCCGCGACGGACCGGCTGCGGTCGTACCCGCACTGGATCGCCAGCCGCAACCACGCCAACGAAGTCGAGGACGAAACGGTGGAGGCGCTCATCGGCGCGGTGACGAGCCGCTACGACCTCGTGGCGCGGTTCTACACCCTCAAGCGGCAGTTGCTGGGCTACGATGATATGTACGACTACGATCGCTACGCCCCCGTCGGCGAGGCGGACACGCGCTACGACTGGGACGACGCCCGCGACCTCGTGCTGGATGCGTACGGTGATTTCCACCCCGACATGGGCACCATCGCCGGGCACTTTTTCGAGAAGCGGTGGATTGATGCGGCGCTGCGTCCGGGCAAGCGCGGCGGCGCGTTTAGCCACAGCGCCGTGCCGAGTGCACACCCCTACGTGCTGATGAACTACACCGGCAAGATCCGCGATGTGCAGACGCTGGCGCATGAACTGGGCCACGGCGTCCACCAGTACCTCGCGCGGGAGCAGGGCGTCTTGCAGTCGGGCACGCCGCTCACCACCGCCGAGACGGCCTCCGTCTTTGGCGAGATGCTGGTCTTCCAGCGGCTGATGCGCGCCGAAGACGACCCGCAGAACAAGCTGGCGATGCTGGTTGGCAAAATCGACGACACCATCGCGACCGTCTTCCGGCAGGTGGCGATGAACCGTTTCGAGCACCGCATTCACACGGCCCGCCGCGAGCAGGGCGAACTCACCGCCGACCAGTTTGGCGACTTCTGGCTGGAGACGCAGACTGCCATGTTTCAGGGCAGCGTGACCCTGGGCGACCACTACCGCCACTGGTGGAGCTACATCCCGCACTTCTTGCACACGCCGGGCTACGTGTATGCCTATGCGTTCGGCGAACTGCTGGTGCTGGCGCTCTACGCCAAATACCTCGAAGAAGGCGCGGGCTTCCCCGACAAATACCTCGGGCTGTTAGCCGCAGGCGGCTCCGACTGGCCCCACGTCCTCGTCGGCCACCTCGGCATCGACCTCACCGACCTGAGTTTCTGGCACCAGGGGCTCGACGCGATTGAGGCGCTGATTGTGGAGGCCGAAGCGCTGGCAGGGTGATGGATGAAGAGTGAGTAATGAATTAAACCAAGACAACGATGAAGTTACAACGCATCAAGTACTCAGAGCTTAACTCCAAGCAGAAAGAGATTTACAACTTTCAAAAAGTTGCTGGATTACTGGCTGACTTTGGATTCAATTGCATCAAACTTGCTGATGACTGGCAAGGTGCTGATTTCCTTGCTTATCACAAGGATGGAGAGGAGACTCTTCGGGTGCAGCTAAAGTCCCGAGTTGCTATCGCTAAAAAGTATCTTGGAAAAGGGCTCTACATAGCGTTTCCTCTCCAAGGTGAATGGTACTTGGTCGAACATGATAAGCTTGTCGAACTTGTTGGGAAGCACACTAACTGGTTGAACACAGATTCTTGGCATGGGAAGGAGCATTACAATTCTCAGAAGCCAAACAAAGAACTTGTGTCTGAACTTGCAGAATCTCGATTAATGACAAACAATTGAGTTTTGCTCTTATCATTGTTTAAATGAATGGCTCGACCAGCTTAATTGGTTTATAATCTTGATTCAGGCACAATTCCCTGATCGCTGAAAACCGAAAGCATTAACTGAAACATGAAATCATTACGCCTCGCCGTGTTGGTTGGAATGGTGCTATGGGCGATCAATAGCCCATACGCGGTTGCTCAGGAAACCATCGCCTTGTGGCCGGACGGGCCGCCGGACTCCAACGAACTCACCGGCCCCGAAACGGGCGACTTTTGCGTCGGCAACATCACCGAGCCGACGCTGACCGTGTATCAGCCGGACGCGGCGGCGGCGCTGGGCGCGGCGGTGTTGGTGGTGCCGGGCGGAGGCTACTCGGTCGTGTGCCAGAACCACGAGGGGGCCGCCATCGCCGAGTGGCTGGCGGGGCAAGGCTTTACGGCGGGCGTCTTAAAATACCGCCTGCCCAACGGGCATCACGCCGTGCCGATTCAAGACGCCCAGCAGGCGCTCCGGCTGATGCGCAGCCGCGCCGAGGCATGGAACATCGACCCCAACAAGGTTGGGATTTTAGGCTTCTCGGCAGGCGGGCATCTGTCCTCCACCATCGGCACGCACTTCGCACAGGATTTCTCCAGCGGCAAAGGCGACCACCTCGACCAAAGCAACCGCCCCGACTTTATGGTGCTGGTGTATCCCGTGGTCACGATGCAGGATGACTACACCCACGGCGGCTCGCAGCGGGGCCTACTGGGCGAGGAAGCCACGGACGCGCAGAAAGGACGCTTCTCCAACCACCTACGTGTGACCGCCGACACCCCGCCAACCTTCCTCATCCACTCCAGCGATGACGCGGTGGTGCACCCGTTTAACAGCATCAACCTCTACACCGCCCTCAAGGCGAACGGTGTGGCGGCTGAACTGCATGTGTTTGAACAGGGCGGGCACGGATACGCCTTGTCCGAGGAGTCGGCTTCGCATGGGTGGAAGGGGCTCGCCGAAAACTGGCTGCGCCGGACGGTGGAAACAGGCGACTGAAAAGGCTCCGGGTACAAGTAATCTGACGACCGCTTGCTTTGTTGGTGGTGGACTTTCGCAACACGGGCGGCTATTTTGCGGGGCGCTCGGCATCCATCCACCCACCCGCCCCGCCTCACCCCTATGAAAACCGCCTCCGTCCTTGTCGCGCTCCTTGTTTTTCTTGTGGGCTGTACGCCTTCGGCCACCGACACTCCCGCCCCCACCGCTCCGCCTGCTGCCTCAACGCTTAAGGCTGCGTATGACGGCGCTTTTATGATCGGAACCGCCGTAAATGGCGGCATCGTCACCGGGGCCGATTCGGCGACGCAGGCCGTCGTGCTCGAACACTTCAACACCATCACTTCCGAGAACGTCCTGAAGGCCGGGCCGATCAACCCGGAGCCGGGTGTTTATAACTACGGCCCTGCCGACGCCTTCGTGGATTTTGGCGAGGCGCACGACCTGTTTATCATCGGGCACACGCTGGTGTGGCATAACCAGACGCCCGCGTGGTTTTTCCAGGACGCCAACGGCAACCCCAACACCCCCACCGCCCAGATCGAGCGGATGCGTAGCCACATCGAGACGGTGGCGGGGCGTTATGCTGGACGCATCCATGCGTGGGACGTGGTCAACGAAGTTATCGACAACGACGGTTCGTACCGCCCGACGACGTGGGTCAACGGCGTGGGCGATGGCGACTTGCTGGTCAAGGAAGCCTTCCGGTTTGCCAGCGAGTATGCGCCCAACGCGGAACTGTATTACAACGACTTCAACGCGTGGCGGCCCGCCAAGCGCGACGGTATTATGCGGCTCGTGCGGATGTTGCAGGCTGAAGGCGTTCGCATCGATGGCGTGGGCATCCAGGGTCACTGGGGGCTTAACTACCCCAAAAACGAATACATCGAAGCCGCCATCGACTCGTTCGCCACGCTGGGCGTGAAGGTGATGATTACCGAACTGGACGTGGACGTGCTGCCGCTCACCAAGGAAGGCCAGATTATCGGGCAGGCGATGGGCCATCCGCAGTTTCAGTTGGAGGAGTTTAAGGAATTCCTCGACCCCTACGCCGACGGCCTCCCCGCCGACATGGAGCAAGCCCTCGCCGACCGCTATGCCGAGATTTTTGAGATCTTCTACCGCAAACGCGACAAAATCGACCGGGTGACGCTGTGGGGTGTACACGATGGCATGTCGTGGAAGAATGGCTACCCCGTGCCCAACCGCACCAACTACCCACTGCTGTTCACCCGCGACCGGCAGCCCAAACCTGCCGTCGATGCCGTGCTGCGCGTGCCTGCGTCCTTGGAGTAAAGACCAATGAAAAGACGTCCTCAGAGGCACGGGGAGTTCTGGAATTGATTTTGCTTGTTCTACGGAGTGTTCGAGGATAATAGGAAAGGGTATTTATCCAACCCGGTTGGTGTCCACGTCTTGGGCCTTGGGGCAACAGGGTTTCGGTTCATGAAGAGACGGTCAGTTGTAGATTTTACGACGTTATTGCAGGGTTATGACCTTGCTGATCTGGAGGAGCATAAGGGGGTCATCTACGGGCTTTGGCCCGACCTGAGGCTGGCCTATGTCAATCCGGCCTGGTATCGTTTTGCGACGTCAAATGGCGGCGAACCAGCCCTTGCCACCCGATGGAAACTCGGAGTCAGTATTCTTGATGCGTTTGCGCCAGTCCTGCGCTCCTATTACGAAGCGGCGTACCGGCGCTGCCAGGATTCGGGAAAACGCTGGGAGCATGAGTATGAGTGTAGCAGCCCCGATCGGTACCGTCGGTTTCGTCAGATTGTCTATCCTTTGAAGCAAGGCGGGCTGCTGGTTGTTAATGCCCTTCTGGTAGAGGAACCGCACAACCGTCCCGCAGAGAGGCCCCATGAACAGGTGTACCGTGACGCCAAGGGATGGCTTCATCAATGTGTGTACTGCCGCCGGGTGTCTCATCAGCAGATTGTTCACCGGTGGGATTGGGTTCCGGCGTGGGTGGCGCAGATCCCCGCCCAAACCAGCCATACCTATTGCCCGACCTGTTATGGTCACTATTTCAGCTGATAGGGAGGTGGGGCATCAGGCCAATCCCAAACAAGAAACGATGCTTTCATGACGTGGCTCATCCGCCCCGAACAGCCTGGCGATGAATCCGCCATCGCAGCCGTGACAGAATGGGCGTTTCGCGAGGCCCCGTATAGCGACCACACCGAGCACCACATCGTTGCGGCGTTGCGAAAAAGTGGGGCGCTTGTGGTTTCGCTGGTGGCCGAACAGGCGGGCCAAGTCGTGGGGCATGTGGCGTTTTCACCCGTGCAAATCTCGGATGGCGCATCCGATTGGTATGGCCTCGGCCCGGTATCCGTCATTCCGCCGCAGCAAAGGGAGGGCATCGGGCAGGCATTGATCAGGGAAGGACTGTCGCGGTTACGAACACGGGGAGCGGCAGGCTGCGTGGTACTCGGCGAGCCGGAATATTATGGACGCTTCGGGTTTATTCACCGGCCAGAATGTATACTAAAAGGTGTTCCGCCCGCCTATTTTCAGACGCTCGCGTTTGGGACACCGGAAGCAACGGGCATCGTCACCTATCATGCAGCGTTTGGCGGGACGACAGAATCATAAACAGCCACCACGGGCGCTATGAGCGACAATCCACAACGCATCGCCGAACTTATCCAGCAGGGCAAGAAGCTGGAGGCCATCAAGCTGCTGCGCGAGACGACGGGCGTTAGCCTGCAAGAAGCGAAGGAGCAAGTCGAACGCCTGATGATCGAATCGACGACGGGCGTCGCACCCCGATTTCAAAAGCCGTGCAAGACCTGGCGCGGTCGGGGAAAAAGATTGAGGCCATCAAGCAACTGCGCGCAGAGACCGGGTTGGGGCTGCGAGAAGCGAAAGAGCGCGTTGATGCCCTCATGGAAGAACAAGGCATGAAGGTGGGCGGGAGCGGGTGTGCCGGGATGGTCCTCATGATGGTGATAGCCATGGCGAGTGCCGCCTGGGTCATGGCAGGATAAACTGCATTCAGAGTGTGGGCAGGCTGTGGGTGGACCTCCCGAGCGTAGTTTCGAGTATGCCTAAATTCGCGGCCTGCAACCCCTAGAAGCAAAGAGTCTGGCATGCTCTTCTGGAGACAACGACATGGGATGATTGGGTGTCGGTGCTATTCGATGTACGCGGGTGTACGATGAAACAGGGAGGCCGCATCGTTATATGGGCAAAGGGGTGTCGCTCGGTGTCCTGGTGGGGAGGCGGCCTTGGTCCCGGCATTGTTCTAAGCATGCTCATGGCGGTGGTGGTGCATGCCCAGCCGTCCCCTTCACTCGAATCCACGCCCCCGCCTTCACGCCTGCAGTTCGAACACCTGGCCACCCATCCTTTTAATCAAACAACGGCCATCCTGCAGGATCATGAAGGGTTCCTGTGGCTGGGGCAACGCGGCACCGGGCTGTTCAAGTTTGACGGCTACACCCACCAGCAGTATATCCATGCTCCCGACGATACCACCAGCCTGGGTAAAAACCAGATCCGGGCCCTGTTTGAGGACCGCGCCGGGACCCTGTGGGTGGGGACACAAGGAGGCGGCCTGAACCGTTTCGACCGGGAGGCCGAGACTTTCACCCGCTTTCAGCATGATCCTGCCGACCCCACGACCATCAGCAACGACAGCATTCATGTCATCGTGGAGGATGGGGCCGGATCGCTTTGGGTGGGGACCCGCCACGGCCTGAACCGCTTCGATCCCGCCACCGAAACCTTTACGCGGTACTACCTCGATGCGTCAAGCCGAACGCACAACTGGATTCGAAGCCTGCTGGCGGACCAGCACGGCACGTTGTGGGTGGGCTCGTGGGGCGTGAACCGCTTTGATCCCACCACCGAAACGTTTTCCACCCTGCTGCTTTTTCCCGAAGCGCCTACGTTCGAACGCGACGATGCCGATACCTTCGTGAATGTGGTGTGGGCGCTCCACGAGGACGCCGCCGGTAGGTTGTGGGTGGGGACGGAACGGGGGGGCGTTTATCGTTTTGCACCGGAGACGAACACCTTCATCAATTACCGCAACGATCCCCGCGACGTGAGGGACCTGCTCCCGGCGGTGAGTTGGGACAACAACGGCATCCCGTTTAATGCCGATATCGTGTGGGACATCACCAGCGATGCGGAGGGCGGGCTGTGGGTAGGGACCCATCAGGACGGACTCTTCTGGATCGATCCCGCATCAGGGACTTCTGTGGCTTTTCAGCAGGATCTCTTCGACCCCCACAGCCTGAGTAGCAACGAGGTGTCCACCGTGTACATCGACCGGCAGGGCATTCTATGGATTGCAAGCATGGACGGCACTCTCGACCGGGTCGACCGGGCGTCCCGGTCGTTTGAGCATATCTATGCGCGGCTGGGTGACCCGAACAGCCTGCGCGACAGTTTCACCTGGAGTATTTCGGACGCGCCGGATGGGGCCTTATGGGTTACCTCCGGAAATGAAGAAACACGGACACTGCATCGCCTGGATCGCCAGAACGACACGTACCAGTTTTTTCAGCCCGATCCCAACGATCCGCATAGCCTTCGCAACGGGTTTCCCGTACTGGTTGATGAACAAGGGGCCGTATGGACCGGAGGCGGCGAGAACACCCTGAGTCGGATGGACCCTGAACGACCAGGGTATTTTATTCATTTTCAGCACGACCCCGAGGACCCCGAAAGCTTGCCGCCGGGGCGGGTCATTAGCCTGTATGAGGACCGGGCGGGGTCGCTCTGGGTAGGCACGCGCAACTTCGGCCTCAGCCGCATGGAGGACCGGGCGCAGGGGCGCTTTTCGCGGTTCCCGTTTGAGAGCGATCATGGGTATGTAAACAGTATCTACGAGGATCAGGCCGGGCTGCTATGGATCGGCACCACACGGGGCGGGCTCTATCGCTTTGATCCCGCCACGGAGACGACGCGCAACTACCGCCCCAATCCCGACGAATCGGGCAGCCTTTCCAGTTCCATGATCTTCGGAATCTGCGAAACCACCCAGCACCCCGAGTGGCTCTGGGTGGCTGCCTACAGCGGCGGGCTCAGGCGCTTACAAAAGGACACGGAGACCTTCACACATTTCACCGTGCAAAACAGCGACTTGCCCGACAACGGGGTGCAAGGGTTGCTGTGTGATGCCCAGGGACGGGTGTGGATGAGCACCGACAAGGGTCTCTCCCGCTTCGACCCCACCACGGAAACGTTTACCAACTATAACACCGACGACGGCATCCAGGGGCTGGCGTTTAACTCGTGGGCCTATCATCAAAGCCGCCATAGCGGCGAGATGTTTTTTGGAGGCCCCGGCGGCATCAATGCGTTTTCCCCCGATGCCCTGTACGACAATCCCCATCCTCCAGAGGTGAGCCTGACCCGCCTGCGGCTCTACAATGAACCGGTCTCCGTTGGCGGCGATTCGCCCCTTCAGGAGCGGCTTTCAAAAACCGAACAGTTGACGCTGCGTCATGACGAAAACGATGTGACGTTCGAATATGTGGGGCTTCATTTTGCCGATCCCACGCATAACCAGTACCAGTACATCCTCGAAGGGTACGAAGACGCCTGACGCGAGGTAGGGACGCTCCGCGAGGCGACGTATACCAACCTGCCGCCGGGCAACTTTATCTTTCGGGTGAGGGCCGCCAACAGCGATGGCGTGTGGAATGAAGACGGCGCATCGGTACGGGTGACGGTGCGCCCGCCCTGGTGGCGTACGACCTGGGCCTATGTCTGCTATGGGCTGTTTGCCCTCATCGGAATTGGGGCCATCGACCGGGTGCAGCGGCGGCGGTTGCTTCAAAAAGAGCGCGAACGGGCCCACCAGGTGTTGCAAGAAGCCCACACCGAACTCCGCGAGACCCATGCACAACTGCAAGCCGCGCAGGCTGAACTTAAGTCGCTGGATCGCGCAAAGACCCGCTTTTTTGCCAACGTCAGCCATGAGTTTCGCACCCCGCTGACGCTGATCGTAGGCCCGCTCGAAGACATGCTGGAAGGCGACTACGGCGCGTTGGACCCCGAGGCCGAAGAACTGGTCAGCCTGGCGGTAGAGAACAGCCAGCGGTTGCTGCTTCTGGTGAATCAACTGCTCGACATTGCCCGGCTGGAGGCAGGCCGCCTGACGCTGCATGCAAAACCAGTGGATGTGGCCGCTTTTATCGAGGGCATCACACAACGCTTCATGTCGATGGCGGCCCACAAACACATCGATTTTGAGGTGACCGTTCCGGAGGAAACGGTGGTGGCGTATTTCGATGTCGACCAGATGGAAAAGGTCATGGGCAATTTGCTTGGCAATGCCTTCAAGTTTACGCCACAGGGGCAACACATCGCCGTGCGTCTCTTTCCCGATGGTGAGGCCGGGGAGGAGGGCTGGCTAGCAATCGTGGTTCAGGATACTGGCCCCGGCATCGATCCAACCCACCTGCCGCATCTGTTCGAACGTTTTTACCAGGCCGATGACTCGTCCACCCGCCAGCAGTCGGGGACGGGGATTGGATTGGCGCTGGTGCATGAGTTGGTGACGCTCCACCATGGCACCATTGAGGTAGCCAGCACCCCGGGCGAAGGAGCCACGTTTACGATACGCTTGCCGGTGGGCACGGCGTATTATTCTGGAGAGGAACTCCAATCAGCGCCACCGTCAACCTTTGCACAACGTCCGAGGCCGCTTGCTGAGGCGAGCCTGATCGGTGAAGTGGTACTCTCGGATGAACCGGTACAAGAGCGAGGGGACGTCGCTGTAGTTGCCAACGCTGCACCGGGCGAAGACGCCACGACGGTGCTGGTGGTTGACGACAACCCGCAGGTCCGCGCCTATGTGCAGCGTCATTTGGAAAAGCAGTACCGCGTGGTGGAGGCAGCGAATGGACAGGAAGCGTTGGCCGTGGCGGTGGAGGTGATTCCCGACCTCATCGTCAGCGATGTGATGATGCCCGAAATGGACGGCTTTGCCCTCTGCCATGCCATCAAGACGCACCCCGAACTGGACTTTATCCCCGTGATTTTGCTCACCGCCAAGGCGTCGATGGATAGCAAGCTCTCCGGGCTGGAAACGGGAGCCGACGCCTACATGACGAAGCCGTTTCATGTGCGGGAGTTGGAAGTCCGCATCGAAAACCTGATCGCGCTCCGCCGCCAGTTGCGCAGCCGCTACGCACAGGAAGCCGCTCCGTTTGCCTTTCCAACGACGGCCCCGGTCTCTTCTGCCGATGAAGCCTTCTTGGAAGAAGTACATGCCGTAATTACAACCCACCTTGCAGACGAAGGCTTTGGCGTGCAGGAACTTGCCGCTGCGTTGGGGCAAAGCCGGGCGTCGCTCTACCGCCGCTTCAAAGGGCTGATTGACCAATCGCCGATGGACTTGATCTGGCAGATGCGCCTTGCCGAAGCGGCGCACCGCCTGCAGGCACGGGCGGGTACCATCAGTGAGGTGGCCTACAGCGTGGGGTTCAAAAGCGTGTCGCATTTCAGCAAGCGGTTCCGGGAAGCGTATGACAAAACCCCCATGGCCTTCGTCGCCGAGTTGGATCCCACTGCTTAAACGCTTTCGACGCATAGGCAACGAATCCCCTACGGTGTTTTTGGAGCATGAGGACGTGCGCCCCCCGCCCTTTCATCGTCATCACGAAACTCCGAAGGAGTGGTGGTGATCTCCCCCCGATAGGAATGAGCACGACAAACGGGGTGAGATCGCCACGTCGCCTGTGGCTCCTCGCGATGACGAAGGGGAGCCAACGTATGTCCTGTGAGGGAGCATTGATAAAAACCACCCCCCAGTTGTCATCTCGACGAGCGCCGCGAGGAGAGAGCTCCCACGTTTGGATTTAGCTAAATGATGACGAGCGCGCGCGTCTTTTGCTTTTATGTCGTGTTGGGGTCTTTCGGACACGCTCGGAAGCCTTGCAAGAAAAGAGCATCTTGGTCGAGTGATGAGGTACAAGTAGGAAAATCCTTTAAGAAGAAAGAAATTAATCAAATAGGAATAAGCATTTGTTTTCAAATGACTTGTTTGGTTGTTGATGGCGGCGTTTCAGCACGTTGAGACGCTCAGGACACAGGATGAGACGCTGGTGTTACCGCTAAAAAGCGGAGGGGCTGTATCGTCAGATCAGCAGGCAGCGGGGAAGCACAACCCCCGCCATCACCCGGCAAATTGCTGTATTTATCCAACCAAACGTCCCAAGTCCCATGCAACGTTTAGCCCTTTTTTTCGCCTCCCTTCTGGTTCTATTTTTTGTGGCTGCCGTTCCGTCGTTGGCCCAGACCGTGACGGTTGCGCAGGCGTTCCCTCCCATGCCCGACGCTGACGCGGAAGCGGTCGAAGGAAGCGATGCGCTGGGCATCCAACAGGGGTTCCCGGAACTGCGCAAGCCCCTGCCTCAGATTATCTATCCCGTGCGGGCCGAGAAATTTCAGATCGAAGGCCGCGTCTATGTGGAGTACACCGTCAACAAGCGCGGGCAGGCGCGGGATGTTCAGATTTTAAGCGGTCCCGGCTACGGCTGTGAGGAAGAGGTGCTGCGGGTCTTGCGCGCCGCACGGTTCCAGCCCCACATGGATGACGCCGGCGAAACGGTATCGACCCGGTTCCGCAGTGCCTTCGACTTCATGCTGCAATAAGAGTCTGTCCAGCCCCAACATTGTCCCCTTGCTCCTGCACCTAGCTTGGTCCTACGGTTATGCCCGCAACCCTTTCTGCTCCTTCTTTTTCTTTTGCTCCATCATTGCGTTCCCGGATGCCGGTCATTCTAGTCGTAGATGATGACACCGGCATCCGGGCTTATCTGCGCCGGTGCCTGGGGCCCGTCACGGCGCATGTTCATGAAGCCGCCGATGGCGTTGAAGCGTTGGCGGTGGCGCGGGCTGCCGTGCCCGAGGGGCTCGCCCTGATCATTGTCGATTTGGCGATGCCGAGGATGGACGGCCGGGCTTTGCATGCGGTATTGCGGGCCGATCCCACATTTGCTGCTGTACCCATCCTGTTTGTTTCGGGGGAGCCCGGCCCCGTTCCCGAAGGCGCGTTGTTGGAAAAACCCTTCAACGGCCGCACCGTCCGCGCCGCCGTGCAAGCGGTGCTGGCTGCCTGATCTGGCCGTTGCTCCATCGCCGTGGATTCCGTAGCTTCCTCACCCGGTTCGCCCATCAAACCCCAAACGCTATGGAATCGACTCCCGCCGAAGTGCAATCTGCGAAGCCCAGCCTAGTAAACCGAATGCTGGGCGGGATTGAGACGATTGGGAACAAGCTGCCCGATCCGGCGATGCTGTTCCTCATCTCCCTCTTTATCGTCTGGATCCTCTCGGCGCTGCTCTCTGGCGTGGCCTTTACCGACATCGACCCGCGAACGGGCGAGCCCATCCAGGTCATCAACCTGCTCACGGGCACGGCGCTGGCGACGTTTATGTCGCAGATGGTGACGATTTTTACCAGCTTTGCCCCGTTGGGTGTGGTGCTGGTGGCGATGCTAGGTGTGGGCGTGGCCGACGAGGCGGGGTATTTCAACACGAGCATCAAGTTGCTCATCGCCAAGACCTCAACGAAGCTGCTGACGCCGGTGGTGGTGTTCGTTGGGCTGATCAGCCACAGTGCCATTGATGCGGGCTATGTGCTCGTGATTCCCCTTGGCGGCATCATTTTCTACGCGGCGGGGCGGCATCCGCTGGCCGGGATTGCGGCGGCGTTTGCGGGCGTGTCAGGCGGATTCAGCGCCAACCCGGTGCCGTCGGCCCTCGACCCGCTGTTGCAAGGGTTTACGCAACCGGCGGCGCAGATTGTGGCTCCGGACATCTTGGTCAATCCACTCAACAACTACTTCTTTACGTCCATTTCGAGCGTGCTTATCATTGCGCTTGGCTGGTTTATCACCGACCGCATCATCGAGCCCCGGCTGGGGACGACGACACCCGTAGACGACGACGCGGAAGAAGCGCCGGAGATGGATACCATCGATCCCAAAGAGCGCAAGGCGTTCTGGTGGGCTTCCGCCGTTCTTGTTCTGGGGCTTGTGGTGTTGACGCTGACGTTACTTCCCGAGGACTCACCCTTCCGCGATGCCAACGGCTCGCTCAATTCGTTCGCCGCCCCGATAATGCAGTCCATTGTGCCGCTGATCTTCCTGTTGTTTTTGCTGCCGGGTGTGGTTTACGGATACGTCGCAGGCGTTTTTAGCTCGTCGAAAGACATGGTGGATGCCATGACCAAGGCGATGCAGGGGATGGGCTATTATGTGGTGATGGCCTTTTTCTGCTCCCTGTTTGTTTATGCGTTTGGCACGTCTAACATTGGTGCGTTGCTGGCGGTGAAGGGAGCGGCGGCCCTGAAGGCGATGGCGCTGCCGGGAGGCGTCATGATCGTCGGCATCATTTTCTTAACCGCCTTCGTGAACCTGTTCGTTGGCTCGGCGAGTGCCAAGTGGGCGCTGCTTGCCCCGATCTTTGTGCCTGTGCTGATGCAAGTTGGCATTTCGCCCGACCTCACGCAGGCCGCCTACCGCGTCGGCGACTCATCGTCCAACATTATTACGCCGCTGATGCCGTATTTTCCACTCGTGGTGGTGTACTGCCAGCGGTATGTAAAAGGCACGGGCATCGGGACGCTCACGTCGCTCATGATCCCGTACAGCGTGGCGTTTCTGGTAGTATGGTCGGTGTTTTTGCTGCTCTACTGGGCCCTCGGGATTCCGCTTGGTCTCGGCGCATCGTACGGCTACCCGGTGCCGTAAATCCTCCTACGCAGACTCTATGCTGGTCGTCACCGCGG
>JAUIDY010000027.1 GCA_030428385.1 Rhodothermia bacterium | reverse complement strand
GGGGGGCAGGGGGGTAACTCCTTTGTCAATACAAGCGTGGCAAATGGCACGGTCCTAAGCGCGCTCGCCGGTGTGACGAATGGGAGTAGCGAACAGCCTGGAGCGATAACGATTGAGTGCGTTGCGCCCCTTTCTATCGTTACAACCACCTTGGATGAGGCGGACGGCTCCTGCGCCGATGGCGATTGTTCCCTCCGCGATGCGATAGCACTCAGTAGTGCGGGTAGCCTCATCCTCTTCGACACGGCCCTGAACGGACAAACGATCAACCTGAGCCTGGGAGCCAGTGACTTTTTTCATCTCGTCATCGACAAGGACCTCACGCTCGATGCTTCGACGCTTCCTGACGGCCTCACGCTGCACGGCGACGGCACCCGGACCATCATTCAGATCTCCGAGAGCAACACGGCCACGTTGCGTAGCCTCACGCTCACCGGAGGAGCAAGTGGTGCCGGAGCAGGGGGAGTCAGACTTGATGGGGATATGGCTGTGTTAGAAGGAGTTACCGTTATTGGAAATAGTGGAACAGCGGGTGGCGGTGTCGTAGCAGTAAGTGGCTCCTTGTTTCTCCGGCAATCCACCGTTAGTGGCAATACGGCGACCTTTGGGGGAGGGGTTTACACGCTCTTTGGTACGACGACCATTGAGCAGTCGACCATTACGGACAACACGGCCATCAATGATGGCGGCGGGGTCTTCACGTTTGGTTCGGGCACGACGACAGCGAGTGGGAGCATCATCGCGGGCAATTCGGGGAGTGTAGGCGGGGAGGATTGTTTCGGCTTTGAATCGGAGCCCCTGTTTACTGCAGGCTACAACCTCTTTGGCACCGGCACGGGCTGCCCTTCGGATGGTTCCACCGACGCCACCGTCGATCCGGCCACCGTCTTCACACATGTTCTCTGGCCGCTTGCCAACAATGGTGGCCCTACAGCCACCCACATGCTCCGTGTCGGTTCTCCTGCCATCGATGCGATCCCCGCCGACGGCGGCAGCAAGACCTCGGCGTTGGGCTGTGGCACGACCTTCGCCACCGACCAGCGCGGCTTGTCCCGCCCCGTCGACCTCACCGATTCGGGTTGTGACATCGGCGCGGTGGAGGCACAGTCGCCCGGCGAACTCCCTGTCGAACTCGTCGCGTTCGAGGCGCTGCGCGACGGCAACACCGTTATGCTTCTGTGGGAAACCGCTTCAGAGACCAATAACGCCGGGTTTGAGGTACAGGTACGGGAAGACAGAAGTGCGACGCGGGACGCGGGATGGCAGGTACTCGGTTTTGTCGATGGCGTCGGGACAACGATCGTGCCGCAGACCTACACATTCGATGCGGCGGCACTGGAACCGGGGCTTTACACATTCCGGTTGCGGCAGGTGGACTACGACGGCACGTTCGCCTACAGCCCGCAGGTGGAAGTGACCATCGGCGTGACGGGTGCATATGAGCTTTCGTCGGTCTATCCGAATCCGTTTCGGGCACAGACGCAGTTTTCGCTGGCGGTAGGACGTACGCAGAACGTGCGGGTAGCCGTGTATGATGTGCTGGGCCGACGGGTGGCACTGCTCTTCGATGGTGAGTTGGCGGCCGACCGAAGCCGGGGGCTGGTATGGGAAGCGCGAGGCCAGGCGAGTGGGTTGTATCTGCTTCGCGTTGAAGGTGAGCATTTCGTTGCCACCCGTCAGGTAACGCTCACGAAATAGCCTCCCGAACAATGGTCCAACCACGGCAACCGACCAAGGAGTCGCCAAGCTCCTTATCCAAAAAGACGACCTTGTGGGGCAAAGGCGGAGGGTGTATCCGGGCCGCGCTCATGTTCAAGCAGGAACGCTTTGGTTTTCAGCCCACCTGCAAACCCCGTTAATGCGCCCGATTTCCCAATGACGCGGTGACACGGAACGACAATACCAACGGGATTTTGAGAGGTGGCGAGGCCCACCGCCTGCGCTTTGCCGGGACTGCCCAGCGTGCGTGCGAGGTCGCCATAACTTGTGGTTTTGCCGTACGGGATTTCCCGAAGCAACGCCCACACCTCCAATTGAAACGCCGTGCCTTGTATATCCAGCGGGACGGTAAAATCTGTACGGCGACGGTGGAAATAGGCGTCGAGTTCGTCGTTGGCTTGTTGCAAAATCGGGTGCTCGGCGTCGTTGGGGGCGGCAACCCGTGCCCGTTGGTCGCCCCAGGCGAGTGCGGCGAGTCCCTGCGCCGAGGCCGCCAGCGTCAGCACACCCACGGGGCTTTCGAGGAGACATTGCGCGATGAGGAGCATGGCTATTTGATGACGTGGGCCTGAATGAAGTCTTCGCCCAGTACCCGATCCAGCGTGTCTACGAGCCGGTTGGCGTCAGCTTCGGAGAACACCAGCGGCGGTTTGATCTTGATGACGTTGTGGAGCGGGCCGTCGGTGCTGAGGAGGATACGGTGGTCCTTCATTCTGTTGACAAGGTAGCGAGCCGCTTCGGCGGCGGGCTCCAAGGTGGTGCGGTCCCGGACCAACTCGATGCCGAGAAACAGCCCCAGGCCGCGCACATCCCCGATGATGGCATGCTGTTCCATGAGACGCGCCAGCCGTTGTTTCAGGTGGGTGCCCACGTCGAGCGCGTGGGCCTGTAAGCCTTCTTGTTCGATCACATCGAGGACCGCGAGCCCCACCGCACACGACACGGGATTGCCCCCGAACGTGTTGAAATACTCCATCCCATTCGCAAACGCCCCCGCGATCTCGGGCGTGGTAACAACCGCCGCCAGCGGATGCCCGTTTCCAATGGGTTTGCCCATGGTCACGATGTCGGGGATGACGCCTTGGGTTTCAAAGCCCCAGAAGTGGGTGCCTACGCGTCCAAACCCCACCTGCACCTCATCAGCGATGCATACGCCGCCCGCGGCCTGAACGGTTTGATAGACATTTGCTAGATACCCGTCCGGCAACACAATTTGCCCGCCACAACTCAGCAGCGATTCATGGATGAAGCCTGCAAGGCGGGTCTTTTGACGCTGAAGTTTCTCGATCTGCTTCGCCACGGCTTCTGCGTAGCGGCGTCCCACATGGGTCTCGCCTCGTTTGAATGCGCCTCGGTAATCGTCGGGCATGGCAAGCGGGTGTACATACGACGGAGCACCCTTGCCGCCCGGGCCATCGTGTTTGTAAGGGCTTGCCTCGATGAGCGCCTGTGTGTGGCCGTGATACGCCCCATCCAGCACCAGCAGGTCGCGTGCTCCGGTATACGTGCGTGCCATCCGAAGGGCCAGGTCGTTGGCTTCACTACCACTATTTACAAAAAAGCACATGGACAGAGGAGCCGGAAGCAGATTGGTCAACCGCTCGGCGTAGCGCACGATGTTTTCGTGTAAATACCGGGTGTTGGTATTGAGAACAGGGATTTGCCGTTGGGCTGCAGCGACAACGGCGGAGTGTCCATGTCCGACATGCGCCACGTTGTTTACGCAGTCGAGATACGCAGTCGCATTGTTGTCAAAAAGACGTGCTCCCACGCCGCGCACAATATGCAGCGGCTTTTGATACGAGAGACTGAGAGCGGGGTTGAGGCGGTTTTTTCGCTTGGCTTGAATGGTGGGAGCATCTAGAGGAAGAGGCGGGAAGTGACGCTCCGGGATTTGCAGGATCAAGTTGGGGTCAGGACACAGACTTTTCCAGATGGAGCGTGTCTGGGCCGGGGCAACGCCAGGAAAATCGCCCTGCTTGCCGAGAAGGTCGGCGATGATCTGGAAATGAAGGTGCGGTGCCCATCCGCCATTCACGTCGGCGGTACCAAGCGTGGCGATTTGCGTGCCAGCGGAAACCAGGGTTCCTGGCTCCCAATGCAGCGATTCGTGACTCAAGTGACCGTAGAGGGTGTAAAACGAACGGTCATCGGCTTCATGCTCCAGAATAATCGTAGGGCCGTAATCCAGTAGTTGGTTGTTGTCTTGCAAGCTGTGCACCACCCCGTCTAGTGGGGCAAAAATGGGAGCACCAGAGGGTTGAAATAGGTCAATGCCAATGTGAATGGTGCGCTGTTCGACGGAATCAGGCATTCCAAACTGCTCGGCCTGATACACCATGCGCGCTTCATCATAGCGACCAACGCCAACTTGGACCCCCTTTGTTCGCATATGCTGCGCAAGTTGATCGGCAGCATGTCCGGGGAGCATGAGAGCGTTGGGCGACCATTCGGTGCTGCTCACGCTGAAGTCAAAGACGGTTACCGGGCTTTGTCGCGGATCGGGATGTACGACGGGAGCAAATGAAGAGGCATGCTCCTGTAACCATGTTCTCAGGCGAGGGGTCTGGGGGCACGGCTCCCATCCGCAGGCGTGGCGAAAGGTGTAGTGAGCAAACGCCGGACTCACGCTTTGAAGGTGCTCCAGCATACGCCATGCTGGATCTGCGTGCGTACGGAGATAGGTGTTGTCCGGGTCCATTTGTAGCTGCCGGGCCGCCATCACCGCGCTGGTACACAGCCGCATGGTGATAAGGCCAAACAAGGCCGCCACCTCTGCCTCTTCGAGCGGATAGGCAGCATGATACCCCGCAATAAGCGGAGTGATCGTCGACAGCGGATCGGGTTTGTCCAGCATCAAATAGGCCGAAGCAATTGCTAGCTCAGCAATGACGCACGTATGGAGCACGTCGCCCCAATCAATCAGTCCTGTGATGTGTCGCTGGGGTGATGAAGGAGCGCTCACCAGCACATTAAAATCATTGGCATCGTTGTGGACGATGCCGGTACGCAGCGATGGGAGCACGTCCGCCACATTTAGTTCGAACCAGGACAGGTGGTGTCGCAGGAGTTGGGTGCGACTTGTGTCGCCAACAGCAGGGAGTAAACGCTCGATTGTTGTGGGAGCACGAAGGATGTCCCAGTCAAGCGTTCGGTGTGCTCCGGGGTGGTCAAGATTGAAGAGGGTATGATCGACTTGACCCAGAATGATCCCCAATTGATGTATCAGCCTTGTTTCTTGCGGATTGACATGAGCAAGGGGAATGCCTGACAGGTAGGTGACGAGACGCACGCGCCACGTCTTCTCGTTGTGGTTTACCCTTTCGGTTTTGTTGCCATGTCGGGAAGGGAGCACTTTGGGGTAGAAGCGGTTTTGGTCATGCTCCGAGAGATGGTGAAGGACGTCATTTTGTAAGGATAGGGTCTCATCCGACTCTTCAGCATTGGCTATTTTTAGCACGTACCGGGTGCCGTCTGGCATGTGAAGCAAAAAGTTCTGGTCGGCATAGCTAGGTAGTTCTTTGGCAGTGCCGTGCAGGTCGTAGTGTTCACGGGCCAACTGTTCTGCGTCGGCACACAAAAAGGAAGGACGGTGGGAGGCCATGCGATCAGAAAAATGAAAAGATGCAACAGGTGGCTGGATCCATGCAGTTGTTTGCCCAGCGGAATGTCATTTTGGAAAGAGGCTGCTATCTTAAGGCCCGCTTCATCCTGATACAACCGCTATGACAGAAACAACGGGGATACGCATTGCCACGTGGTCGGGGCCACGCAACATTTCTACGGCCCTCATGCGCTCGTGGGACAGCCGGTCTGATACGGTGGTGTGTGATGAACCCTTTTATGCGCATTTTCTAAAAACCACTGGCCGAGATCACCCCGGAAGGCAAGAAGTGCTGGTGCATCATGAGGCCGACTGGAAGAAGGTGGCAGCCTGGCTGACCGGACCCATCCCGGATGGGAAAACGGTGTTCTATCAAAAACACATGGCACACCACTTCTTGCCCAACATGGACGGAGACTGGCTGGACGCGTTATCCCATGTCTTCCTGATCCGCGACCCCCGCGAGATGCTCACCTCACTGGTGAAGGTGATTCCACACCCCACCCTCGAAGACACCGGCCTGCCTCAGCAAAGGGCCTTGTTTGAACGCCTCGGCAAGCAGCAGGTGGGGCCTCCTCCCGTGCTGGATGCACGCGATGTGCTCGAAAATCCCCGGGCGATGCTGGCGGCGCTGTGCCAGCGGTTGGAAGTACCGTTTCAGGATGCCATGCTCGCTTGGAAGCCAGGACGCCGCCCCACCGATGGCGTGTGGGCCAAGTACTGGTACGCCAGCGTCGAGCGCTCGACAGGTTTTCACGCCTATCAGCCCAAGCCCGATGTGGTGCCTTCCCACCTAGAGGATGTTTATGCCGAGGCACAAACGCTGTACGAGAAGCTGTATGCCTACCGGCTCCAAATAGAAAAATAGCAGCTTACAAGGTGTCGTTGAGGAAAGAAAGCACCACGTTCCAGGTGGCTTCTACGTCCCCCGTGGCGCGGGTAGAATCGAGCATCGACGAGCCGTGGACGCCATCAGGTGCGACAAACGTTTGATGGCCGTGCTGCTCAAAAAGCGCAAGCTGCTGCTGACTAGATTCGATCTCCATCTCCGAGCCGGGACGCAATGCGAGGGCCGGTTGCGAGAGCGCAGGAATAAAGTCGTTGGGTGCGCACGGCTCCATCGGCCCGCTGGCGGCAGGAGAAAAAGCAAGCACGCCCGCCAAGTCATCCGGATATTCTGCGCCCAGGCGTAGCACCAAACCACCGCTGTAGCTGCTTCCCCAGGCAACGCGGGGTCCCGTGAAACCGGCCTCCTTCACATACTGCAAGGCCGCCTCAAGGTCAGGGTAGGCGTCGCAGTAGCCGTATTCTATTGTGCTGTCGAGTGCGGCCACAGTACGGTTATGGCTGCCGTAGCGTTCGCCGCCGCGCCGCTGATCAATCGCCAAGACGTGATAGCCACTATCCAGAAGCCGAGGCAGAATGTTGGGGTATTCGCCGCGTGTGTTGGAGCCGCCCTGATGGAAAAGCAAGATCAGAGGCGCATCCTGATCGGTGTTGACGCGATGTAGGTCCCCGTAGACTTGGACGCTGTCTATTGTCTGAACGGTGATCTCCACGACTTCGGGAGCAGCGGGGACGTCGGGGGTTGTTGCCGCATCGACCGGGGCGGGCGCTTCGTTGGGCTGGCAGGCGGTGAGGAGGAGTAAAAAAAGGAGGATGGGGGCACGAAGAACGGACATTGGCTTGGCAAGTGGTGGTTAATGAATATATTGGGGCCTGCCCGCACGGCAAGGCGTGCTGCAGGAGGGTGGGTGTGTTAATTTTTTAACACCTCTACCGACATTTCCCTCCATTGTTGCACGCTCGTTTTGGGGGCCTCCTTTTTCCACGACTGTAACCCGATGTTGCCTATGCTTCAAACCTTCGACGAACGCAACCGCACTCTCATTGTTAATATCAACGGGGCGCTGGTGCACCGCGATCAAGCCCGCATTAGCCCCTTCGACAGCGTTGTGCAAGGGGGTGACGGCGTGTGGGAGGGCCTGCGCCTGTATCAGGGCCGCATCTTTAAACTGATCGAGCACCTGGATCGGCTGCGGGGTTCCGCCAAAGCGTTGGCGTTTACTGACATCCCCTCGCACGACACAATCATCCATGAACTGCGGCGCACGCTGGAAGCCAACGAGATGACCGACGGCGTGCATATCCGCCTCACGCTCACGCGGGGTGAAAAGGTGACGTCGGGAATGGATCCACGCCTGAACCAGTTTGGCCCAACGCTCATCATTTTGCCCGAGTTTAAGCCGCCCGTTTACACCAAGGGGGGGCTGCGTTTTATCACCAGTTCGGTGCGTCGCTTTCCGCCCGACTGCCTTGATCCCAAGATCCATCACAACAACCTGCTGCAATCCATCCTCGCCAAGATCGAGGCCAACGTGGCGGGTTGTGATTCGGCGCTAATGCTTGATAAACAAGGCTTTATTGCGGAAGCCAACGGGACGCATGTGTTTATCGTCGAAGGCGAAACCATCGTTACGAGTCACACCGATGCCTGCCCCGAAGGCATCACCCGCGCCACCGTGCTGAACCTGTGCCAGCGCCACAGCATTGCGTACGACGTGCGGCGGCTCTCGCTCACCGAAGCCTACCGCGCCGACGAAATGTTCTGCACAGGCACGATGGGTGAACTCGCGGGTGTACTTGAACTCGACGGTCGCATCATCGGTGATGGTACCGTGGGATCGATGACGCAGCGGATGAGCGCCCTATATCAGCAAGAAACGGCGGAGCAGGGCTATGCGGTGTTTGAGGGAGGAGGGAAGGGGTGAGCGGGAAGAGGGGATTGTGAGTGGGGATGGGGAATAGGGAGTGGGGAATAGGAAATCATCTGTTGAAAATACATCTGGTACCGGCGCGCCGTGGCGCGTCGTGCTCGGAAATACCACCGACTTGATAGACCAACCAACCATGTTCGAACGAAAAACCTATATCCTGCGCCGGGCGCAGCTCAAGCGCATGCTGGGCGCTGGGGTGGTGCTTTTGCTGGGCAACGACGAAAGCCCAATGAACTATCCCGCCAACCTGTACCCGTTCTGGCAGGACAGCTCATTTCTGTATTACATCGGCCTGAATCAGCCAGGTTTGGCGGCCATCATCGACGTGGACAACGACCGGGTGGTGTTGTTTGGCGACGAACTAACTATAGATGACGTGGTGTGGACTGGGCCGCAGCCAACGCTCGTGGAGCAGGCGCGGGGCGTAGGCATCACCGAAACCGCGCCGCAATCGGCTTTGGCCGACGTGGTGGCGACCGAGCGTCAGCGAGGCCGCACCGTGCATTTTCTGCCGCCATACCGGGGCAACCAGCGGCTTAAACTAGAGGCGTTGTTCGGCATCCGGGCGGGCTGGGTGGATCAGTACGTGTCGCTTCCGCTGATCGACGCCGTGGTGGCCCAGCGGGAGATCAAAACGGACGAAGAAGTGGCTGAAATCGAGCAGGCGATAGCGCTCAGTCATGCCATGCACACGGGCGCGATGCAGGCAGCGAAGCCGGGAATGCTGGAGCAAGAGGTGGTGGGCGCGGTGACGGGCATCATGCGCACGGGCGGCGGGCACTTCTCGTTTCCGATGATTTTCTCCATTCACGGCGAGACGTTGCACAACCACCACTACGACAACCGCATGGCGGCGGGCGACCTGATCGTGCACGACTCCGGCACAACCTCGCCGAACCATTATGCCAGCGATATTACCCGCACCATCCCTGTCGGTGGGCGCTTCACCGCGCAGCAACGCCCGCTTTATGATCTTGTGCTGGAAGCGCAGCTACAAGCCATCGCCGCGATGAAGCCGGGCGTGCGCTACAAAGACGTGCATCTGTTGGCCTGCCGCGTTTTGGCGAGCGGGCTCAAAGACGCGGGGCTGATGCGGGGCGATGTGGATGAAGCCGTAGCTGCCGGGGCGCACGCGCTGTTTATGCCGCATGGCTTGGGACACATGATGGGGATGGACGTACACGACATGGAGGGGCTGGGCGAGGACCGCGTGGGCTACGACGCCAGCGTGAAGCGAAGCGATCAGTTTGGCACGGCCTACCTGCGGCTAGCGAAGGCGCTCCAGCCGGGTTTTGTCGTCACCGTGGAGCCGGGGTTGTACTTCATCCCGCTGCTCATCGACCAGTGGAAAGCTGAGGGCATCCACGCCGACTTCATCAACTACGACGCGCTGGATGATTACCGCGACTTCGGCGGCATCCGCATTGAGGACGACGTGCTAGTCACCGCCGACGGCTACCGCGTCCTCGGCCCGCCCATTCCTAAGACGGCGGACGAGGTGGAAGCGGTGATGGCGGGATAATGTCACCTGCAGCACCTTGGTAGGAAGTTCAAAGCAAGCTCAGCGTTAGATAAATAGCCTCAACCCTCTCTCCGGTCGTGCCTTTCCTTTCAGCAGGAGATGGTGTTGTCCTACAGACACGCTCGGATCTTTCCTGTCATTCATAGCCGCTTCCTATCCCATTCTGTCAGGGTAAGATTTTCTTCCCACGAAGGTCTGCTGACCGGAGGGACTGCTATGCAACGACAGAAGTTCGACACGATTATTCCCCCCATGCTCAGGTACTGGACGAGGGGAACACTCCTTGTCCTCACCGCCTCCCTGTCGCTGGGTTTGGCGGCACCCGCTATAGGGCAGAGTAGCACCAAGGCCGAACGAGGTGCCTATGTCCTCGTTGATACCAATCACGAGGAGCATGAAACCCCAAACACAACCCGCCTTGAGGTCTTCAACAACACGAGTGCTACCTTCAGACACACGTTCTACAACCCGACGTATCGCGAGGTCGATCAAGAGTTCTTGTGCCTTCACACCTGGAGCCCACCGCCTTCCGTGGTCCGGCCCAATGTGGAGGTAGCGACCCAACTCACGTTGAGAACACAGGTACTCCGAGCGACAGGCCGGGCCCTCGGCATCACGGCATCGACACGCCTCCGGGTTGACTCAGATAGGGGAGGACCAATTATCAGCAATGAGCAGATGGGTCAGCCCGTGAGTCTCAACGTCCGACCGCCACAGGCTCTGGAAGTGGAGGAATCGGTGCGCTGGTCCATCGACAACACGCATAAGATGCTCTACGTGATGATTTCCACGCAGTGCACGACGCAGGGGACCACAAAACGCACCTTCGTCTACGAATGGCAGGATAACCCGCAGCCTACACCCCTCCCTCCAGAAGAGGTGTCTCCTCCGATACCGCCCGAAGAGCCAACATCGGAGACTTCTGAGGGGCCCGTCAGCCCAATTGATGGCACGCTGAGGAATGGCGCGACGTACACACCCGGGATCGTGGGTCCATCCTTCTACTTCGACGGCATCGACGACTACGTTCATGTGGCTCACCGAGAGAGTCTCCGCGCTGTAGACGCCCTTTCGATTGGAGTCTGGGTTCGCTTCGACGAAGTACCGCGCACCGGCTCTTTCAACGATGGAATGGCGATCCTCGAGAAGGCGAACAACTACGCGATGTCATGGCGCGCTGACCAGCCTCGCGAGGCACCCGGCTCGTTGTGGTTCAACCTCGCCGATACGAGGGGGAAATACGGGTATGGCGCCTACCTCCCCATGCCAACCCTGGAACCCGGTTCATGTCACTACATGGTGGTGACAGCCGCTCGGAATCCTTCCGATACCGAGTGCAAGACGGACTTCCGTTTCTATGTCGACGGAGAGGAACGTGCCTTCCGTCGCTCGTGCGACTCAGGTGCCCGCACAGCCACTTGGGAGACGCGATCCGACGGTGCTTTGCACATCGGAGCCCGGTCCTTGCCTTCCTACCTCCCGCCAGCCTCCGGTAGCCTCCCCTTCGACGGCCTCCTCGATGAGGTAGAGATCGCCCGTCGAATATGGAGCCCAGTGGAGGTCGCAGCCCGCTACCAGGATGTTAGACACAACCTAGGCGCTGCCTGTAGTTGCATTCAGAGCAACTGCGCTCCCTGATCCGAAGAAGCCAGAACATCGGGGCAAAGATGGAGATTCAGCCGCGAAGCGACTACCAGCGCGGTATAACTAGAAAACTCAGTTGCCGTCGTAGACGTCAGCCGAGGCATTTTGATAGGTCAACACCGCCGATTCTCTACCTCTGACTGGCTGAACTACGGGGAGAAGGTCACCGTTGCCAACCCACAAAGCGCTGTCATCACACTCCACACCGCCACCGACGTAGCGAGAATCTTGCTGCGGTTATAGCGGTCGGCAAACCATGCGACGGGGAGACCGACGGTGGCATAAAACAGCCCAAAGGCGATGCCCCCCAACAGGCCGATCTGCGTGTCAGAGAAGCCGAATTCACTCTTGATGGGCTCAAGGAGAATGGAGAAAATATTGCGGTCGACCCAACTGCATACGCCCACTGCCACCAGTAGCCCGAGGACGTAGTAGCGATAATGGTCAGACACGGTATGTGAGGCTGGTTTCATGATCGCCATGATACGAAGGTCGGATCAGATTAGCCCTGACAGTAATAGGCCACGGTCTCATTCTCTTCTCACCACAGTCAAGGATGAGGCAGTGGAGAGAAAATGACCGTCAATACCACAGATAAATCCCCACCACCGCGAAGGTATTCCACAGGGCGTGCGCCACGATGCAGGCCGTCAGGCGCCCGCGCCACACGTACAGCAGCGTTAGCGTCAGGCCGCCGTAGAACCCGGTATCGAGCACGCCTGCCCAGCCCTGGTATCCATGCCCGGCAGCAAAAAGCAGCGTGGTGACGGCAACCACAGCATATAAGGCCAAGCGGGAAGGGCCGAGCACACCGCGCAGGGTGTTAAAAATGAGCCCCCGGAAGAAAAGCTCTTCGAAAAAAACACCCATCCACGAGAGCGTCAGCAAGCCCACCACCCCTGCGAGGGAGTCTCCGATGCGGGCGCTCTCCACCACGATGTCGCTGCGTTCGGCACCGCCCGTAAGCGGGATAATCACGATGAACTGCACCAGCGCAAACACCGCGGCAACGGCGAAGCCGACCCACACGTCGCTGCGCCAATGATCGGCCACGAAGCCGACGTCGCGAAACCGCAGCCGCACGAGCCGAAGCCCCAGTGCTACGGCTGTCAGGCCGAGGGTTAGTTTGAGGACACCGACGAGTGCAAACGTGCGTCCTTCCGGCGGAAGGTCGAGCAGCACCAAGGGGATAAACTGCGCCGCCACGTCGGCGCTCACCGCGAGCACGATGCCCAGAAGCAGGGCGGTGGCCCATCGTACTTTGGAAAGGGGTGCGGTCGCTGGAGGGGAAGAAGGCGTGGTTTCGCTTGGGGGTGAAGCGGTCATCTAAGAAGGGGGAGGCTGAAAAAGACAACGCTACGGGAAGCCAAAAAGAAAGGATGCAGGTGTTCTGAGGCGCCACCTTTAGAAAACCTGCCCGGTGCGAGGTGCTAGCGCGTCGGGGACGGCGAGCACCAGTGGGTCGTCGACGGGGTGGCTGGATTCGAACACGGGAGCACCAGCACATTGGCAAGGGGCCGCTTCTTCGAGGTCGCCTTTGGCTACCAAGGCCAGTTTCAGCACGGCCTGCGCCTCGGCCACGTCCGCATGGCCTTCGGGGGAGTGCTCCAGCAGGATTGTTTGCACTTCGCGGAGCATCGGTTTTGCTCCGGGAGCACGTTCTTGCTCGCACAAGGCCCGTCCCAACTCCACGAGCAGAACGGGGCGTCCTATATGGTTTTCATTTAGCTGCTCACTCGCCGTTTTGAGAGCCGGCTGTTTCCTGGCGGATTCGTTCTTCAAGTTGTTGCCGTGCCCGCGCGGCGTACTGCTGGCACGCGGTCGGGTCGATAAGACCTTCCGGCCCCTTCGCCCATCGTTCCCACACCGAGGATGCGCCGGGGTGGGTGGTGATCAGGATATCACAGGGCATGGTCTCTAGCGTTTCGAAGCCTTGCTCAAAGTCATCCAGCGCGGTCGGATATGCTGCGCTGTCCGTGTACCGGAAGTCGTTCGCCGACACGGGGGTCTGGCTGTCGGCATACACGAGGTTAAGGCAACGGTCCGCGTCGCAGGACTGCCATGACCACGTCGTACCGCCGGGTGTGTGGCCCGCCGTTGCGTGCGACACCACTTCGAGCGATCCAACCCGCAGCGTATCGCCGGGCGTAAAGACTTCCACATCAGGGATGGCAGGAATGTCGAACAGAACGCCGTATTGCGGGTCGTCGGGGCCGCTGGTTCCGCGTTCCAGCACCGGAGCACTGGCGGGGCCTGCTGCCACCCGAGCCCCCGAAACCCGCTGAATCGCCGCGATGCCCCCGGCGTGGTCGTAGTGCACATGCGAGTTGAGAATCAGTGCAATATCGCCGGGGTCGAAGCCCAGGGTTTGGATGTTTTCCAGGATAAGCGGGGCCGAGTTTGGAAGGCCGCCATCCAACAATATGTGTCCCGCTGGATCGGTGATGAGGATGGCGCTGAGGCCATGCGTCCCCACGAAATAGCTGTTGTGGTAGAGCCGAAAGGGTTCTTGCGGGGCGTTCCAGGAGGCGCAGCTTCCACAGAGGGAGTCGGGGTACGCCCCGGTGAGGGCGTCGAGGTTTTGAGACAAGGCCGAACAGGGTAGCAGGAAGGCCACAAGCAGCAGGAAAACACTGAGGCGCGGATGCATACAGAGGGGAGCGTCTTTTGTACGTGGAGGAATGATAGAATGTAGGCGCAGCAAGCCCCGCCCGTTGTTCTCGAAGCTACAGCAACGTAATCGTGGAAGCAATCTGCAGAGGTGGCGCTGATTGTTGATTAGGGACATCGTACGGATGTCCTATGCAGGTCAAAAACGAAACAGCAGGCCTGTCAGGAACTGCTGCTGACGCGGCGCTACGTCGAGGTGGGTTAGCGCCGCGTCTTGGGGGATCGTGCCGAAATCGATGGCGGACAGGTCGTGACCGGCAAGCGTTCGAAACGAGAAACGAACGCGCAGCTTGCGATGGGCGGCGAACGCAAGGCCTGCACCGTACTGAAAGGCACCAAATTGTTTGTCGGCCGCACCCCCCGCGATTTGTTCGAGCGGTACGCCATCGATGCGCACGGACTGCTCGTTGACAGAAAACCCGACGTTTCCATAGAGGAGCAGCCGCTGGTGGACAAGATACCCAGCCCGCGCATCAAGGCCGACGCTGGTTCCGCGCCGTAGGTCCAATGCGGCAAACCCCACCACGCGGGGGTCGAACGTATAGGGGTCTGGAACCGAGGCGGCATGAACGAGCAACTCAGCGCCCACCACCATCTTTCCGAAGGGCTGGTTGTAGCCCACAAAAGCACCGTACAGGAAGCCGCCTCGCCCGGCCGGATCATCCACGCCATCGAAATTGATCTGGGTATTATAACTGACCGTTCCGATTTCGACGCCGCCGTACCATCCAGCGAAGTAATCCGTAGCCTGGGCCTGGGAATGATCAGCCCACAGCGAGATAATCACACTCAGAAGTACTATTAGCGGCCATTTCATGGCATCATTCTCGATTAATGGATCATTCCTGCTGGTGTTACAACGCAATGTGTTGAGCGGTAGTGTGAGCTTGCGGCATGACGGTGAGCCCTATCGGCTGGGTCCCTCTAGCAAGTCCGAGAGCACGGCGACATCCACCCAGTAGATATCCCAGTTGCCGTTTTGGTTGCTGCCGAAGAAGAAATAGTTGCCATCGGGCGATACACGCGGGAAGCGCAGGTCGCCCGTCATGTTGAGCCGCGAAGAAATATTTACGGGTGGTGTCCAGGACGTGTCCTCGTTTCGGAGGCTCAGGTAGAGGGTGCCCGTGCCGGGCGGTTGGGGCCGCAAGGACGCAAAAAGCAAATAGCTTTCGTCCGGGGCAATAAAGGGTTCGTCTTCATAGGAGGCCGAGTTGATGACGGGGCCCAGGTTTTCTGGAGCGGTGTACTGCCCGTCCACCAACGGCGCACGATACAGGTCCGTCGATCCTTCGCCACCGTCGTAATCGGCCATAAAATAGAGCGCGCCATTGCCGGAGATGGAGAGGCCATATTCATGACCCCCTGTAAACCCAACCAACTGGGGCTCAGACCAACCGTCGGGCTTTCGTTCCACAAACCAGATGTTCATTTCTGGATCGCCGGTGTGTCGCGGCACTGGTCGGTCGCTGGTGAAAAACAGCTTCGTGCCATCCGGGGAGAGCGTGGGATACATATACGTGCCGCCCACCTCACAAAACGGCTCAATCTGCGGCGCAGACCATGTCCCGGCCTGCTGCTTCATCGAGAGGATGTAGTCGCCCCGGCTGGTGTACACGGGCGACCAGTAGACTTCGTCGTTTTGGGCCGAGAAAACCGGCGCGCTATGGTCGTAATGCACCGTGGATACCACGCCCGGAGCAAACAACTCGGGCGTTAATCCGGGAGGTGTCATGCCGAGGTAGGCCCCGCTCAGTGTGGTTCTTTTCCGTGGGTTGGGTCGGACATCAAAACGTTGGAGAAGCTGGGCGATTTCCTCATGTCCAAAAACAGAAGCAAAATCTGCTGCATTTTTCCCAGCGGGGCTTTCGATCGCAGCGGTGGCTCCCTCTTCGAGCAGGTTCTGCACCACCTGTGGATGGCCTTCCATGGCGGCGAGAAAAAGGGGCGTTAATCCGTACCTGTTTTTGGCATCAGCCTCAAATCCATCCTGGAGAAGCAGCACTGCCTGTTGGGCCAGTCCGCCCGCCGCTACGGAATGCAGCAACGTCCCGCCTGAATCATTCAGCGTCTGCACGTCGGCTCCGTTTTCAATCAGGTGCGCGGTAAGTGGGGCAAGACCAATCATGGACGCGGTATGCAGAAAGTAGCGGCCTTCTTCGCCCTCGGTGGGGAAAAGCACCCCGGCGTCAAGGAACGCCGTCAGGGCTTGCATCTTTTGCGCGCGAAGCCCTGCAAAGCGCCACGCCACATTAAGCGTCGCCCGGAGCGGTGAGCGTCCTCTGCTATCTTGCAGATGGGCATCGGCCCCGCTGGATAGGAGGAATTGAATCAGCGTGGGGTCATCCGTCAGGTGCAGCGCGGTTCTTCCGTTAGGTAACGTGGCGTTGACATCGGCCCCGGACGCAATCAACAACGAGAGGACTTCCGCATGGCCTGCTCCGACGGCCAGGTGTACCAGAGACGCGCCCTCCTCGTTTTGTGCATTGACCCATGCCGGTTGCTGCTGCAACAGCGTGCGCAGCGTTTCGAGATCGCCTTGCTGGGCGGCGGAAAAGATGGCTTGTGTTGCGCCTTCGTCGCTGGGACGTTGACAGGACAGCGTAAGGGCTAAGAACAAGCTACCGACGAGGGCGCTGGAAAGGCGAAAGGAAATCATGCTGCTACAGACACATTATGCAGGAACGACGTACGCAGGGATGAGCAGTTCCGCGAAAGCTGACCCATTGGTTTGTTAGGCAAAAAGTCTGGAGAATCTAGCCCATGCAGTCGATCCCTAAGACGGATTCAAAACGTCCATCATCGCTTAATCCGGCCTGAAGCGATAGATATATCCAAGATAGCCGCAGGGAATAACCGGATCATCGTCAAGGTTGCCAAGCTCATCTTTCCATGGATGGGCAAGCCCTAGTTCAAGAAAAAAACCCCTGTAATTAACACCATAGGCGATTCCAGTTGACCAATACCTGTAATCGGCACCGGGATCACTGCCCGAGATCCTGCTTGTTAAAAGATTGATGCTATGCTGCACTTTTTTCGAGTCAAATACCGCATAACCGAAATTGAGATGGAACACATGCTGGTCCTTCTTTAGATACATCCCTGAAAGTCGAATGCCTCTTCGGTTCCACCAGTACCCAATGCTTGGATGGAGGAGGCTCAAGGAAGAGGTGATTCCCAATTCCGGATAAGAAAGCGGGCCGTCCTCTGTCGCAACCGTAGAGTCACGGCTACGCACCGTGATATTTATTGTCGCTTTCGATTCCCAAGGTAGGGCAGGTGGTTTCGGCATCTCTTCCTGGCTGCCTATCGTCCATACATCGCTGAGGTAAGATGGAGGGGGTTCCAGGTAACCCGTTTGATGCTGGGCAAGCGCCGACGTGGCGGGGACGAGAAGGAGAAGAAAAGCGGTAATAAGTCGCCCAACGTGCGTGTTCCATGGTGTGATCGCGTGCATTTTCATGCTGACCTCCTAGAACGCTTACACATACCTACAACGATACGAACAGGAGTCGCGCGTGTTGCGCAAAGCGGATATGATGGGGGTGTTTCTACACCCTTTTCACCGTTGCAGGTTGGCTTACCAGAAAGGTGATGATGCCCGGCTCATGCGCGCTTTTCTACGATCTGGTTCTTGGGACGAGACACCGCGATCATCGTGGCCTGCATCACAGCGATCAACGTGCTTGCCCCGTCTTGTTCGGCATGGACTTCAGCGGTGCACACCGTCAGCGTCCGGCCGGGCCGGAGCACCCGGCCCACGGCGACAAAGTGCTCTCCTTTCGCAGGTGCAACGAGGTTGATTTTAAACTCCACCGAGAGCACCTCCCGTCCGGGCTCCATCAGCGAGAGCGCCGCGTAGCCACACGCGCTGTCGGCGATGGCGGTTACGGCGGCGGCGTGCAGGTAGCCGTGTTGCTGCGTGAGAGCGTTGTGGAACGGGAGTGCAATCTCGACCTCACCGGGACGGACGGCAGCGAGGCGGGCTCCGAGCGTATGCATCATCTGTTGCTGCGCAAAGCTGTCGCGGATGCGCGTCTCGAAGTCGGGGTCACGCGGTTCAAAAGAAGGCAATGCAGGGGTGAAGGAGGGTTATACGCACGGTGAAGCGAAGCCGTTGGAGCGGTCTTACCTCCAAAAGCTATCGAATCATCAAGCCGGGCGCAACGAACCCGCCAAAGCACTTATTCCCGCTTGGGGACAGGCGAATGACTATCTCAAATGCTCCACAATCCACTCGGTGGCAGTACGGGTCCACGATGTCGGTAGTTGATGCCCGCTTTCATAGAACACGAGTTCTTTCGCGTCGCTGTTGACCAACGTATACAGTTGTTGCGCTTCTTCTGGAGTGTAGTTCTGTTCGTCCTCTCGGCCCATCAACATAAGAAACGCGGGGCGGTGGATGGCGGAAGCAAAATTATGGACGGCGAGCGCCGAATAGGGTTCTTTTAGAATTGGCGTTACGCTGGCTACGGCCGCTTTGATGCGGGGGTCAACAGCCGTCAAATGAAAGGTCATCATGCCCCCCATACTATAGCCGATTACCCCGATGCTGGAGGTGTCAATTTCGGTTCGGGTGTCCAGGTAATCGATGGCCCGTCGATACTCAATGGTGGATTGCACAGTCATGTCTCTGGCCCGTTGTATCCACCCTTTCTGGAAGGTGAAAACCATCGACGATTCGAAATCATTATTCATCAGGCGTTCCCCATGATATTCCGCGTCGAGGGCCAGTACCGCAACGCCTGACGCAAGGAGGCTCTGCGTGAGTTGGCCCCCTGATGCAAAACTATCCTCTTCCCACCAATCATCTTTTGAACTGCCAATGCCATGCAAGAGGAGCACACAGGGATAAGGGGCTGTCCCGTGGGAGGGGAGGGCTAAATAACCAGGGACACGGCTATTCCGGATACCACGAAAAACGATCTTTTCCCGAACGTATTCGGCTTCTTCAATCCGGTCAATCACGCGGGCCTCCAGGGGAACGCCCGGGTCGTATGCGAAGAAGTGACGCATAACCTCAAAGGCTTCAGGTCCGAGGGCTGTCATGCTAAACGTGCTATCCTGCTGGGCCCGCGAGTCAATCGGAAAGGCGAGTAGGACAGCCATCAGCAAGAGGATAACTTTTGATTCCTTCATGCTGCTTCTCCGTAGTTTGCTGATCATCATTCGTCCACCACATAACGGCTATAGATACATGGATACAAGACAATCCTACAGCATACGCACCGACCAAACGTAAGTCAATGATAGGGGCGATGGGCGGAAAAGCGACCGGCGCAGCCCCAAATCGACATACCAGACAGTTTCCGAGACTTTGCGCCTTGAACTAACAGCCTTCTGCAGCTCGAACATAGGCTTCACATCCGTCGTGCTCGAGTACTGCGGTCCCATCTAATCCCGATGCAGCATTGCTGCACCTCACTCCTTTCTCATTTACGCCTGTACAAAACTATCAAGTATTGTGTGGATCTCTTCCGCACTATTTGATCCATCTTCAATATTTGTCGACATCACAGCCGCGCGAGTGCCATGCCGATGAATTACCTTGAACACGGGCCACCCGAAAAAAAGGAAATCCGTATGCACATGATCAGAGTATTCCTGTCATTGGTAGTGCTATTGCTAGCGGCGTCCAACATTGGTTGGTGCCAGGACTTGACCCTAAATGATCTTGAGTATTTCGAGGCGCGGGGTGTCAATGTCCTTGTGTACAATAATCAGTTTACCGGAGGTTTCAATGATGAAAAGAACGCTGGTATAGAATTGATTCACCATGGTGTCAGAACGGCACAGGGGGGTGCGGTGCGGCTTTCCAATACGCCCGAGCAATGGGACCTGGTTCCTAGCATCCCCTCTCGAACAGTAGACCGTGATTCGGACACCATTGAGTCTACGCTTAGATATGAGGAGTACGATTTTGATTCGCGCGTGGTTGTTACGGCCAAGGGGAGCAGTGTGGAGATATCCGTTTACCTGGACGAGCCCGTTCCCGCTGAGCTTGAAGGCGACGCGGGGTTTAATCTTGAGTTTCTTCCCTCGCAATATTGGGCAAAGACCTATTTGATGGACGGGCGTATCAATCGATTGCCGCGCTATGTGGTCGGTCAAACTAGAACGAGACCTAATGCCGAGAAACTGAAACAGTTCAAAGGGTACAGGACCTACGACGACAGGGGAACGGACAGCTTTATAGATCCGCTTCCTCTCGAGACCGGTCGTAGTCTAATACTGGCGCCTGAGGATCCCGAACGCATGGTGAAGATCACCTCGGCTGAGGGTGATCTCATGCTTTTCGACGGTCGTGTATTGGCCCAAAACGGCTGGTATGTAGTTCGCACCGTCCTTCCGGCAGGAAAAACAGGTAAGGTGTTGAGTTGGACCGTGGAGCCAAATGCTATCAACGACTGGATTCGAGCGCCGAATATAGGCTTCTCTCAGGTGGGCTATCTGCCAGCGCAGCCCAAAGTATCTGTTATCGAACTTGACAAGCATGATGTGCCGCTTGAAAAAGCATCCTTGTACCGTGTGAACGACGACGGTACAACGGCCGAGGTATTCAGTGGGGATGTCGTGCCCTGGGGTGATTATTATAAGTATCATTACGCCAAGTTTGATTTTACCTCCGTTGAGGCTCCTGGCATATACTACATACAGTATGGCGATAACAGGACGAATAACTTTATTATAAACCATGATGTCTATGACGGTATCACCGACGCCACCAGCGATATATGGATTCCAATCCATATGAATCACATGTTTGTGAGGGAAGGGTACAGGGTCTGGCATGGCGAGCCGTTTAAAGAGGGCTATCTTCAGGCTCCGCCAAACACGGATCATTTCGACCTTCACTGGCAGGGCCCAACAACCGATACGGAGTATGAAGCGCTAGAATTGATCCCCGGATTAAACGTAGGCGGCTTTTTTGACGCTGGAGACTTTGATATCGAGACCGGATCAAACATCAGCGTGGTGCAAAATTTCGTCCGGGCATGGGAGTCTTTTGAACCCTTGCGCGATCAAACGTTTGTCGATCAAGAACAACGTTATGTGGAGCTTCATCGCCCGGATGGAAAGCCAGATATATTGCAGTTCATAGAGCATGGAACCCTGCAACTGGTAGCGCAGGCGGAGATCATTGGCCATATGGCCCATACACTCTCCAACTCGGTGCTCTACAACTACCATCACCTTGGTGACGCCGCTTCACTGACAGACGGCCTTCCTTATAATCCGGACCTCAGCCCTTACGAAGTGGCTCCTGACGGGCGGTCGAGCGGAGTCAAGGATGATATGTGGGCGTTCACAAGCCGCAATGCGGGTCGCGACCTCCGGGCTGCCGCCATGTTTGCCGCAGTAAGCCGGGCGTTGAGGGGATACAACGACGATCTTGCTGAACGGGCGTTGTATCAGTCGAAGAAGCTACTGGAAGAGGCGACAGAACTACTTGCCAATCAGCCGCAGGATGAATCCGGCGGGCAATGGTGGAGGCGCGTGGGGGATTTGTCGACCAATCTCCAGCTGTATATCTCCACCGGGGAGCAGCAATACGCCGATACGTACCAGGAATTGTTGTGGCCTATTCTAGACCGCAACGTCACCTTCGTTATTTCGGTTGGGCTGCAAGGCATACCTCATATGGACGCATCCTTCAAGGAAAAACTCCGCCCGTATGTGGTGCAGTATAAAGCGTATATCGACGAGCTTGAAAAGGATAATCCCTATGGCGTACCCATCGGTCTGGGTAACTGGGCAGGGGCCGGAACGATTGTTAACTTTGGCACGAACATCACGCTTGCCCATGCGCATTTCCCGGACCTTATTGACGCCAAACATGCGTTCAAGACCACCGATTGGCTGTTTGGAAACCATCCCTATCACAATTATTCGCTAGTGGCTACGGTGGGTGCCGCTCGCCCGAAGGAAGTGTTTTATGGAAATAACAGGGCTGATTTCTCGTTCATACCGGGCAATGTCGCTCCTGGTCTCTTGTTCAGGCAACCCGACCACTTCGAGAATTACGATGACTGGCCCTTCCTTTGGGGACAAAACGAAGGCACCATTGGGGGGAATACCGGTTACTTGATTTTTGGACTGGCTTTTAAGGACTTACTCAGAGGAGCCTACTAAGAGCCTATCCGCAACCCTCATCGGGACGTCGCGTGGCTGCACAACGGTAGCGATCAGCCGCAATGGGCAAACGGCAAAGCAATTACTCGAAGTAATGTGGACGCAATGGATGTATCAGGCAAGACCGACACGCCCATTGTCGGCTGAAGCGGTGGTTAGGCGTACCCACTCTATTCAATTTTACCTCTTCCCATCAGTCTAGCGCGCTCGAATATTGCCAGAGTTTGATCAATGTTATCTACGAGCTGTCTAATTTGATCTCGACCTTCACGTGCAGAGCGTGTCAAGAATCTTTCGGTTCCTTCAATACCAACAATTGTTCCACCTAGGTCTGAAAAGGTATCTCTTGCTTCTTGCATAGTAATCTCAGCATTGGATAGAGTATTCAAGAAAGCCCGCAGATCATCTTGATCCTTATCAGTCACAGATTCATGATGGGTTATCATAAACTCAAGACCATCTTCGATTCTTGAGAGAGTGCCCTGATAACTGATATTTGCTTTGTTGAGCTTGATGTTGAAGACATCTAAATCTTTGGCAAGTTTACGAGCAAGTCGACGAATATGAGTCAATGTCCCTGACGAAGGATTAGCCTTGGCACTTTCGATATCTGAAGATGTTTTACGAGTCTTCTTATTGATATCACTGAGATTAGTCGCGATTCCTGCAACGATTTCTGTCATCTCTGCTGTTGCTTCCTCAAAGTCTGCCAAGTAATCAAGAAAACCTTTTTCCTCAGAATCTGACAAAGATACTTCGTGTATTCTCGTGGGAAAAAGAGGTGTCTTCCCAGATAAGCTCAGATAATCGGATACGGGACTTCCAAAAAGAATAGAGTTGTCTTTTGCACCAATTGCTAATTGTGTCAACTCATCCTTAGCCTGCCTCATCAGCGCAAAATGTGTACTATAGGCTACCACTCTATATGAACGTAGATCGAAGGGGAGATCATTTACGTCTTGAGTCAGAAGGACCACTTTCTTTCCGAGTGCATGGGCAATCCCGAGCTCATAAAAGACATTTGGGTTATTGGTAGTCAGATCAGCAACTACTAGATCAAAAGTGAAAATTGGTTCTATTATATCTTTTAAGATGCTTCTCTGGTTCTGAATATCGTCTGCTCGGAATACTTCATATCCAGCTTCGACAAGTGCATCTGCAATGAAGAGATTGTAGATCTCATCGAAACTGGCATCAAATGGCATAAGAACAAAAGCTCTCGGTTTTGACATCTTCCAAGTCCAATTTGTACGCCTAACCTATGCTTATCTAGCAACCTGATGTGTTAAAAACCGTCAGGGTGACGCATAACACGCGGTGCCGACATCGTGTAAGTGGTTTCTTTAATCAGGTTAAGCAAAAAATGGGTCGCGAAAACACGTCATTGTGACGACTAAGTCCCACAAGTTTTGCCTTCCGTATCTCAGGTCCCCAAACTGCTCAAACAGGTTCACACGGCATGCGACACTGCAGCATACGCACCGACCAAACGTAAGTCAACGGCACGCGCGAAGCACGAAATTGGCCATACGATCACAATTTCACGCCGTCATTCGCTAAAATCCGTTGTGCCTCCGATATTCAACGGCGAACCACAACCTATTTCTTGCTCATGTCGACACGCTTGGTGTTCCCCCGATGGCTGATTCTTGCCAGCTTGTTTCTGTGCGCGGCGTGTTCACCACACCATGCCAAGTACCTGCGTCAATGGGGCGACACGCTACATCCGGTAAAGCTGGTCGAGGGGCGGTACAAAAACATCAATACCCTTCCGGAGGGCTATCTCGATGAAGAGTCGGTGCCCGACACCGAATGGCTGTGGACGCTTTTGACAAAGGAATACTCAGGCTCCAACGATGTCATCTTGCTCAACGTGGTCGAGGATCGGCTGCACCTCGCGCGCGAAGTGGATGGGCTGGTTGTTGATACCCGTTCCTATCCTGTGCAAGACCGCGACACCATACTTGAACTTAAAACCCGAACAGCCTTTAGCACGACGAAGTCCGTTGTTTTCTGGTTCTTCGTGAAAGACGGGTTTGCCGTGGGAGTGACGGGGGAGGGCAACCTGAGTGTGTATCGTTCTACATCCGGCGTGATGTTTTTTATCGTGATGCCCGTTGGGGCAGGAGGCGGAGGCCCTGGCCTCGTGTATGAGTTTGCGAGGTTAGCGGATTAAAACGGGTATTCCCCGTGGCAGTCCTGTTTCTTCATGATGAACATGCCGCAGCGATGATCTCGACACAAATCCGCTCTGCCATTCGCTAAAATCCGTTGCGCCTCCGATATTCAACGGCGAACCGCAACCGATCCTGTGCCCATGTCACCCCGCTCGTTTTTTTATGCCTGGCTGCTGCTCCTGGGTGGGCTGTACGCCGCGCTCCCGGCATCGGCGCAGCACCGGACCGTGGCGGTGGTGTATGACGACTCGGGCAGTATGCTGAGTGGCAACGAGGCCGTCGGGCGGCGGTGGGTGTATGCCAACTATGCCCTCCAGATGCTCACGGGGATGCTGTCCGAAGAAGACCAGCTTTTTGTGGTGCAGATGAGCACGGCGGCGCAGGCGGAAGCGATGATGCTGGCGCAGCAGGCCGCCGCCATCGACTCGATGCGGCAGCTTCCGATGCCCGTCGACGGCTCGCCGACGCCGTACGGCTCCGTCGCCACGGCGATGCAGGCGCTGGAAGCCAGCGGGGGCACCGACAACTGGATGCTCATCATCACCGACGGCGAGTTCAACGACGCCCCGCCCGTCGATTTTATCCAGCCCCGCGTGCGGACGTTTATGGAGCGCACGGGCGCGCGCGTCCTGTTCCTGCTCATCGGCGAGAACGACGCGGAGGTGCAGGGCTTTGCCGATCAGCCTGCCGTGGCGGTGTGGCGCGAGGAGGCGCAGGCCAGCATCTACCGCGCCCTGGGGCCGCAAGACATCATCGCCCAGATGCAGCGCATCGCCGCCGACATCACGGCGCGCACGTTTGGGCAGGGACCGCGCATCGTCGTGCAGGGCGACCGCGTGCGGGTGGAAACCGAATTGCCGCTGCGTCGGCTGACGCTGTTGCAGCAAGACCCGCAGCCAGAGCCGCTGGTCGGGTTTACGTCGGCGTCGGTAGACGGACAAGGGCTGCGTGCGCCGAGTGTGCTGGACGCCGCCTTCCCGGAGCCGAGCATTCTGGATCTGTACGGACGCCTCACCCACCTGTCGCGCACCGCCGAAGGGCGCACCATCCCCGCCGGTACCATCGACGTGCGGCTGGACCGCAACGTCGCGACGAACGAACTGGACGTGCTGCCCGAAGTCGCCGCCCGCCTCGCCGTGCGCTTTGTGGATGCTGAAGGGATTCCGATTGCCGTGCAGGGCGGGTTGGTGGAGCCGTGCCGGGGCAGTTCATTTCGCATCGAAGCCGCCCTGATCAGCCCCGAAGGCGACACGCTGACGCAGCAGATCCAGCGTCCCAACGACCTCGACGTGCGGCTGCGCCTCAGCGCCCAGGAGCAGGCGATGACACTGCATCCCTCGCGCACGCGCTTCGAGCGGCTGCTCGCCGTGCCCGACAGCGCCACGACGGCGTCGGTGTCTGCTGTGTATCCCGGTTATTTCAACTACCTGTCGAGCGTCTACACCGTGCGGGGCGTCTTCTGCGCCCCGCCGCGTGCGCTCGATCTGAGCACCCCGCCGTCGTGGGAAGCCGACCTCGACAAGGTCCCTGATACCGCTCCGCTCACGCTTACGCCCACCGCCGATGGACAACCCGTCATGCCGCACGATTTTGAGCAGTGGTCGCTGGACGTGGTGGACGACGATGGCCTCAACCTAAACGTGGAACGCGATGCAACCGGCTGGACGCTCAAGCCCCGCCGGAGCCGCCCGCTGTGGCAACTCACGCCGACGGGCACCTTCGAGGTAACGGTGGAAGCGCGCACGAAAGATGCCCGCGAAACACCGGCCCGCCAGACGCTCTCGTTCACCATCCACGACATCGGGTTCTGGGCGAAGTGGGGCCTGCTTTTGGTATGTGCGTTGGTGTTGCTGGTGCTGCTGTGGTACCTCATTGGCATCATTCGCAAGCCGCGTTTTGCTGCGGGCAGTGGCATCAACCACCAGCGCGTGCAGCGCAGCGGCGTGACGCGCCGCCAGCCCTCATGGTACCCGCTCCCCACCGCGTGGGCGAACCGCTGGCTGGTGCCGTACCTGCCCGAGAGCCGCCGCGTGGAGGGCATGCGCTTCGTCGCCGCGCCGAAAAGCTACTTCGTCAAACTCCCCATTGGCGAACTCAACGAGGACATGTTCATTAGCGGCCTGCCGATCATCGAAGACCCTGAAAACCCACCCAAGCGCGATCCCACGCTGCAAAACAACGAGACGCTGCGGATAAAAACGGGGCGCTCGGAGGAGCGGTATACGTATCTTACCGCCCAGCAGGGGTTTTGAGGGAAGGGGGAAGGGGTTTTGGGGAAGAGAGGGTTGTTGAAAATAGGGAATAGTGAGTAGGGAATGGGGGTATTTGTTTGTTGATGATGTATCTGTTGCGATGTGCCGTGGCACCTGTGGCGACGCGCCGTGGCGCGTCGTGCCCGGAAGCGCCGCAGCACGAATCGAAAAGCCTTGCCAAATTGATAGACCTGAAAAACATGACCAACCTTTGTATCCTGCTGTTTGCTTGCCTGGTGGCGGTGACGACCGTACACGCACAGACCGCCACCACGACGCCCATCGATCGGCAGGTGGCGATTACGATTGACGACTTGCCCGTCAACGGCGCACCCGAGGCGCACGGGTGGATCACGGAAAAGCTGGTGGCGGCGGTGGTGCGCCACGAGGTGCCCGCCATCGGGTTTGTGAACGAGGGCAAGTTGTACGCCGACGGCGAGTTGGTACCGGAGCGCGTGGCGCTGTTGCAGCAGTGGATCGACGCGGGGCTGGAACTGGGCAACCACCAGTATGCCCACGCCAACCTACACCGGACGCCGCTCGCGACGTATCAGCAAGGCATCCTGCGCGGCGAACAGGTGACGCGGCAACTCATGGAAGACGCTGGGCAGACCGTGCGCTACTTCCGCCATCCGTACCTGCGCACCGGCGAGACGCTGGGCAAGCGCGACAGCCTGCATGCCTTCCTCGGGGCGCATGGCTACGAAGTTGCGCCGGTGTCCATCGACAACTCCGAGTGGATCTTTGCCAGCGCCTACGAACGCGCCGCCCAGCGCGGCGACACCGCCCAGATGGCGCGCATCGCCGAGGCATACATTCCGTACATGGACGCCAAATTCGCCTATTTTGAGCAGCAGGAGCAGGACTTCCTGGGGCGCACGATGAAACACACGCTGCTTCTCCACGCCAACCGCCTCAACGCCGATACTTTCGATGCACTCGTGGCGATGATGCGCAAGCGAGGCTACCGGTTCATCACCCTCGAAGACGCCCTCACCGATCCGGCCTATGCGATGCCGGACACCTATGCCGGACCGGCTGGCATCTCCTGGCTCCACCGCTGGGCGCTTACTGCCGGACGCCGCGGCGACTTCTTCGCAGACGAACCCGCCACGCCCCGCTTTGTGCTGGACGCCGCCGGGATTGAAAGTGAGTGACGAGTTGAAGTACAGGTGAAGCGTTGGCCTCAGTAGTGGTATCGCGCCTGAAGAAAATCAATCCGTCTTTGCTTGACTACATACACGACCCGATGCTCTTGTGTCAGCCTTCGTGACCACACCCCTGCCCCAAGGTATTTCAAAGGCTCTGGTTTACCGATGCCCTTGAACGGGTCTCGCAGGATTGCTTCTATTATGTCGAACGCGCGCAAAGCCACCTTCCGGTCTACCTTGACCCAATAGCGCAGGTCCTCTCGGAACTCCGGCTGAAAAACGGCCTTCCATTCAGGTTTTGACTTTTTACTTTTCGCCAAAGCCTATGCTCTCTTTTAAGTCATCGAGGCTTTGAGGTTGGCCTTCTCCTTGTCTGGAACGTGCAAGGGCCACGAGTAGGCGCTCGGCGTTGCGGGGAGAGCGTAACAGGTGGGCTGTCTCCATAAGTCCTGCGAGTTCATCGGCGGGAATCATCGCCATGTCTTCTTTGCCGCGCCGGTGAATAATGATCGGCTCGCGGTTACTGAGGGCCTCATCCCAAAGTTTGGCGAGGTTGGCGCGGGCTTGGGTGTAGGTTACGTCGATTGCCATGCTCATTCCGTGTAGTACAGGGTTGCTGTACAGAATGATGTTTTTGCGCAAGGGTTCCTGAGGCTTTGAGAGGTGCGGTTTGCCTTGCGCTGCCCTACGATTGAATTGCGCCCCATGTGTTGGCCATTCGCGCAGTTACGCGCTCATAAGCACGCCACGCCCCGGTTTGTGCTGGACGAAGCCGCGATTGAAAGTGGGTAGTTGGGTGTGTGAGGGGTTGAGATTGGGGGTGATGGGGTAAGTGTGGTTGATCGATGTGTGAGACCGGTTGTTATGCACCATCCTCACATTCCGTCAAGCACATCTCTTCCATCAATTTTTGCCATAGCAACTGTAACCAAAGAAAACGCTCCCACCAATATGGAGGCCATACTGGTGGCTGCTCCAATTTCCACCTCGCCTTCTTGGATCAAAAACCATCCCACAATAAAACCCACACATGACCCTGCCGAGAAAGCGAGAGCAGCACGTACTCGGTTTTTCAAGAGCCAATACTCTGGCCATTCAGTCAGAATCTCTCGCTTATCTTCAGGGTTGAGTAAATCACGTCCCATTTTGTAAGTGGCCACGGTTAGGATTATTGGTAAGCTCAAAATGGATGTCTCTATGCCTAATTCGTCAACGATGAAATACTTCCCAATCCGATGCAATAGCTGTGGCCATTTGTAGGTTACACCTGCAACAATAAGTATGCTGGCAAATTCTGGAGACCAGAAAATGATTCTAAGCCAGTCAGCAAATCGCTTCATGGATGATCCAGGTAACGGTCGTCGTTGATGCGTTTTAGAATTTTTATTGCCTCAGATGCGAGTTCGACAGGATCAGGATCCCTGTCAAAATCAAAGGCGATTTGGTTTTCTTTGGTGCGCACAACGATACGTTGTTCATTTCTCCTTCCTTCGACTTTGGCTCGCCCATATCCGTCAGCTGCCATTAATACTGCTGCATCCCCGATTCCGCTCTCGAAAGGTTCAAGTAGGCGCTGTATTTCACTTTCATCAACTTTAGGCTGCTTCAGTACCAAGTCGGCAATTCGAGGAAGGTTTGTAGCGATTCCTGCGTCAGTTTCTGCTTCTTCCTTCATTTGTATCTCTCCAAGTTTCCGCCGTTGTATGTAGCTGCGCAGTGATCTCCAAGCAGCACCAAAAAGTGGATTCGGAGGATGTACCCTAGCGTCCATCTTGTAGACGACTTCAAGCGTGGAAACACGTTGAATGAATGTTTGAAGGTCAGCAATAGGCTCTACCTTGGCTTCGACAAAGAACCCTTCATATTTCTCTTCGATGAGACCAGCAAAGGCTTTCTCGAATTGCTCACTTGGTAGTTTATTCCAAATATGCTGGTATGCTATCCCTGAATACTCTGGGATATAAACGAAGGGACTTGATGCATACAGGAGATTGGGAGCATCTACTGCTGTAGCTACATGCTTTTCTGGTTCGACAACTTCTATTTCTCCTTCAGGAGCAAACTTCGCCAGCTTAGCAAAAACGAAATCGTAGTCAGCAACTCCTTTGACATAGCTGATGTCAGTGAATGTGAATAGGTAATTTCCTCTTTGAATTGTGGCAGGGTCCTGAATTGCCTTGATCATACCTTCATGCGTTAGGTTTCCAAGCTTCAATACTCTGCCCAAATAGTATTTTGCTGTAGCCATTTACGAGAAGGATTTGTAAGAGGTGTTATCTAAGACGCACTGGTGCCTAACCTATGATTATCTATCAATATGACGTGTCAAAAATTGTCAGAGTGCCGTATATCACGCAGATCAAAATAGCATAAGGTTGCTAAAGGAACAAGCACTTGTTCGGTGGTTGCGGCAGTCTATTCCCAAACCCCTATACCCCATCACCCATTCTTCGTCCATTTTCCGAAGCCCGTGCTCCGTTCGGCGATGACTTTTGATTAACTTGCAGGCTTCCGAATCACCAACCGTTTGCGCGTATTCATGCATCCGCTGTCTGAACAAGAACAGGTTCGCCACGAGGCCCATGCGGCACTCGTAGAACGCGGCATCAATCCCTATCCCTACACCTGGAACGTCACCGCCCACGCCGCCGATGTGCTGGCAGGCTACGACGAAGAAAAACACGGCGTGCCGGGCGAAGACGGCAAGGAAGTCTACCGCGTGTCGCTGGCGGGGCGGATCATGACAAAGCGGGTGATGGGCAAAGCGGCCTTTTTTGACCTGCACGACAGCAGCGGCAAGCTGCAAGTCTACGCCCGCCGCGACGACCTGCCGGACGGGTTCTACAACGAAGTCTTCAAGCGCCTGCTCGACATCGGCGACATCGTGGGCGTCGAAGGCTTCATCTTCAAGACCCGCATGGGCGAGGTGACGCTGCACGCCGAACGGCTCGAACTGCTGTCGAAGGCGCTGCGGCCGCTGCCCGTCGTCAAAGAAGCCGAGGGCAAGAGCTACAACGAAGTCACCGACAAAGAATTTCGGTACCGCCAGCGCTACGTCGATCTGACCATCAACCCCGAGGTGAGGCATGTCTTCCGGCAGCGTGCGAAGATGATCTCGACGATCCGGCGGTTCCTCGACGACCACAACATCCTGGAGGTGGAGACGCCGGTGTTGCAGCCGCTCTACGGTGGCGCGGCGGCGCGTCCGTTTATCACCCACCACAACGCGCTCGACATGCCGCTGTACCTGCGCATCGCCGACGAGTTGTACCTGAAGCGGCTCATCGTGGGCGGCTTCGATGGCGTGTACGAGATCTCGAAGGACTTCCGCAACGAAGGGCTGAGCCGGTTCCACAACCCCGAGTTCACCATGCTGGAGTTCTACGTCGCGTACAAGGACTACCACTGGATGATGGACTTCACCGAGGCGCTTATTGCCAAGGTGGCCACCGAACTACACGGCACGCCCGAGGTGCAGGTAGGCGATTACACCATCTCGTTCGCCAGCCCGTGGCGACGCCTGCCGTTCTTCGACGCCATCGCCGAGAAAACGGGGCACCAGTTGCTGGGCAAAAGCCGCGAAGAAATCGCCGACGTGGCGCGGAAGCTGCACGTTCACGTAGATGACACGATGGGCGAAGGCAAGCTGCTGGACGAAATCTTCGGCGAGTTTGTGGAGCCGCACCTCATCCAGCCGACGTTTATCATCGACTACCCGGTGGCGCTCAGTCCGCTCGCCAAGCGGCACCGCGAGGTAGACGGGTTGGTGGAGCGCTTCGAGGTCATCTGCAACGGAAAGGAAGTTTGCAACGCCTTTAGCGAACTGAACGACCCGCTGGACCAACGCGGGCGTTTTGAGGCGCAGGTCGCCTTGGCCCAAGCAGGCGACGACGAGGCGCTGAACACCATCGACGAGGATTACCTGCGGGCGCTGGAATACGGGATGCCGCCCACGGCAGGCATCGGCATCGGCATCGACCGCCTGGCGATGCTGATGATCAACCAGACTTCTATCCGCGACGTGATCCTGTTCCCGCTACTCCGGCCCGAGGCCCCCGCCGACGAAACTGAGTCGGAGGAGAAGTCATCACCAGAGGCTTAATAAGGGCATTGCCATGACGTTTTGGATACTCTTGCTGGTGCTGGCTGTTGGGATTGGCATTCGGTTATTTCTCTTCCAAAAGCCCGCTTCGGCGTCGGGGCAGGCCATCAATCTGCGGTGTACCCTGTGCGGTAACTATTTCCCCTCACGCGAGCACTTCGCCACCGATCAGGTGTGCAAGAGCTGTCATGAGCGGGTGGCGGCCCGTTCCTGATCTTGCAACACGGCGGCCTGCACATTGCTGAGGACGTCATCGATTTGCGTGGCAAGGGCTTTGACGTGCGGTTCGGCGAGCATTGTCTCGTGGTCACCGGCGGCAAGGATGGCTTGTACATGCGGTCCAATGGCTGCGCGCCAGTCCTCTACCAAATGCGCCGATTTCAGCGAGCCCGAATGGAACAGCACCACCGGCAACGTGCTGGGGCGCACGTGGTAGCGGTTGGCGATGCGCCGGTTGGTGGTCTTGACGGCGCGAAAGCGGTCGCGGGAGGGGTAGAGGCGTAGGGTCATCCGACGGTACCACCGTCCCGCCCACCGCCGCAACTGGCGAATACGTGCAAGTGGCTTCCGGGACACAACAGGTTCAACAACCGTGCGCAGCGGACGCGGAAGGCGGGTGTCGAGCAGCAGGACAAGCTCCACGTCCTTTCCCTGGCGTTGCAACTGCAGGGCCATTTCATACGCCACCAGCCCGCCAAACGAGTAGCCGCCGAGGTACCACGGCCCGGTGGCTTGCACCGACAGCATCGCCTTCAGGTACCGCCGCGCCATCCGCCGGATGGACTGTTGCGGCCGCGCACGGGATAGCCCGATGGCTTCGAACCCCCAAATCGGGCGCGTCGGTGGCAGGTAGGAGGTCAAGAGGTACAATTCATGCAGGTGGCCCCCCATCGGGTGAATCAGGAAAAGCGGAGGGTTGGTTCCTTCCGTTTGCAGGGGCACAAGGGGCGGTGTGGTTGTCGGGGTATGGTCCAGGCTTTGCGCCAGCAGGGCCACCGTCGGTGCTTTGAAGAAGGTGAGCATGGAGAACGGCTTGCCCCGCCATTGTTCAAGGCGCACCACCAGGCGGGCGACGTGGACGGAATGACCGCCCAGGTCATCGTAAAAATGATCGTTCCGTCCGATGGGCTGGATGCCCAAGATTTCTTCCAAAAGGGCTGCCAGATGACGCTCAGTGTCGGTCTGTGGAGGTTCGTGGCGGGTCGATGCACGCACCGCGGGTTGCGCAGCAAGCGCCTTCCGGTCAAGCTTGCCGTTCGCCGTGCGGGGCAGCTCGGCTTGTTGGATAACCACCGGTACCATGTAGTTGGGAAGCCGTTTTTGGGCATGCGCACGAAGGGCGCGCGGAGACACGTGGGGCGAGGTGGAGGTGACGTACGCCACGAGTTGATCTGGTGCCTGATGCGGGACCACCACGGCTACGTCCTGCACCTCCGGGTGGGTCACCAGGACCGCCTCGATGTCGCCTAGTTCGACGCGGAAGCCCCGCACCTTAACCAGATGATCGTTCCGTCCCCGGTGTTCCAGGAGGCCATCCGGTCGAACGCGTCCGCGCTCGCCGGTGCGCAGGCGCGTCTGCCCATCGGCAAGGGGTTCAAAGCGGCGGGCCGTTTGTTCAGGGGCGTTCCAGTAGCCTGCGCCCAGATGGTGACCACGGACAGTGATCTCCCCCACTTCGCCATCGGGCACGGGGTTGTTTGCTTCGTCAACCAGGACAATTTCTTTGCCGGTGCAAGGCTGCCCGATCGGAATCCGAGCGCCGGAGAGCGGCGTGTCATGGGAGATCACAAAATACGAAATGCAGCCTCCGGCCTCGGTCATGCTGAAGCTATTTACGAGCCTACACGATGGCGCAAAGCGGCTGCGAAAAAGCGCCACATCGTCGGGATACACCGCCTCGCCGCCGAGCCGCACAAAACGCAGGGCAGGCAGGTTATCTCCGTTGGGTAGCTGCTGCGCCAGATAACGGAAGACCGTGGGCACTGCATGAAAGCCGGTGATGCCCTGTTCGTCCAGCCAGGTGGGCAGATTGGCGAGTTGTTGGGTATCAAACGGAAACAGACAGGCCCCATTAAGCAGCGCCCCAAAGGTGCTGAAACACGACGCGCCAAAGCTGAGCGAACTGAGCAAAGAAAGGCGATCTTCGCAGGTGAGATGCAGCGTGGTGGTCCAGTGTTGGGTGGCGTGCAAGATGGTCTGGTGGCTGCGGAGCACGCCTTTGGGATGTCCCGTAGAGCCCGAGGTGTAAAACAGGGCGGCTATATCGGTAGGGGCGAGGGAGGTCGGGCGAAACGCCTCGGCCGCCGGGAGTCGGTCCGCATCTACCACAGCACCTGCATAGGCAAGCCCAGCGGTTGCCTTTTCCTCGTCGCGGATGAGGACGGTCGCTCCGGTATCGGTCAGCAAGGCTTCGGAGCGGGCCGGTGGGTACCGGGCATCGAGGTACACATAGGGCCGCCCCGTTTTCAAAATACCGAGGATGGCTGCAACAAGCGGGGCATCTGGGCGCATCCATACCGCGACAGGCAGAGACGACGGGTCGGCGTGGGCGGCAATGGCGTGGGCAAAGCGGTTGGACAGGGCGTCGAGGGCGGCATAGGTCAGATGGTGCGTGTCCGTTTGCACCGCCATCCGGTCCGGATGCGCAGCCACGAGGTGGGCAAACCGGTCAGGTATCGTCAGAAAGGAGGCAGAAGCCCAGGACATGAAAACCCGTGGTCAGATCGTGTAGGTTTTGTCGAGTACCAACCGCCGCAGCGCTGAATCGGTGTCGTTTTGGGGAAAGGGAGCCGTTTCCATGATGGTCTCGCTGAAGTCGGCGCGGCAAGGCGAGACAAAGCCATACATCATCTGGTACCGTGGCTGGACGGCGTCGCGGCTGCCGTAGTGGAAACACTGGCTCGGATCGATGAACAGCACCGTTCCGCGCGGATACGCCAGCACCTGCGTTTCCTCGGGGTCCACCACGCTGTAGATTTCCTCATCGCTGAGTCGGTAGGGGCGTCCTTTGGTGTGGTAGTTCAACTGTGCCTTGGCCCGCTGCGACACCGAAGCCGAAAGCCAGGTGAAGGGGCCGCATTTCGGCGTGACGTCTTTGAGCAGCACAATCACATACACCATCGGCGTGTCGTACGGGTCGATGTGGAAAAGCTGGCTGTCGCGGGGCGGCAGGTGCGCCTGCGCGTCGAGTGCCTTGTGCGATTCCACAAACCGGACGCCCGGCGGCAGGGTTTTCGACAGGGTGGGCACAAAGCCGAGGTATTGCGAGGCGGTAGACAAGACCTCGGACGAGAGCGCGAAGTTCAGGAATGACGGGTAGTCATACAGGTCGGGCACGGAGATCAGGTTGCGGAAGAAGGCCCGGTAGCGGGCGTCGGCGTCGCTTTTGCCACCCCGTTCGTCAATCACCTGCTCCGCTTCGGCAAGGAGTTCATCAAGAAAAGGGAGGGTGCCCGACGTATCCAGCACCCAGCCGTCTTCCATGGTGAGGGCGGGTTGTTGCAGGCCGCCGTTGCTCTGGAGGAGTTCCTCGAACCGCTGCTGAAAAAGCTGTTCGCGGTGGCGGTGGTGGTCGCCATATTGCCAGCGGTTATACCGTTTGGCCAGCCGCATCGTCTTGTTGATGCCCAACGTGGCCATCGGGCCTTGTTGCAGCTTGTTCGCGAGGGGTTTAACCAGGGTGTCGATCCGTTTTTTTAACATCGAAGTTGAAGATTAAAGAGCGATTGTCAAGCATAAACCGCCTGAATGCGGGTGTAAAAGTCAAGGTCGCTGTCGCCATGCTCAGGCGGGCCAATCCCGGTGGCTTTCCATCCCCCGAACGGACGATCTACTGCGGCGCCTGCCGTCGACTGGTTGAGCTTCAGGATGCCCGCCTGTGCCCGGTCAAGGAACTGTTGCTGGCGGGGCTCCGAAGAAGAAAACAAAGCGGCGGCGAGACCCTGGCGCACCCCGTTGCACAGCGATAGGGCGTGGTCCCAGTCCTCGGCGCGTTGCACCACCAGCACGGGGCCAAACGTTTCGTTCTGAACGAGGTCGTGGGTGGCATCGTCGCACAAAACAAGCGTGGGTGGATAATACGAAGCCCCGTCTGGTTGATCACCCAGCGGTTGTTGGTGGAGGGAAACCACGGCATGTCCATCGCAGCGGGCTTGCTCGACGAACGCCGCCACGCGCCGAAGCTGGGTAGCATGAATCAGCGGGCCGACGTCGGTGGCGGGGTCCAGCGGGTCACCCCAGACGAGGGCTTGCATTTCGTGTCGCAGCAGGGGGATGAAGGCGTCATAACAAGAGGCATCCACAATGACGCGGCGGTTGGCAGTGCAGCGTTGGCCGGCCATGCCGAAGGCACCGGCAACAACGGCGTGGGCAGCGTCCGGTAGGTGGGCGTCGCGCCACACGATAGCGGCGTTGTTGCCGCCCAGTTCGGCCTGCAAGGGGCGGGGCTGTTGGGCACAGAGGACCTGTGCGGCGGCTCCGGCCTGCTCCGAGCCCGTGAGCGTAACAGCGTCGATATGGGGGTGCGTCATCAAGGTGCGGCTCGCCGCAATGCCACCGCCCACCAGGTTGATGAGGCCTGTGGGTACCCCGCTCTGCGCTAGCAACGCCATCACCCGAACGGCGGTGGGATAACCTGCCGGAGCGGGTTTCCAGACCACGCCATTGCCAAACAACAGCGCCGGCGCCATCTTACCCAGCGGGATGTACAGCGGGTTGTTCCACGGCGTGATCAGCGCGACCACACCCAGCGGCACCCGCCGCACGGGCTGTTGGTGGGGGGCAGGGATCTGGTGCGTGCGTGCCGCCACGGCCCGTAGCATCGCCGCCGTGGCGGCCACCTCGCCCTGCCCGGCCCGAACGGGTTTGCCGATGGTGTCGGCGAGGTGGGTAGTCAGGGCGTCGGCGTTGGTTTCGATCAGGCCGGCCAGTTGTTCCAGCACCTGTTGGCGTTCAGCGGGCGTGGTTTTTTTCCAGTCGGCTTGTGCGGTTCGGGTGTGTTGCACCGCCTCGTCGATGCGGGATGCGGAGGCATGAGGGATGTGCCATACGGTGTCTGGCTGGCGGGGCGAGGCGTGGCGCACCACGCCCGCCGCCGTGTCGGTTCGAGGGTGGTGGTTAATGACGGCCGCAGGCAGCAGTGCGGCGTTCTCGGCGGTGGGTTGTGTGTGCTGGAACAGTGCCTCTGCCGTTTGAAAGACGACGGTGCGGTCTTCAAGATAGTGACGCGTGATAGCCGCATGCACAGGGTCGTAGCTGCCCACCGCATCTGCCACGATGTGCACCGCAAAGCCTCGGGCATAGGCGTCTAGCGCCGTAGCACGAATGCAGGCATGCAGGTGGACGCCCGCCAGCACCACCGTGTCAATGGAATGTGTCGCAAGAAACTGATCGAGGGCCGGATCTTCGAAGGCGCTGAAAAAGGTTTTGTGTACGACGGGCTCGGTGGAGAGGGGGCGCAGTGCTGGGGGCGGCTGGTGGCCCGGTGTGCCTTCTACACAATGCCACCGATCAGCGACTTTCCAGTGGGGCATACGCTGGTCGGGTGCGGGGCGGACGGTAGTCCAGGCATGAACAATAGGCCAGGCGCGCTCGCGAAACCCTTGCAACACGTCGGCGGCCCGTGCGACGAGAAGGGCTGGCGCTTCCAGGCGCGGATGAGCGAGGTAATCCTGCTGGAGGTCAACCAGTAGCAGCAAGGGGGTCATGGGGGCGGAACTGTTGGTGAACCCTCGGCACGGCTTCGGTAATCAGGTCGGTCAGGTGACGGGTGCCAATTGTCTGGCAGTTGGGTTCGGCGAGGTCAGCGGTCCGCCATCCGTCTTTCCAGACCTGTTCTACGGCGGCTTCGATCAAGGAGGCAGCGTAGAGAAGCCCAAAACTTTCCCGCAGGAGCATCGCCAGCGACAGGATTTGTCCCACCGGGTTGCCCACGTCTTTGCCCACGAGGTCGTAGGCCGCTCCGTGGTTGGTTTGATAAACGCCATGCCCTTCCGGCGTGAAGTTGCCCGAGAAGGTGAGTCCGCGCGAGCCCACCAGCACGGCACCCACATCACTCATGATGTCGCCGAACAGGTTGGGCGTCACAATCACATCGAACGAGCGGGGGTGCTGGATAAGTTGATAGGCCGCGAGGTCGATGTCTACATACCGCACAGCAATGCCGTAGGCGTCGGCGACAGGGTCGCCGCATAGCTTCCAGAGCGTGCTCACCGAGGGCAGGCCCGCTTCTTTGTGGATGACGGCCAGTTCGCCCCGGCGTTGTTGGGCGAGGCGGGCGGCTACCTCCAGGATGCGGGTAACCTGTTGGGCTGAGTAGGCGAAGGAGTGGGAAGCAGAGCGGTCGTCCGGTGTCGGTTCATCCAACGTCCATGCGCCTTGATAAATGCCCCCGGTGTTTTCGCGCACAATCACGAGATCGAGGCCTTCCCGGTGCTCGGGCTTCAGGCAACCAGCCCCAGCAAGCGTACGTGAGGAAACGAGCGGGCTGAACTTGCAAAACATATCGAACTGCCGCCGCAGGTCATACACAAACCGACCGCCGCCTGCACCCGCAAGAATGGCCCCGTTCTGTGCAAAAACCCCTTCACAAAACGCGGCGACTTCCTCAGAGAGCGGGACGCCGTGCACCCGTTCGGCATCGCGGCCAATCGCCCCGCCGTGCTCGATGGTGAACACATCTCCGGTGATTTGAGCGACGGCCTCCAGCACCTGCAAGGACGCAGGAACGATGTCGGGGCCAATCCCCTCGCCTTCAAGCACCCCGATGAGGTAGGGAGAATGGGCGGCAGCGGATGAGACATCCGGGGTAATACACGACCGCCAGCAGACAGAAGAAGACATGGATATTGAAACAGGGGAGAAGATAAAGAAAGCCGAATTTACTTGAATCTGGGAAGAAAAGAAAAAGAAACGAGACATTCTTAACCTGTCCGACACATCTGAGGCTGTTGCGCGTGCATGCAGCTTTTGTACCGATTCCCGTCTGCATGTCAGCTCCTGCCAAGACGTCCTCTGCGCCTCGCTCCATTGGGTATCTGGCGCTCGTACGTACCAACGTCAACTTTCGGCGGCTTTGGGCGGGCAATACGGTGTCGCTGCTCGGCGATTGGTTCAACACCATTGCGTTGTATACGCTGGTGTTCGAGCTTACGGGAAACAACAGCGAGGCCGGGTCGCCGCTGGCGTTGGCGGGGGTGTTTATTTTTAAGCTGTTGCCCTGGGCCCTGGCGTCGCCGCTGGCCGGGGTGCTGGTGGATCGCTACAACCGCCGCTGGCTGATGATCGGGTCAGACGTGCTGCGGGCGCTCATCGTGTTGTGTTTCCTGTTCATCGACACGCCGAGTGAACTGCCCTGGTTGTATGTGCTCATCACGTTGCAGGTGGTGGTGGGCGCGGTATTTATTCCGGCCAAAAGTGCCTCGCTGCCCAACATCACTGCCCCGCATGAGCTATTGACGGCCAACGCCCTCTCGGCGGCGACGTGGTCGTCAATGCTCGCCATTGGGGCGGCCCTCGGTGGGTTTGCAACGGCATGGCTGGGCGTGCGGCCCGTGTTTTTGCTCGATGCCTGCACCTACCTTGTGTCGGGCTTTTTTATCTACCGGGCCACCATCCCGCAGGATACCACCGCCAGCGACGAACCCCTGTTCAAAACCGCCTACCGCGAGATCCTCGATGGCTGGCAGCACCTGCGCACGCATCCCCCCATCGGGCGCATCGCCCTCTCGAAAGCCAGTTGGGCCGTGGGTGGCGGGGCGCTGGTGTTTACGCTGGCACTGATGGGCGACCGGTTTACCGAGACGGCGCTGGCAGCGGGCATCGGGCTGCTGTTTATGGCACGGGGCATTGGCACCGGCATCGGGCCGATTGTGGCGCGGGCGGTGTTCGAGGACGAGCGGCACTGGCCTGCCGTGATGGGCGCCTGTGTGATGGTCAGCGGGGTGTGTTATGGCATCGTTTCTTTTCTTCCCTGGTTGCCGTGGAACGTGGCAACCTATAGCCTGCTGCTGGTGATTGTGCTGGTGGTGATGGCCCACGGTGCCAGCGGAGCCAACTGGGTGCTCACCTCGGTCTTGCTACAAAAGCGCACCGCCGACCGCTATCGGGGGCGTGTCTTTGCGACAGAGTGGCTGCTGCTGATGGTGCCCGAAACCGTGTCCATTCTGTTGGCGGCGTTGTTATTAGAAGCGGGGTGGTTGGATCTTCGCACGGCGGTGTGGGTCTTTGCATGGGTTCAAATTCTTTGCGGGTTGGCTTGGCTGCTACTCGTGGTCCCCCGGGAACGATTACACACGGTGGAGCAAGAAGAGGTGGGAACGGGCTGAGAAAGTCCACGGAAAAAGGGCTCCAATGTGAGACTGGCGTTGTATTTGAGGGAAATAAAAGGATTGCGCCAACTGCTTATTTAACGTTGCCCAAAATCAACGCCCACGATGATCCGATCGGTGTGGAAAATTATTGATTCGTTCGGCCTCAGCCAGTCGCCCCACCTGCCGGATGTCGAAGGGTTGGCGCTGGCGGAAGTGGATGCGTTGGGGGTGTTGCGGACCATCAATCAGGTGGCCGAACGGCGCTGGGAGTGGAAAAAAGGCAAACGGGTCCCGTCTAGCATGATGAGTGCCCTCCAGGCGCTGAGTGCGTTGGATGCCGTCGACCGGGGGGCCGCCCATGCCCTGCCGGTGCAACAAGGCGGGCTGGCACTGGTGGGCGTTTCGCTCAAGCCGGACCGAGGCTGGCTCATTGTGGGGCACATCAACCGCCGTCAACTGGTGGCCCGGGCGTCTACGTTTAAGTCTCTCATCGAGAAGGTGCCGGTCCTGCTCATGCGGATGACGCTGGAAGGATTTGTGCTCGAAGCTGATGACGAGGCGGCCCGCATCACCGGATATAGCGCCAGCGAAATCCTCGATCGCCCGTTCTGGGAAGAGGTGGTACACCCTGAAGACCGCTGGAAGCTGACCGAGGCGCTGCGCGTGGCAAAAGGCGGGCGCAAAACCGCTGTCACGGTGCGGTTCCTGACACCGCGCCAGGAGATCCGTCTCGCCGATCTGCATCTCTTGCCGCCTCGGGGCAAGCGCATCACCGAATTGCAGGTGCTGGTCTTCGATGTGACGAAGCAACACGCGGTGGAAGCGGCGCTGCTCCAGAGCGAGGCGCTCTACCGCACCTTCCTCGAACAAAGCCCGATGGGGGTGCTGCACCTCGACAACCTCGGCGTCATCACCTTCGAAAACCATCCGTTCCGTCAGATCGTTGGGGAGCGGGTAGAAGACGCCTGGATCGGTCGCAAAATCGAAGAAGTGACGGGCCTCGATGCCAACTTCCGGGGCAAGGTGGTGCAGATGCTGACCGAAGGCGTGCCGCTGCGGAGCGCGTCGGCAACGTACCGCAAACGCCCCGGCGAAGCGCCGGTCCACCTCGTCGTCCACGGCTCACCCATCCGCCAACCCGGCGACATCATCGTTGGGGGCGTGTTGATGGTAGAGGATGTGACGGAGCAGCGGCGGCGCGAAGATGAATTAAAGCTGCGCGACCGCTACGAAAAAGCCGAGGCCAACCTACGGGCCGCCGTGCTGACCGACCCCGATTTGAGCGGGACGGTCTTCTTGCAACGTGCCGCCGCCATCCTCGGCGAAACAACCCGCTCTGACCGGGTGCAACTTCTCGTACAGCGCGAAGGCAACGGCGTGTGTACCACCCGGGCCGTGTGGTCGAGCACTGTGGCCGATCGCCCCGTGCCGTTCCAGATCAAGGCCCATGCCCACCCCGCCCTGAGCAAAGGATTTGGCAGCCGCCGCAGCTTGTACCTGCACCGCGACCGCATCTCGCGTATCAACCGGACCCTGCTCGACCTGACCGGGGCCGCCGAGGCCATCTGGGCGCCGTTTTTTAACACCGACGAACACGCAGGCGGCTTTGTATTGCTCGAACGCACCGCCCTGCTGCCCGATGAAGGCACGCGGTTCTGGCCCATCAACGAACTCAACCTCATCAACCAACTGGTGCGGCTGTTCGAAACCCTGTGGGCGTGGGTGCAGGTGGGCCACCGGTACCGCCTCACCATTTCTACCATCGACGATTGTCTGTTCACGTACGCCTACACCGATGGCGACTTGCGGCGTTATCTCTTTATCACCCCACAGGTAGAAGCCCTCACCGGGTATACCGCAGAGGGGTTGCTGGAAGCAGGGCGTAATGGCATCTCGTGGGAAGAAGTCCTGCTCGATCCCGATGATGTAGCCCGCCTGAACGACCACGACGTTGCGTTGCGCAAGGGCGAAGAACACCACCTCACGTTTCGGGTCTTGCACCGCGATGGCTCGGAGCGCTGGATTATGGAGCACGCCTACCCGGTTACCGATGCGATGGGGCACGTGACGGTGAGTGGGATCCTGATGGACGTGACCGAGCAGAAACAGGCCGAAGTGATGCTACGGCGGGCCAAGGAAGAAGCCGAATCGCAGAACCGCCTCAAGAGTGCGTTTGTGGCCACGATGAGCCACGAACTGCGCACGCCCCTCGGTGCAATACAGGGATTTTCGGAATTGCTGTCTCACGAACTGGCCGAGTGGGAAGAAAAGGTAGAAGACGAACTGCCGCCCGAAGTACACGAGTTCACCGAAGCAGTGCAGGAAAATGCCCGCAAGCTGCTCACCCTCGCCGACAACCTCTTCGTGCTCTCCAATATCGAAATTGGAACGATGCGGGTGGAGCAGTCGCCTGTGTTGGTTAATCAACTGATTCGGGAAGAGGCGGGCAAAATGACGTTCCCGCTGTCCGAAAAAGGCATCGGGCTACGCGTCGAACTGGACCCCGCCAACCCGGTCGCCATGGTCGATCCTACCCGCTTCCGGCAGGTGGTGGCCGAACTGATGCGCAACGCGGTGAAGTTTACGAACGAAGGATTGATCCAGGTGCGTACGCAGCACGTAGAGGGTGAGGTGATGGTGGAGGTTGCGGATACCGGCGTGGGCATCGCCGAAGAACACCTGCCCCAACTCTTTACCCCGTTCTTGCAAGAAGACAACCGCCTGAACCGCAACTACGAAGGCACGGGCCTGGGGCTGGCGCTGGTCAAGCGGCTCACCGACCTCATGCAAGGCCGTATTGTCGTCGAGAGCGAAAAAGGCTTTGGGGCTACGTTTCGGGTGTTTTTTCCCGCAGAAGCCGGGCGGGGCGATGGGGAAGACAGCACCGTAAAAGTGCAGGTGGCCACGTCTTCCCCTGCTGCACAGAAGGTGTGACGCTAGGCATCCGGTAAAGCCTGTAGGTTGGCGGCTGCCCGTTTGACGTTGCGCATAAACCCCTCGTATTTGGCGCGTTTCACCGGGGTGTTGCGAAAGCGCTGGCGGAAGGCATCGAGGTCAAGCTCTAACCACTCATGCAGCGGAGTGTCGCTGACGTTTGCACGCGGGGCAAAACGGTTTTCGGTGGTGGGTTGCTTAAACTTGTTCCACGGGCACACATCCTGGCAGATGTCGCATCCGAAGATCCACGATCCAAACTGCGCACCGGGATCCTCAGGCAGGGTGTCGCCACGATGTTCAATGGTCCAGTACGAGATGCAGCGGTTGGCATCCACGGCGTAAGGCTGATAGATGGCATCAGTGGGGCAGGCGTCGATGCAGCGGGTGCAGGAGCCACAGTGGTCCGTGGCGGGGCCGTCGGCAGGCAGCGGCACGTCGATGATCATCTCCGCAATAAAAAAGAACGACCCGATCCGCTGGTTGATCAGGTTGGTGTGTTTCCCGATCCACCCGAGGCCGCTGCGTTGCGCCCACACCTTGTCAAGCACCGGAGCCGAGTCTACAAACACCCGCCCCGCGATGCCGCCCACGCGCTCGTCCAGCCAATGGTAAAGGGCAAACAGTTTTTCTTTGAGCACCGTATGGTAGTCGTCGCCCCAGGCATAACGGCTGATTTTGCCCACCGCCGGGTCGTCGGGCATATCGATGGGCTGGTAGTACGTATGGATCAGCGAGACGACGGTTTGGGCTCCGTCCACCAGCCGTCGCGGATCTACCCGTTTTTCGAAGTGGTTTTCCATCCAGCGCATCGACGCGTGGCGGCCTTCGGTGAGCCATTGTTCCAGTCGCCGGGCTTCGTCGTCCAGCCGGGTTGCCTGCGCCAGCCCACAGGCATCGAAGCCGAGTCGCCGGGCTTCGGCCTTCAACGCGTGGGCAATGCGGGCCTGGGCTGATGTGTCAAAGCCGGGCATGGAGGAAAGCGGTTGGGTATACGTGATAGGCGTCAAGCAACCAGTAAGCGGGGAGTAATGATTCGGGCCTAGGAAGAGGCTACGTCCGAGAGGTTCCTCAAGAATAGAAATCACAGCAGGCCTTTCGCCGAGAGATGATTGCACGGCATCACAAGCACCGGCGGGGTTGGGGAAGACGTTTGGTCGCTGACCCGGGTGCGGCAAAGGGGTGACTTGGAAGATCGACGAAAAGAGGGCGCAGAATGGAGGAGGGGCAAATACCAGAGGCCGGACCAGTTACTGTTCGCACAAAACCATCGGTGGATGGTAGGGAGCTACCGCAGTGCACCGATCCGGGCCTCCGGGCAGCTAGGGATAGCTGCCCCAATATATTCCTTCGAACAAAAAATGGAAACAAAAAAATGCGCCGACGTCCGCCTCTGAACGCCGGCGCTCCCTACCATCAAAAAGGCATTCAGCTATCCCCATAGCTGCCTTAACGATGTGCTTATAATGGATGATTAATAAAAACGAACAGCTAAGTCAATAGAAATAAAAGGGTTCAATTAATTAAAAGTGATAGATAATATAACTTATTCCTAAATGTAGGCACATCCCTGATTAAAGCCATTGTTCAGGGTGGAAATGGCGCCTAGAGGTGCTTGCGCAGCTTAACCATACTCCCCCAAACGGCCCTGTTGAGGGCTCATGTGCTGAAGTCGCGGTAGCCGAAATAGTGGAGCACGAACTTCATTTTGGCGGCCTTCTGAACGCCGAAACCAGGGAGTTTCTGGACGCGCTTGCCGATGGTAACGGCGTCGGCACCATCGTTCCACAGGTTGGCCGCATTCCCGTCGTATTGGTCCGTCAGAATGCGGGCAATTTTCTGGGTAGTCTCTGCCATCTTGTTGGTGAAACGGTGGACCGCTGGCGGTTCCGCAAAATGGGAAAGGAAAGCCTCCGCATCCATAGTCGCGATTTGTGGCATGTCTAGATGGCCCAGTTTGTCGCGTAGGCGGTGGGGGCCCGTGAAGGCATATTCGGCCCGTACACGCTGGTCGTAGAGTAAGCCTAGCAAGGCGGCATTCGGGTTTTCGGAAAGGTAGGCATCGGCCTCGGCGTCGCCCGTGAGGGTGCCTTCGGTTTTGTAGCGTTCCATCATGCGGACGAGGCCACCCTGGAGGGTTCCATAGTCTAGCAGTGCGATTTGGGGCATTCGGTTGGTTGGTGGGTTTGAAAAAGGCAGGGGCGGAAGATAACAAACACAGGCGTTCTACTTGTAACCAAGCCGTATGGAACGGACAGCCTCCAGAGTAAATTGAACTCCTCTCGCCGGTAATACAGACATCCATACCCTTTGTGCGTGCTCCAACCGGGTACGCCTGCTTCGCTATGTGGAATTTGCCCCCTTCTCAACTTCAACTTGTTGCCGACGAGGTGCAGGTGTGGCGCATCGCGCTGGACGTGCCCGAGGGGGAGGTGCATCAACTGCGACAGGTGCTGGACCCCGTGGAGCAAGCCCGGGCCGACCGGTTTCGGAAAGCCGCGCACCGGGCACATTTTACCGTGGCACGCGGGGCCCTTCGCGAGGTACTGAGCCGGTACGTAGGGCGTGCCCCGGAAACACTGGTTTTTCAGTACGGGCCACAAGGCAAACCGTCGCTGATAAAAAACGATGGTGGCGATTGGCTGCGGTTTAACCTGACCCATTCGGACGGCGTGGCCTTGCTGGCCGTCACCCGGGCCACCGCCGTGGGCATCGACATTGAGCCGCGCAACCGGGAGGTGGGAGGGCCAGAGATCGTAGAGCGCTTCTTTTCGCCGCGTGAGGTGGCGGCGTTTCGGGCGTTGCCGGTGGCGTTGCAGCAAGAAGCGTTTCTGAACGGATGGACCCGCAAAGAGGCGTTTATAAAGGCACGCGGGCAAGGGCTGACGCTGCCGCTGGATCAGTTTTCCGTGTCGCTCACACCGGGTCGTCCCGCACAATTGCTGGAGGTCCAATGGGATCCCGCCGAGATCAACCAGTGGGCCTTGCAAGCACTCGACGCGGGCCCCGCGTATGTGGCAGCGCTGGTGGTGGCACAGCCCGGTGGGCCGGTGCGCCAATGGCAATGGACGATGCCTTCCTCTTTTCTCGACGCGCTGTAGTCATTCGCCCAGAGACAGGTACTTGGGAGGGTGAGTAGAATAATGTTGTGTGTTTTTTCTATCCTTGATCGTCCGAAAAAAGCCCCACCCAATAGATGCGGTGCATGAAGCGTTTTCTCTACCTCCCGCTCTTCTTCTGTCTTTTTCCCCTCACCACGATTGCTGCGCCTCATAGCCTGGGGCAGAGCTACCTCTTTATCAGCGTCTACACCGACGGGATTGAAGGGCGATTGGAAATAACCACCGCCGACCTGAGCCGGGTGATGGATGTGCCATGGGGTGTCGATGAGCGTCTTCCGCTGGATAGCCTGGAAGTCTACCGCGCACAGATCGAAGCGTATGTCGCCCAGCACCTCGCCATTGCTTCCGAAGGCCGCCCCCTGACCGTGACGTTCACCAACATGGACGTGCGTGATATTGAGGTGGCGGAGTTTGTACTGCTCGACTTCGACCTGACGGGTTATACCGAGCCGCCGCGTTTTCTGGATGTCACCTATTCCGTCATTTTTGACCAGATACCGACCCACCGGAACCTGTTTGTCATCGAAAACAACGCCCGAACCGGGGTGTTCGACAGTGAGCAGCCGCTGCTCATCTTCAGTCCCAGCACGCCTGAACAGCAGGTGGACCTGGCTTCGCCGTCGAAGTGGCGGGCGTTTCTGGCGTTTATCTGGCTGGGCGTGTGGCATATCTGGATTGGGATTGACCATATCCTGTTTCTAATAGCCCTGATCCTGCCATCGGTGCTGCGGCGCGAAGACAAACGGTGGGTGCCAGTGCCACGCTTTCGGGCGGCCTTGTACAACATTGTCGCCATCATCACCTTCTTTACCATTGCCCACAGCATCACGCTGGCCCTGGCAGCGCTCGAAGTGGTGACCTTGCCCGCGCGGCTGGTTGAGTCCATCATCGCGGGCTCTATTGCCATCGCTGCCTTGCACAACATCTACCCGATTTTTACCGGGCGCGATTGGGTGATCGCGTTCGTGTTTGGGCTGTTTCACGGGTTTGGCTTTGCGAACGTCCTCGGCGAGATTGGTCTGGGCGGCGGAGCGCTGGTGCTTTCCTTGCTCGGGTTTAACCTGGGCGTGGAACTGGGGCAGGTGGCGATTATAGTGGTTGTCTTCCCGGTGCTCTTTATGCTGCGCCGCCAGTCGTGGTACAGCACCGTGCTGCTGCGCTATGGGTCGATGCTGTTGATGGCCATTGCGCTGTTCTGGTTTGTGGAGCGGGCGTTTAATCTGCCCCTTTCGCAGTATCCGAACCGATATCTTCGGTACGCCAAGCGATTCCTCTTCCGATAATCCCCCTTCGTTTATGGAAACGCTCCTCCTTGCACAGGATGACATACGCGATCTGGTCCGTGCCGTTGGGCTGGATGCGCTGATGGATCTGATGATCGCGCGGCTCACGGAGGCGTTTGCCACCTTCGATCCCGAGCACCTCATCATTCCCAAGCGCAACGGCTTCTCCTACCGCTGCCCCGTCATGGGATTGGTGGAATGGATGCCGTGTTATGAGACGGGCAAGCAGGTGACGATCAAGGTGGTGGGGTATCATCCGACCAATGCCGAGGCGCATAACCTGCCCACCATCGTCTCCACCATGTCGGCCTACGATACCGCCTCCGGGCATTTGCAATGTGTGATGGACGGCAACCTGGCGACAGCTCTGCGGACCGGCGCGGCGTCGGCGGTCGCCACGCGGTTGCTGGCGTCAGACCGGGCACAGACGGTGGGGCTGGTCGGAGCCGGGGCACAGGCGGTTACGCAGATTCATGCCCTCGCACGGGTGCTCGACGTGAAGGAGGTGTTTTTCTTCGATACCAATCCGGCGGTGCAGGCGACGTTTCCGGCGCGGGTTGCGCCGCTGCTGGGAGACATTGCCCTGCGGCCTGCCTCGCTCGAAGCAGTGGTGCAATCGGCGGATGTGTTGTGTACCGCTACATCGGTGCCGGTGGGCGAAGGGCCCGTGTTCGACGACATCGCGACGCGTTCGTGGGTGCATATCAACGCCATTGGCTCCGACTTTCCGGGCAAGACCGAAATCCCCCCGGCGCTGCTGCAACGCAGCTTTGTGTGTCCCGACTTCCGCGAGCAGGCAGTAGCCGAGGGCGAATGCCAGCAACTATGCGCCGAAGCCATTGGGCCCGACCTGTACGAGGTGGTGCAGGACGCGGCACGCTACGCCCCTTTGCAAGAGCGCCCCACCATCTTCGACTCGACCGGTTGGGCACTGGAAGACCATGTGGCCCTGATGCTTTTTATGGACCTGGCGGCGGAGCATAACATCGGGAAAAAGGTGCGGCTGGAACACCTGCCTGCTGATCCGCACAACCCGTATCAATTCGGCGACGGATAGGCCAACGGCGGAATAGAGTCGGGCGGTGGAATCGGGATTTCGCGCACCAGACGCGTACGGATTTCCCGATACGATGCGTCGTCAAACAGCGACGTTACCTGGTAGACACTGACGGCTTCGATGGGAGCGGGGTTTTCAAGAAACCGTGGATCGTTGAAGGTGATAAAGTTGGGCGGTGGCTGCAGCCAGTGCCACGGCGTTTGGTGCGACTGCTGCACGTTCCAGTGACCCGCAAAACGCTGCATGAAGTGGTCGAAGCGTTTGATCCGCGCGGTGTTAAAAGAGTCTTTGCCCAGGGATTGCTCGAACATAAACACGTCCTCGGGGGTGGTGGAAGCCGCAAAGGCAGCCGCTACCTCTCCTTGCGACAACATGCCCCCAAACGTCGGCGTGTCGGTCAGGTAATGGAAGATGGACAACCGGAACGGATAGCGATACGGATCGAAAAAGTGCAGGGGCAGGTGATAGGATTGCCCATTGGCAAGGCGCGCCTCGAACCGATAGGCGTGGGACACCCGGATGTCGTGCCAGGCCAGCTTGGCGGGGCGAAACCACAGCGGAGAGCCCGCAATCAGGATCAGCGACAGGACGAAATGCACGGGGGTGAAGATCGGCAGGCTTGGCGCGCCATGTTTGCGGAAAGAAAGCAGCATCACGCCGATATCCAGCACCATCCAGAGCCAGAAAAAGAAGCCGGAGACGAGGAAGATGCCCAGGTGAAGCATCGGCCACACGATCAGGAAGAAGCGGACCGCGCCGCGTCGCCACAGGCACACCAGGGCCCCACACTCAAACACCACGGTGGCGATTTTCATCGGCTCGCTGAGCACGGAGAGGAGCCGCGTGAGTTGGGCAATGGTGGGAGGCTCCAGGAAGCCCAGCCACCCGTTGAGGTACGAGGCAGGCAGGAAGAAGGAGACTTGTTCATAACGAAGCCAGCCAATCTCCAACTTCCCCCAGCCCGGTATCCAGTACTGGGCCGCGATAAGCGTGCAGATCAGAAATACCACCTCCTGCGTACGGACGCGCCGGGTGAGCACCGCGCCGATGTAACCAGCCCCCACAATCATCAGCATCCGTGCTGGTAGCATGGGAATGGTCCAGTTGTAGCCGCCGATGGGCAGCACAAACTGGCGCATCAACAGCAGCAGCACCACCAGAAAGGGAAAGAGAAACCCAGGGTGGCGGTAGACCAGCACGCCCAGAATTATTAATAGCAGCCGGTCGAGGAAGTGGGCCTGGTTGAGGTACAGGTTGTAGTCGTAGGTGGCGTAGATCCACACGAGCAGGCCCACCGCCAAAAGCACGAGGCGGCGCAGCGTGATGGCGTGCGCAAAGGCTTGCCACCCGGTGGGATGCGGACGGGTGCGCACAAACAGAGCCAGCAAAACGCTTCCAACGAGCAGGACACCGCTGTACAGAACCGGCAGTGTTCCCAGCCACGTGCCCAGCAGGAAAGGTTGGTCAAAGGCAGCGGCGGGGAGCCGCACCAGGCGTCCCAGGCCCCGATCGAGCAGCACAAACAACACAAGCAAGAGGCCCATGCGGGCAACCAGCGCTCCTGCGTGAGACAGGCGCTGAGGGAAGGGTAGTGAGCCAGACGAAGAGGAGGCGTCCATACACTAACGGCGAAGCAGGGTAACCGGTAAAAAAAGAAGATACAGCATCATGGGAAGGGATGGAGGCTTGATGTTGGTGCAACGAACCCCGTTTTTTAGCTGCCTCGCCAAAGAAACCCTGCTTTTTTTGTAAAGGGCTGAGGTATTGGCGCCTGCTTGTGTACTGTAGTCCATGATCCCCACGGGCATTGCGTGGGGACAGTTCGAATGAACCTCACCGTATGGATTTTTCCTGGTCTGACGAACAACGCGCCTTTCGAGACCGCGTCGTTGCTTTTGCCCGCGAATCGCTGAATGATGACCTACGCACCCTGGACGCGCAGGGGGCCTTTCCCCGCGTCTTGTGGGATCGGTGTGCGGCTTTCGGGCTGTTAGGCTTGGCTGTTCCCGAAGCATACAGTGGCACCCCCGATGTCGATTTCCTTACGGCCATGCTGGCAATGGAAGGGCTGGGCTACGGGTGCCGCGAGAATGGGCTGGCGTTTGGAATAAATGCGCAGCTCTGGACGGTGCAACTGCCTCTCCTTCGGTTTGGCACCAACGCCCAGAAAGAGCGGTGGCTGCCGCGCCTGTGTCGGGGGGAGTGGATCGGGGCACACGCCATCACGGAGCCCGAGGCCGGGTCGGATATTTTTAATTTACAAACCCATGCGCGCCGGGTAGAGGGTGGCTATGTGTTGCATGGAGCCAAATGTCTTGTATCCTTCGCGCCAATTGCAGATCTTGCCCTCATCTTTGCGACCCTGGACCCCGCGTTGGGGAAATGGGGCATCACAGCGTTTGTTGTGGAAAAAGGGACACCGGGGTTTCATGCGGGACCGGTGCAGGAAAAGATGGGGCTGCGTACCGTCCCCATTGGGGCATTCACCTTTGACGATTGTTTTGTGCCAGACGAAAACCGCATTGGACCCGAAGGTGCCGGCGTGAGCATCTCTACCCATTCGCTCGAATGGGAGCGTTGTTGTATCCTGGCTAGCCAACTGGGGGCCATGGAGCGGCAACTCGAAACGGCCATTGCCTTTGCCAGAGAACGCAAGCAGTTTGGGCAGGCCATTGGTAAGTTTCAGTCGGTAGCGCATCGTATCACCGACATGAAGCTGCGCCTCGAAACCGCCCGGCTGCTGCTTTATAAGGTGGCATGGCTCAAACAGAATAACAAGTCAGCCATGCTGGAGGCCGCGCTGTTGAAGCTCTACATCAGCGAGAGTTTTGTGGCCTCGGGACTGGATGCGATCCGTGTGCACGGGGGACGCGGCTATCTGACAGAAAACGAAGTCGAACGCGACCTGCGCGATGCCATCGGGGGGCTGTTGTATGCAGGCACCTCGGATATTCAACGCAACATCATTGCGCGGTTGTTGGGGTTGTAGGCCTCTTTTTTATGCTATATCTCCTTTCACAGACCATCGACCAGGCCGCCACCCGCCATCCCGACGCGGAAGCGGTGTGCTGTGCCGGTCAGCGGATGAGTTATGGCGAACTGGTGATGCGGGCCAACCAACTGGCCCACCTGCTTCGGGAACAGGGGGTACGACGCGGCGACCGCGTGGGCCTGCTGATGAACAAGCGCCTGGAGGCGGTGGTGGCGCTGTATGGGATTATGAAGGCCGGAGCCGCTTATGTCCCGCTTGACCCCAATGCGCCCGTAGCCCGGATTGCCTTTATTGTTCAGGATGGCGGGATCCGGCACCTCCTGACTGAAAACGCCAAGGCTAAAGCCGTGCAGGAAATGCTTAACATGGGCGTGTCGCTGCACAGCGTGGTTGGAGTGGATAGCCAGGTGGAACCACGTGTTGCCTGTTTTTCGTGGGACGACGTCGTAGCGGCACCACACCATGAGCCTGTCGTGGGCGTTATTGAGCAGGACCTCGCCTATATCCTCTACACGTCGGGCTCGACGGGCGTGCCCAAAGGGGTGATGCATACCCATCGCAGCGCGCTCAGTTGGGCGGAAATTGCGGCCCAGACCTACGGCCTGCACGCCAACGACCGGGTGAGCAACCACGCGCCGTTTCACTTCGACCTGTCCACCCTCGACTTATTCTCCACGGCGGTAGCAGGGGCGACCATGGTGATCATCCCCGAGATGTACACCAAGCTGCCCGCCAGCCTGTCGAAGCTGATTGAAGATGAGCAGATGACAGTGTTGTATACGGTGCCGTTTGCGCTCATTCAGTTGCTGCTGCACGGGGCCCTTGACAAGCGCGATTTGCACCGGGTGCGGTGGGTGCTTTTCGGCGGTGAACCCTTTCCTCCGAAACACCTGCGGGCGTTGATGGCGGCATTGCCTGCGGCCCGCTTCTGTAATGTGTATGGCCCCACCGAGGTTAATGGCTGCACCTATTACATGATCCCCGCGTCGCTTCCCGAAACCGATGAGCCGCTGCCCATCGGCGGGACCTACGGCAATGCCGAGGCGCTGGTGGTGGACGCCCACGACGCGCCCGTGGCTCCGGGCGACGTCGGCGAACTGCTCATCCGCAGTCCCACGATGATGCGGGGCTATTGGCAGCGCCCCGACCTGGATGCCAAGGCATTTTATCACCGTCCCGTTTTTGGGCACCATGTGGATGTGTTTCACCGCACCGGTGATCTGGTGCGGGAGCGCCCCGAGGGCGGGTTCGATTTTCTGGGCCGCAAGGACCGTCAGATCAAAACCCGAGGCTACCGGGTGGAACTGGATGAAGTGGAAGCCGCCTTGCTGCAACACGACGACGTGGAAGCGGCGGCGGTGTACGGCGTGCCGGACGAGCATGGTAGCCAGCATATCGAAGCGGCTGTCATCGGAAGACCTCCCGCCCTCCTTGAGGAGACCGTACTGGTGCAACACGCCAAAAAGCTGTTACCTTCCTACGCCGTGCCCGAGCGTATCAAGATATTGGATACCTTTCCGCGAACCTCCACGGGCAAAATTGACCGGCTTGCTTTGCGCGCCAAGGCGCTGGAAGGAAAGGATCAACACGAAGAAGCAAACAAACCCCCTGCATGAAATCACAGTTGCGACAATATATTCAGGAAACGCTTCTGGAAAATGGTGCGCCTCATGCCGTTCAGGACGATGAGAACCTGCTTGGCAGTGGTCTTGTGGATTCCGTCGGGATGATGTCGCTGGTGCTTTTTATTGAGGAAACCTTTGGCGTAGCAGTGCCGCCCGAAGATGTAACCATCGAACATTTTTTGTCGATTGATACCATTGCCACGTACCTTGAAGCACGTGTTGCCGCCTGACGGGTGGTTGTTTCGCTCATGAGGCGTTTGTTCTCCGCTTGTTAAACGCCCTGCTCCCCTGTATGCCTGATCCTTTGTCCCATCACTCCGCCACCGTGACCGACGAGGTCATGGCGAAGACCAATCTGACCCGCAGCCAGATGATGCTGTGGGTGGGGCAAAAACTGAATCCCGGTGTCCCGCTCTACAACATGGTGATGCGTTTCACCATCAACGGGGCGGTGGCGGCCAGGGTGTTTCAGCAGGCCTTTGCAGACGTGGTGGCCGCCAGCGATGCGATGCGCTCGGTGATTGTGGAAGACGGCGGCGTGCCCCGGCAGCGGGTGCTCGATACCGCCCCCCAGCCCTTGCAGGTGATCGACTTCTCTGGGGTGCCTGATCCGCTGGCAAGCTATCAGGCGTGGCGCGACGAACACCAGGCGCAGGCGCTGGATATCGCGGCGTGCTTGTACCATACGGCGCTCATCAAGGTAGCGGAAGACCAATATGTCTGGTACCTCAACCAGCATCACCTCATTACAGATGGCTGGTCGGTGGCACAGGTGTTTGCGCAGGTGGCCGCACGATACGCACAGATTAATGCTGACGATGTGTCCGCCGCACCGACGCTGCCGCCGTTTCAGGACTATGTCACCTATGAGCGGGGCATGGCGGAGACGCAACTCGGCCAAAAAGCCGGGCACCACTGGCAGAACAAAGAACTGACGGCGGCGGAGTCCCTGCGTTTCTATGGCCGCCGGACCCACACCCGCTCGACGCGCAACCACCGGCATTATGTAGACCTCGGCGCAGCGCGCAGCGAACAACTGCGGGCGTTGGTGCAGGAGCCGGGCCTCCGGGCACTCACCACCGATGTGGCGTTGTTCAATCTTTTTGCGACGCTGGTGTACGCCTTCCTGCACCGCATCAGCGAGGCGACCAAATTAACCGTGGGCACCCTGGTGCATAACCGCACCTCCGACGCTTTTCGATCCACCATCGGCGCTTTTTTTGAAGTCTTTCCGATGCACGTGGTGATTGACCCGGAAGACACGTTTGTCTCACTGCATAAGCGGGTTATTCGCGAAGTGTATGACTTCATGCGCCATGCCCGCCCCGGCACCAGCAACCCCGACCACAGCCACGCCTACCGCGTCCTCCTGAACTTCATCAACGCCTCGTTCACCGACTTCAACGGCGTGCCGATGCAGTCGCGGTGGGAGCACCCGGGTCATGTGGACAGCAACCACAGCCTGCGGCTCCAGATCCACGACTTCGACGCCACGGGGCAGTATACGCTGCTGTTCGACTTTAACGACGCCGTGTTTCCGGAAGCCCAGCAGGAACGGGCCATTGGGCACTTCCTGCGGTTGCTGGATGCCTTCATCGCGGACCGCGACCAGCCTGTGCAGCGCGTGGACCTGATGACGCCGGACGAGCACGAACAGATGGTGGTGGCCTTCAACGACACCGCAACCGAGACGCTCGACGCCCTGTCCATCGTGGAGCGCTTCGAGCAACAGGCGGCGCAGCAGCCCGAGGCGGTGGCCGTGGTGGGGAAAGACCAGCGCCTCAGTTACCGCGCACTCAACGCCCGCGCCAACCGTCTGGCGCATTATTTAACCCGGCACGGCGCAGGGCCAGAGCGCCCGGTGGGGCTCTGCATGGACCGGATGGCGGAGACCATCGTCGCCATCCTCGGGATCATGAAGGCCGGCGGGGCTTACGTCCCGCTCGATCCGGCCTACCCGAAGCAGCGCCTCGCGTATATCTTGCAGGATGCGCAGATCAACCTGTTGCTGACCCAGAGCGACCTGCAAGCGGCCATGCCGCCCTTTGGCGGCACCGTCCTTTGCCTCGATACCGAAGCCTCGGCCATCGAACAGGAGCCCGACCATAATCCCGATGTCGGATTTGGGGGCGACAACCTGGCCTATGTGATTTATACGTCGGGTTCTACGGGCCAGCCCAAAGGGGTGTTGGTGGAGCATCAGCAGGTGGTGCACCTCGTCGAGGGGTTGCACCAGCGCATCTATCAGCGGTACGATGCCGGGCGGAACGTGGCGCTGGTGGCACCGCTTGTGTTTGATGCGTCCGTGCAGCAAATCTTTGCCGCGCTTTTGGGCGGACATGCCCTTTTTGTGGTGCCCGAAGCAGACCGGCTCGATGGCCGCCGTCTGTGGACGTATCTCCAAACACACAACATCCACATCTCCGACGGCACGCCCGCGCACCTGAAGCTGCTGGCAGCAAGCATGGGCCACGCCCCGGCGGCACCCCACCTCAAACACCTGATCATCGGCGGCGAAGCCTTGCACCGGCAGACGCTGGCGGCTTTCTGGGAACAGCTGCAGGGCGCGAAGCCCGTGGTTACCAATATCTATGGCACCGCCGAGTGTTGTGTAGACAGCCTCGCCTTTGAGGCCGACGCCGACGTCCTGGGCGATGACGAAACGGTTCCTATCGGCACGCCGCTTGCCCATACCCAGGTCTACCTGCTCAATGAAGACCATGCCCCGGTGCCGATGGGGCTCACGGGTGAAATCTGCATCGGTGGAAAAGGGGTCGGACGCGGATACCTTGGCTTGCCTGCCCTCACCGCCGAACGGTTTGTGGACAACCCCTTTGCGCCCGGTACGCGGCTCTACCGCACAGGCGACCTCGGGCGCTTTCGGGCCGATGGGACGATTGAATACGCAGGCCGCCGCGACAACCAGGTGAAGATCCGCGCCCACCGCATCGAACTGGGCGAGGTAGAGGCGGCCCTCAAGACGTTCCGCAAGGAAGAA
>JAUIDY010000177.1 GCA_030428385.1 Rhodothermia bacterium | reverse complement strand
AACGGCTACCTTGATGGTTCGCCCTCTTCGAAAATCCTCAGCCCTTTAGCTTCACCATCCTCCGCAGCCGCTGAACCTCGTGTCGTTCTAGGCGACGCCATTTTCCGCGACGGACCCCTTTTGCAGTTAGCCCGGCGTATTGAACCCGCTCAAGAGTTGAAACAGAATGGCCTAGTGCTTCAAACATACGCCGAATTTGACGATTCCGCCCCTCGTGAATACCGATACCTACTTCGTTCAAGTCCTCCGGGTTGGTTCGCGCCACTTGGTCCGCTTTTGCCTCTCCATCTTCTAATTGAACTCCTTCCCTTAATTGCTGAAGCTGAGATTCACTGAGCGGATCCTTTGTCCTGACGACATAAAGTTTATCAATTTCATAACGAGGATGCATAAGCCGATGCGCTAAATCCCCATCGTTCGTTAGCAGTAACACGCCCACAGTGTTTCGATCGAGCCGACCTACTGGAAATAGTCCTTCCTTTTCGGAATCAGGGATGGAGAGTAAATCCAAGACCGTCCTTCTGCCTCGCTCATCATCCGTTGTCGTAATTATATCTCGTGGTTTATTTAGCAGGAAATAAACCTTTTCGACCCGCGAAATTAGTTTCCCGTTCACCTCAACGCGATCCTGCACCTGCACCCGTTGTCCGAAGGAAGTGACGACTTGCCCATTCACACGAACCAGCCCTTGTTCAATCAGCCCGTCCGCTTTTCTTCGAGAAGCCACCCCAGCACGCGCTAGATATTTATTAATCCGAACACCTTCGGTCCCGGAACTGCTTTCTTGAGACACATCGACGGGGGGCACAGATTCTCCCTTTTTTGCCTTCCGCATGCGCTTAAAATGTTTATCCTTCTTTTTCATGTCTTAAATCCTCTGGAGTGTCCTCCTGCGCATCTTCAATGGGAATAAGGTCCTTGAGCATCAGCAATCGGGCCTTCTCGCGATTAAACGAGGGATCTGCCAGAATATCCTCCACCTCACGCAGGTTAGGAAGATCGCCTACGTCATTTAACCCGAACGCCTCGAGAAATGAGGTTGTCGTACCATACAATAACGGTCTTCCGATCGTCTCGCTGCGACCAACAACATCTACCAAGCCCTTCTCCATTAACTTTCGCAAAGCGTAATCGCTGTCAACTCCACGTACAAAGTCTATCTCTGGCTTCGTAGTGGGTTGTTTGTATGCAAGGATTGCCAGCGTTTCAAGTAATGATCGGGAAAGCCGACGTTTCCGCTCTTCTTGGAAAAAGGCTTTTAAGTAGGGTGCAACCTCTGCTATGGTCGACAATCGGTACCCCCCACCCCACTTTCGTACCTGAATGGCATGCTCCCCCTTCTCGTACTGTGCGTTAAGTTGCTCAATAGCGGCTTCGATTAAAGCCACCTCAGGGCGCGTTAACCCGGTTACCGTGGCGAAGATGTCCGCAATATGCTCGATGGGTAGGGGCCCTTCTGCCGCAAATAGCAACGCCTCTGTTAATCGGGCTAGTTCTTGTACGTGATCATCCGATGCTGATCGAGCCATTTCTTGAAAAGACATGTTTATTCTTGCCCATTCGATTCATGCGGAATTGGAAGGCCATTATCTGAGGACGGAGCCAATGGTTGAATAACAAAATCTAGCCCGTTCGGACTTTTTTTAAGCCATACCCTGCCCAATTTTGCGAGTTCAAGGATGGCCAAAAACGTAGCGATAATAAACGGTCGCGTCTGCCCTCCTACCATCTTTCGAAACAACATATTTCCATTGTCACTGAGGCAAAGAACGACATACGTTTTTTGGTCCTCGATGGAATACTCCGTCCGCTCAATCGCATGAATGGGTTCTTCCGGCGCTTCGGACAAAACACGCCGCAATGCCCCCACAAGATCAAAAATAGTTGTATTTACAAAAACCTCTTCGGCAGAAAACCCTTCTTCCCACGTTGCGGTAGCACCTACTCCTCGCGTAAATAACAAACCGCGTTCTTCTTCCAAACTGGTGAGTTCTAGGGCGGCTTCTTTGAAACGCATATACTCCAACAGCCGCTCTACCAACTCCTGCCGAGGATCTATCGGCTCGCCGTCTTCATCTAGTTCCTGACGCGGGAGGAGCATCTTGGCTTTGATGCTAATTAATAGCGCCGCCATGTAAATAAATTCTGCCACCCCATCGAGATCGATTTCATCCATCAACCGCACGTACCCGAGAAACTCATCGGTGATGGAAGCAACCGGGATATCGTATATATCAAGTTCGTCTCTTCGGATAAAGAAGAGGAGTAAATCCAGGGGGCCTTCAAATTCCTCAAGCCGTACTTGATACATGATAAAATCGATTAAACGGCTTCACTCGTGGCTTCAAATTCCCGGAACCAGTCCACCGTGCGCCCCAATCCTTGCTTCACATCAACTGTAGGCGTCCAGCCTATTTCTTGCTGCGCATGGGCATAGCTGAGAACACTGCGCATCTGCTCACCCGGTTTGCCTTCAGCATGGATCTCATCAACGGCCGGATCAATGTATGCCCTGATGGTCCGAAAGAGTGTATTTACACTTGTTTCAACGCCTGTGCCAATATTTACAATGGCCGTCCCAGGATACGAAAGGGCTGCAAGATTGGCCCGAACGACGTCGCCTACGTAGACAAAATCACGGGTTTGATGCCCATCTCCATAGATCACTGGTTGGCTACCCCGCAACATCCGCTGCGTAAATATGGCGACAACACCTGCTTCGCCGTGCGGATTTTGACGGGGACCATAAATGTTGGCATATCGCAAGGCCACATAAGGAATCTGGTACTGCTGTTCGTAATAATACAGGTACAGTTCCGTGGTGCGTTTGGTGATGCCATAGGGCGATAATGGACGATAGGGATGTGCTTCATCTTGGGGCACATATTCGGGCTCGCCATAAATTGCACCACCGGTTGAAGCAAAGATCACTTTTTGAAGCCCATGCTGGCGGCCTGCTTCCATCAAATTCAAAAACCCCCGGATGTTCACATCGGCATCAAAGGAGGGATCTGAAACAGAACGACGCACATCCATTTGGGCGGCATGGTGAATCATCACCTCGAATCGTTCGCTTTCGAACAAATCATGGATGGCCGACTCACGAATATCCAGGTGATGGAATACCACTCCGGGTGCAAGGTTTTCTCGACGCCCCCCACTCAGGTCATCGACTACATGCACAATATGTCCTTGCTCTAGCAGGGCATCACAAATGTGTGAGCCAATAAATCCCGCACCGCCTGTGACTAGAATTTTCATAAGTTGGAAGTTGTCCTTTCAGTTATTCTGTTTTCGTTTCGTGGGGGTAAAACTACGGAAACCATGTTAATTCTGTGGATACAGAATGACCTTTGAAAACAAATCCGGATTAAATAGGCCAGCAGCAACTCGTTGAACATCGATTTCGGTGACAGCGTCTAGCTCTTCCAGCACCCTATCCAATGAAAAATACCGTCCAAATATCAATTCCTGACGGCCGATTCGCATCATTCGATTACTCATACTCTCCAGCCCGAGCATGATGGAGCCTTTCACTTGGTTCTTCGCTTCATTTAAAGCACGGGGACTTACGGGCTTATCCACCAACCGTTCAAACTCTCTGAAGATGAGCTTCTCTGCGCGCGCTATTTTTGATGCATCGGTGCCCATATAAACGCCCATGTCGCCAGTATCCGAATGCATGTTGATAAACGAATAGATACTATAACAGTAGCCATATTTTTCGCGGATGTTCTGATTCAATCGGCTCGACATCCCGCCACCAAGGATGGTGTTTAGCACGGTTTGTGCGGAGCGCATGGGGTGATGTAAATCAAATGCGCGGGTACCTAACAGAAGGTGCGCCTGTTGTATGGGACGCACCTCAATGTGTGACTGAGGCACATGTTTATTCGCCTTCAAGCGAGCGGTGTTGGAATTACCAGGACGCGAAACTGCAAAGGCTTTGTTGGCTAACCCGACGACTTCCTCGTGGCTCACATTCCCCGCTACGGATAGTACCATCCTATTTAACGTGTACTGCTGATCGAGATAAGACAGGAGTTGGGGGCGCGTAAAAGAGTGAACCGTATCGGGCGTCCCAAGGACAGGCCGCCCTAATGCATGATCTGGATATAGCAGCGCCTCGAAACGGTCGAAGATCAGGTCCTCGGGATTATCTTCGTACATTTTCATCTCCTCAACAACGACATCCTTCTCCTTTTCCACCTCCTTCTCCGGAAAAGCAGGCTCCAGAATCAGATCAGATACGGTGTCAATGGCGCGCGCCAGGTGTTCATCTAGACCACGGGCATAGTAACAGGTATACTCCTTGCCGGTAAACGCATTTAAGTACCCTCCCACCGATTCCATGCGCCGGGCGATATGGTGCATCCGGCGCCGCCGGGTACCCTTGAACACCATATGTTCAATAAAATGGCTAATTCCTGATTCTGCTTCTTCCTCATCTCGGCTCCCCGTATTTACCCACACCCCCACGGAGATGGAGCGGACCGAAGGAATTGATTCCGTAATCACGCGAACGCCATTTGGGAGAACGGTTTTTTGAAAAGCGGGGAGATCCACTTCGCTACGTGTTTTTGTCATGCTACGTTGATCAATTCTAAAAAACACACAACGGGCGAGAGCATGTGCCCTCGCCCGTCTTTTTCTGTTAATCAAGGGCTTCTGATTAAACCTTGTTAATCACGCCGTCCACGGTTCCCGTCACGGCCACCATCACGACTGCCTCGGCCACCACGACGACCACCCCGGTTGCCATCACGACCTCCGTCGCGGCTCCCCCCTCCGCGCCGGTCATCGCGACGCGGACGGTCAGAACGGTTGTCGCTACCTTCGGGCTTTGGCAACAGGGCCTTACGGCTGAACCGAAGTTTGTTGCCGTCACGGAGTTCGAGTAGCTGGACTTGAATTTTATCGCCCACCTGAACGTAATCCGTCACCTTTTCGACGTACCCGTGATCCAATTCGGATACATGCAACAGTCCTTCTTTTCCGCCGAGGATCTCGATGATGGCGCCAAAGTCTTTGATGCTCCGCACAGTCCCTTCGTAGGTCTCTCCGGGCTCCGGAACGGCTACAATGTTGCGGATCATTTCGATCGCAGCCATCGCATTCTCCTGGTTGTTTGAAGCGACGGTGATAAACCCAAACCCGTCCTTTTCTTCAATGTCAACCTGGGTGTTCGTGTCAGCCTGAATGCCTTTGATGATCTTGCCGCCCGGCCCAATCACCGCCCCGATGAAGTCTGCATCGATGGTGATCTGGGTGAGGCGCGGAGCAAAAGCAGAAAGGTCACCACGCGGTGCATCAAGCGTATCGTCCATCACATCCAGAATGTGCTGACGGGCATCATAGGCCTGATTTAAGGCCTTCAACATCAGGTCACGGGAGAGACCGCTTATCTTGATGTCCATCTGGCAAGCCGTAACACCATCCCGCGTCCCGGTAATCTTGAAGTCCATGTCACCGAGGTGATCTTCCGTTCCCAAGATGTCTGTCAGGACTGCCGTAGCCCCCTCTTCTTCAATGAGGCCCATGGCGACACCCGCCACGGCCTTCTTGATAGGTACGCCCGCATCCATCAATGCCAGCGATCCAGAACACACACTGGCCATGGAGGATGACCCATTGGACTCCAGCACATCCGCATTAATACGGATAGAATAGGGAAAACTTTCCGATGGGGGAAGCATGGGTTTCAGCGCCCGTTCGGCCAGCATCCCGTGCCCAATTTCCCGACGCCCAGGACCGCGCAGAAAACGCGCCTCACCTACCGAAAACGGCGGGAAACTATAGTGCAGGTAGAAACTTTTGTCTTCATTGTCAAAAATCTGATCCACCGGTTGCACATCTTTGGTGGTTCCCAGCGTCACAGAAGCCATGACCTGGGTTTCTCCACGCGTAAAGATGGATGAACCATGCACACGCGGGAGATAACTTGTCTCACACCAGATGTCCCGTACGTCGGTTAGTCCCCGCCCGTCGAGGCGGCGTCCTTCTTTCACGATCATGCCCCGCATGATCTTCTTCTCGACAATTCCGACTGCTCCTTTAATTTCGCCCTTCGTCCACCCTTCTTCCGTTGTTTCGGCCTGCGATTCGCCGCTTTCTTCGTCGTCCTTGCCCAATAACGCTTCGACGACTCCTGTTTTAAATTCGCTGATGCCCTGATAGAACGATTGCTTTTCATAGGGCGCACGGATGTGAGCAGCCATTGGCTCCGCAATCATCGCGTGAACTTTCTTCACCAGTTCGGCAGGAACGGTCGTAGTGGTGTACTCCAACGGAGCTGGATTAACCTGTTCTTTCAGCGCCAACTGCCCTGCAATCAGTTTCCGAATCGCAGCGTGGGCAATATCCAACGCTTCAACAATTTCCTCTTCAGTGACCTCATCCATCTCGCCTTCTACCATAACAATGGCGTCCTCTTTTCCAGCGACGACGAGGTTAAAATCGCTGGATTCAAGGTCGGTGAGGGTCGGATTAACGATATACTCGCCGTCAACACGCCCTATCCGAACTTCGCCAAGGGGGCCGTCGAACGGAGCGCCAGTGAGAATCAAGGCTGCCGAAGCTGCCGTGCCGGCGATCACGTCGGCGTCATAGTCTTCGTCGGCCGAGATAACGGAGGCAATGATCTGAACCTCATTGATAAAACCATCCGGAAAGTTTGGCCGGATGCAACGGTCGATGAGGCGAGAGGATAAAACCTCTTTGTCAGTGGGGCGGCCTTCTCGCTTGATAAAACCACCTGGAATTTTCCCGCCAGCAGAGAATTTTTCCCGGTAATCAACCGTCAGGGGGAAAAAGTCCTGGCCTGGACGGACATCACGGGAGATGACGGCGGTGCAGAGCACCATGGTGTCGCCCATACGGGCGACGATTGCACCATCGGCTTGTTTAGCCAGTCTTCCCGTTTCCAGGGTTATCTCTTTTCCGGGTGCAAATTCGATTGTTTGTTTGAGTCCTTGCATCTTCGCTTTCGCTACGACTAAATGAGAGTTTCTTTTTTCCGACTACGCTACGTCTACACATCAACAACGAACACAAACGGCATCCCCGGAAGTGAGGATGCCGTTGGAAGGGCAGCGCCGCTATTTGCGGATGCCAAGTTGTTTCGTGATGGCACGATACCGCTCGATGTCACGATCGATCAGGTAGTTAAGCAGCCGACGCCGCTTACCGACCAATTTGAGCAGCCCACGCCGCGTGGAGTGGTCCTTGGGATGGGTTTTAAGGTGCTCCGTGAGCTCAGAGATACGCTTTGAAAAAATCGCGATTTGAACTTCGGGAGATCCTGTGTCTTGTTCGTCTTTGCCGAACTGCTTGATCAGCTCTAGCTTTTCATCTTGAGAAATCATCGATCCTCTTTAGATATTGCCATGCTAAAGAAGAACGTGAACGCATACAGATACGTCACGCCCGTGCACGGTGCACGGAAGAAAGGGCCGGTTGGTGGTTTTCAACACCCTTTCTTATGAAGCGGCAGAAGATACCGCGTTCAGGGCGGCGATACAACGCCTCTTATCTTCTGAAAGTTGCTCGACCAACGCCTCAATTCCACTGTATTTGCGTTCTGCGCGTATTCGTTCGACGAATTCTATGCGAAGCTGCTTGCCATAGAGGTCGCCGGAGAAATCAAATAAATGGACCTCGAGGCGTAGAGATTCACCATCAAAAGTTGGGCGATATCCGATGTTCATCATTCCTCCTTTTACCGGAAGAGATGCACCGCTGACACGGACAGCGTACACCCCCTGTTTGGGGACCACCTTGTCGGGATGGTCGATTCTCAGATTTGCTGTAGGAAACCCAATGGTACGCCCCCGTTGATCTCCGGGAATGACCGTACCGGCAAGCGGATAATATCGCCCCATTAACTCGGCGGCCAGCCCCACATCGCCTTCGTCTAATTGACGCCGTACTTCACTTGACGAGACCACGTGCGCCTCGACAACTTGTGCTGGAATCACATCGACGCCGAAGCCGTGGAGCGTGCCCAGTCGCTCCAACAAATCATGGTCTCCTTTTCGTCCGCGTCCAAACCCGTGATCGTATCCTACAATAATTTCCTGCAACCCGACGGTTTGCACGAGGACTTTGACGACAAAGGCTTCAGCATCCAACTGCGAAAAGGTTGGGGTGAACTGAACAACGATAAACCGGTCGACGCCTAACCGCTCGAGGGCATCAGCACGTTCATCAATGGTGGTTAAAAGCGGTACAGATTCTCCGTGCACCACGGACCGAGGGTGAGGATCAAACGTGATAACAACACTGCGTCCGCCCTGCTCTTTAGCACGATTGACTACGTATTTAACAATGGCTTGGTGCCCTTTATGAATCCCATCAAACGTACCAACCGTCACAAAGGACGCGGCATCCCTCCGGACGTTCTCTAGGCCATACTCACGAATCATCATCCGACTTTTTTTCTAGCAACGCTGTTTTTAATAAATCCAGCGTCCAGGCGTGATCCACACGATACGGTCCGATTGCCGTACGACGTAAGCGCACCAAATGCGCTCCTACCCCTAACGTTTCACCGATGTCATGGGCTAGGCTTCGAATATAGGTTCCTTTTGAACATTCTACTTCGAAGGAAACATCGGCACCATTTCTTTCTGTCCACGCAAAATGCCTAATTTCAACACGCCGTGGAGGCCGCTGGATCACTTCCCCTCTCCGAGCCTTTTTGTACAATCGTTCCCCCTCTATTTTGATGGCCGAGTACA
>JAUIDY010000176.1 GCA_030428385.1 Rhodothermia bacterium | reverse complement strand
CTGATCCAGCCGGTGGCGATGGAAGAGGGGTTGCGCTTTGCGATCCGTGAGGGGGGCCGGACCGTGGGTGCCGGTGTCGTCGCCAAAATCCTCGACTAAACATCTCGGCTCCGTCGAAAGCCGCATCGGGCGGATGCCTGTTCCGCAAAATGGACCTTTTGTGATCGTTTTGCATAGGACGGCATCCAACGCCCGCATACGGGAGTAGCTCAACTGGTAGAGCAGCGGTCTCCAAAACCGCAGGTTGCGGGTTCAAGTCCTGCCTCCCGTGCTTCCTAAAAATAGTCTCAGGGCGGGTTGGTGAATCATCGATCCGTCATTGTGCTTAACTCAAGGTTAATACCATGAATGTCAAAGGGTATATGGATGAAGTGGTGAAGGAGATGAAGAAGGTAAGTTGGCCCAATCGAAAGGAATTGATCAGCAACACCATCATTACGCTGGTTGCCACGGCCATCTTGTCTTTATTCATTTACGGGGCTGACCGTTTGATCGGTGCTGTTTTGCAGTTTATCTACGCATAAAGTTGATTTAGAACGAAAGACGAGCGTGAGTACTTTATGGCTTCCTCGATTGCAAATGTTCGAAAATGGTACGTATTGCGCACCTTCTCCGGGCATGAGAAAAAGGTAAAACAGTATCTAGAGAGTGAGATGGAGCGGCTTGGATTAGAGGATAAAATCGCTGAGATTTTGATTCCAACCGAAACGGTGTTTGAGATGCGGGGAGGGAAAAAACGTACGCGAGAAAAGACGTTCTTTCCTGGATACCTACTCATGCTTACGTATATGGATAACGAGTTGCAGCACGTGGTCTCAGGTCTGCCCTCCGTTGTCGGGTTCCTCGGAGCGGGTGATGATCCTACGCCATTGCGTCCAGAAGAAGTGGATCGCATTATGGGTAAGGTGGGTGAAGCTCGTGAGATGGGTGAACAGCCAGAAATTCCATTCAAAGCCGGTGATGCCATCAAAGTTGTGGATGGTCCCTTCAATAATTTCACGGGCTTCGTCGAAGAAGTTTACCCCGACAAAATGAAACTCAAAGTCATGGTGTCCATCTTCGGAAGAAAAACCCCCCTTGAGCTCGATTACCTACAGGTCGAGCACGAAGAATGAGTGAGGAATCAAAGGCGTAAGGGTAGCGTGGGAACGGCTCGAAGTGGGTCTCGTTAACGCGCCGCTTTTATTTGATACATCCACCAATCAGCGCGGGAGCTTCACGGCGTTTGCACCGCAGTATCACATGGCTAAAAAAATAGACGGCTACATCAAGCTGCAAATCAAGGCGGGACAGGCCAATCCGGCACCGCCTATCGGCCCAGCCCTCGGGCAGCGCGGCGTCAACATCATGGAATTCTGCAAGCAGTTCAATGCTGCAACGCAGGAACGGATGGGGTTGGTGCTTCCCGTGGTGATTACGGTCTTCTCCGATAAATCCTTCTCATTCATCGTTAAAAGTCCGCCGGCTGCTGTCTTGCTAAAAAAAGCAGCCGGGATCGATCGTGGTGCCGGCGATTCCATCCGGGAAAAGGTGGCTACTGTTTCGTGGGATCAATGCCGCGATATTGCCCAGCAGAAAATGGAAGACCTGAATGCCTTCGATCTGGATAAAGCGGCAAATATGATTGCAGGTACGGCGCGTTCGATGGGTATTTTGGTAGAAGGGAAGCCAGAGGGTTTCTAGCACAACTTTAAACGATGAGTAGGGCGGACTTCAGTTCCATTCGTTTCGCTCTCCATATAAACCAGCGGGAGCCTTGCAAGGGCGCTTGCACCGCACATCCAGAAAAACGATGGCAAAAAAAGGAAAACGCTATTCGAATGCGCGGCAGCTTATTGCTGAAGCTGGAGGGGGGCCTTTCGCCCTTGACGAAGCCGCCGAATTGGTGAAGCAGTCTTCCAAAGCAAAATTTAACGAATCAGTTGATATCGACGTCCGTCTTGGAGTCGATCCCCGGCACGCTGATCAAATGGTTCGTGGCACGGTGGCCCTTCCTCACGGAACAGGCAAAGAGGTACGGGTCCTCGTGATGGCGAACGAAGCGAAGCAGGCCGAAGCAAAAGAAGCTGGTGCCGACTTCGTAGGACTGGACGAGTTTGTCCAGAAGATTCAAGGAGAAGGGTGGACCGATTTCGACATCATGATTGCCACGCCAGATGTGATGGGGCAGATCGGTCGCTTGGGGCGCATCCTTGGTCCGCGCGGCCTGATGCCAAACCCAAAGAGTGGCACGGTTACGATGGAAGTGGCCGAAACGGTGAGGCAAGTAAAGGCGGGGAAGATTGATTTTCGAGTTGACAAACAAGGAAATCTGCACACTTCTATTGGTCGTATTTCCTTTTCTGCCGAGCAAATTTCAGAAAATGCGGAGGCCTTCCTGAAAGAGATTTTGCGCCTTCGCCCTTCTTCTGCAAAAGGAACGTACGTACGTTCAGTGACATTGTCCTCAACCATGGGACCAGCCGTACCTGTAGATCGGACGGCGGTTGCTGGTGCAGCCCGATAATCGGGTTTCCTGTTCTGAAACGTACAAATCGAAAAATAAAGCCATGCCATTAACCAGAGACCAAAAAGCAGACGCCGTTGGGGCCATTCAGGAACGGCTGGAGGCACATAACACGGTTTATGTTACCGATTACAAAGGGCTATCCGTTGAGCAAGTAAATGACCTCCGTAATCGATTCCGTGATGCTGGGATTGAATACAAAGTGGTGAAGAACACGCTGTTGCGCCTCGCCATGGAACGCATTGGTGGGTATGATGACATCTTTGCCCACCTTATCGGTCCGACGGCTGTTGCCCTTAGTGAAGAGCCTGCCGCTCCGGCACGGGTCATCAAAAAATTTCTGTCTGACCTGAAAGGAGAACTGCCCCAGCTGAAAGCGGCTTACGTTGATGGAGCTGTTTTCTCGGGCGACCAGATTGATGCGCTTGCGTCACTAAAATCGAAAGATGAGCTAATCGGCGATATTCTTGGACTGCTTCTCTCGCCCATTACCAATGTGGTGGGTGGTTTGCAGGCCCAGGGACAAAACATCGTGGGTGCGCTCAAAACGATTGCAGAAAAAGAAGCATAAACAAAGGACATTTTCAGCCAGCGAGTCGGCAGGCTGAAGGTTGTCATTTCCCTATAACCCTTAATGTGCAGCGCAGCCTCAAAGGCGAAGACCGCTGCTGGAGGAAAAAACATTATGGCAGACATTAAAGCGATTGCAGAGCAGTTGGTAAACCTCACTATCAAAGAGGCAAACGAACTTGCACAGGTCCTCGAAGAGGAATATGGTATCAAACCCGCCGCCGCCGCGGTGGCCGTTGCCGCTGCTCCAGGTGGCGATGGTGCCGCTGAGGTAGAAGAGAAGACGGAATTCGATGTGGTGCTGAAGGGCTTTGGGGGCAACAAAATTGCCGTCATCAAAGAAGTCCGCGCCATCACGGGTCTCGGCCTCAAAGAAGCCAAAGAACTCGTCGAAAGTGCCCCGAGCCCGATCAAGGAAGCGGCGGCCAAAGACGAGGCGGAAGCCCTCAAAGAACGCCTCGAAGGCGTTGGTGCCGAAGTCGATCTGCAGTAGCCAATCGCATGTTTGCGGCTGTTTTAGCCCAAACACTGCAAAAATAGTGAAAGCCGATCCCTGGAAACGGGGGTCGGCTTTCGACGCTTGTTTGTTAAGACAGAAACGAGGGATTTTGGAAACCCAAAGGGGGGCATAGCGTTAAGCACCTGCTATACCTGTTTTCAAACAGGAACCCCTGCGAGAAGCCAATTTCTCACTCCCAGCACGGTCCTATCACCATACCCCAGCGACGTCGCTTATGCACAACAGCAATGGCCAGCTTGGCGAAGAACTGCGCCGTACTTTCGCCCGCACGCGAACCGTCCTTGATTACCCTGACTTTCTCGATGTCCAACTTAAATCTTTTGAAGACTTTGTGCAAGCCGATGTCTCGCCTGAGGAGCGGGAAGAGGTAGGCCTGCAGGCGGTATTCAAAGAGCACTTTCCCATCACGGATAGCCGCGAGCGATACACGCTTGAGTTTATCCACTACGACCTTGACGCTCCCAAGCATTCTATTGAGGAATGTATTGCCCAAGGGTTGAGCTTTTCGGTACCACTGAAGGCCAAATTGCGTCTTTCGAGCAAAGAGGACGAGGATGAGGATGAAGCCGAAGAAGCCATCGAACAGGAAGTATACCTCGGCAACCTGCCTGCGATGACAGAGCGGGGCACGTTTATTATCAATGGTGCCGAGCGAGTCGTGGTATCACAGTTGCATCGTAGCCCCGGTGTCTTCTTCGGGCAGAGTGTGCACCCCAATGGCACGCAGCTATTCTCGGCTCGCGTCATTCCGTTCCGAGGCTCCTGGATCGAGTTCTCGACCGATGTTTCCAACGTCATGTGGGCATATATCGACCGGAAGAAAAAGCTCCCGGTCACCACGTTGCTCCGTGCCCTTGGTTATTCTGACACGGAAGAACTGGTCAACCTATTCGATTTGGCCGAGGACATAACGGTAAAAAATAAGCGCACGTTCGATGGGTTGGTCGGTCGCAAATTGGCCGCCTCGGTAACAATCGAGAAAATCACGGAGATTGTGGATGAGGACACCGGTGAAATTATTGAAGAGCTGCGTGAACGCGAAGTAATCCTCCCTGCTGATCATGAGCTGATCGAAAAGGATTATACCAAACTTGAAGAGCACGGGATTAACAAACTGTTTGTTCTTCCCGAAGAGCAGGACGAAGAAGCGTTGGATAAGAGCACCTTGGTACGCACGCTTCGCAAAGATCCTACGCACAACGAGAAGGAAGCCCTCGCGTATCTGTATGAACAGCTACGGGGCTCTGAAGCGCCCGATATTGAAACGGCACGGGGCGTGTTGGATCGGTTGTTCTTCAGCGAGAAGCGCTATGACCTCGGCGATGTTGGACGTTACCGCATCAACAAGCGGTTGCATCAGGATGTGTCCCTCGATACGCTGACGCTGACGCGTGACGATATCCTTGCGATCATCAAGGAACTCATCGCACTGCAAAACGGCAAAAGTGGGGTCGATGATATTGACCACTTAGGCAACCGTCGTGTGAGGACCGTCGGCGAGCAGTTGGGCGCGCAATTTTCGCTCGGCCTGGCCCGTATGGCGCGAACGATCAAGGAGCGCATGAATCTCCGTGATGCGGAAAACTTCACGCCTCAGGACTTGGTGAACGCCCGGACGGTGTCGAGTGTGATCAACACCTTCTTTGGCACCAACCAACTCAGCCAGTTTATGGATCAGACGAATCCCTTGTCTGAGCTGACCCATAAGCGGCGTATGTCGGCTTTAGGGCCGGGTGGTCTTACCCGCGAACGTGCGGGCTTTGAGGTGCGAGATGTGCACTACACCCACTATGGCCGCCTCTGCCCGATTGAAACTCCAGAAGGCCCGAACATTGGCCTGATCTCTTCCCTTTGTGTTCACGCCAGCATTAATGAGTTTGGCTTTATTGAAACGCCGTACCGGGTGGTGAAGAAGGGGAAAGTAACCGATGAACTTGTTTATTTGTCGGCGGAGGAGGAAGACAATTCCATTATCGCTCAGGCGAACGCGCCGATTGACGATAAAGGCAATTATCTGAATGAGCGCGTAAAATGTCGCTTCCGAGGGGATTTTCCGATTGTGGTGCCCGAGGAAGTTGAATACATGGACATTGCGCCAAACCAGATCGTCTCGCCTTCTGCTAGCCTCATTCCTTTCCTTGAGCACGATGATGCCAACCGTGCGTTGATGGGATCGAACATGCAGCGCCAGGCCGTGCCGATGTTGCGGGCGGAAGCACCGCTGGTAGGTACAGGGCTGGAAAGCCGCGTGGCCCGCGACTCCCGCGCAGTGATTGTGGCGGAAGGTCCCGGCGTCGTTGAGTATGTGGATGCTACCCGTATCGTGGTGCGCTACGACAGCGATGAGGATGCGGAGGAAGTATCCTTCGAGGCTCCAATCAAGGAGTATAGCCTGACCAAATTCCGCCGGACGAACCAGGATACCTGCGTCAACCAGAAGCCCATCGTGAACGTGGGGCAGCGGGTGAAGAAAAACACAGTGCTGACCGACGGCTTTTCGACGGATAACGGCGAATTGGCCCTCGGCAAAAACGTGCTGGTCGCGTTTATGCCCTGGCGCGGTTACAACTTCGAAGACGCCATTGTGCTTTCGGAGCGGCTGGTGCAAGACGATGTATACACATCGGTGCATATCGAGGAGTATGAGTTGCAGGTCCGCGACACCAAACGCGGCGAAGAGGAACTGACCCGCGAAATCCCGAACGTATCCGAAGAGGCAACCAAAGACCTCGATGAACGCGGCATCATTCGCATTGGCGCGGAGGTGAAGGCGGGCGACATCATCGTGGGTAAGATTACTCCGAAAGGGGAAACCGATCCCACGCCGGAAGAAAAGCTCTTGCGTGCCATCTTTGGTGACAAGGCAGGAGATGTGAAAGACGCCTCGCTCAAAGCGCCTCCCGGCATGAAAGGTGTCGTCATCGATACCAAGCTCTTCAGTCGCCGCAAGCTCGATCCCGCGACCAAAAAGCGTGAGCAGCAGCGCCTGGCTGACATTGAGGACGCCTACGAAACGAGCATGCGCAACCTGAACAACACGTTCTGGGATAAATTCTACGCGCTCGTTGAAGGCAAGCCGTCGGGTGGTGCGGAAACACGCGAAGGGATGATGTTGGTGATGCCTGGCGTGACCATTACGCGGGAAGCATTTAGTGAAGTAACCCCGCGTCAGCTTAATGTGCGTGCACCGCTCACCGAGAGTGACGCCATCAACGATAAGGTGCGGAAATTGCTGCGTAACTACCGCCGCATCCACACCCGCATTGAAGGAGAAGCCAAGCGCGAACGTCACAAAGTCCAAATGGGCGATGAGTTGCCACCAGGCATCGTTCAGCTTGCAAAGGTTTATGTTGCCAAGAAGCGTAAGATTCAGGTGGGCGACAAGATGGCGGGCCGCCACGGCAACAAAGGGGTGGTCGCCAAGATCGTTCCGGTCGAAGACATGCCGTTCCTCGAAGATGGCACGCCGGTCGACATCGTGCTGAATCCCCTTGGCGTGCCAAGCCGCATGAACCTCGGGCAGATCTACGAGACGCTGCTCGGCTGGGCTGGGAAGAAGCTTGGAACCACGTTCGCCACGCCCATTTTTGACGGGGCCACGATGGATCAGATCGCTGAGAAACTGCGCGAAGCAGGTTTGCCGGAGGACGGTCGTGCCCAGCTTTACGATGGTTACTCTGGTGATGCGTTCGACCAAAAAACCACAGTGGGTTACATCTACATGCTCAAGCTGAGCCACCTCGTGGACGACAAGATCCACGCCCGGTCGATTGGGCCGTACAGCCTCATCACTCAGCAGCCGCTGGGCGGGAAGGCACAGTTTGGCGGTCAGCGCCTCGGCGAAATGGAGGTTTGGGCGATGTATGCCTATGGAGCCGCCAATGTGCTTCAAGAGATGCTCACGTATAAAAGCGATGACGTACAAGGCCGCTCGAAAGCGTACGAAGCGATCGTCAAAGGGGAGAACATGCCAGAAGCTGGGATTCCCGAAAGCTTTAACGTGCTGGTCCGTGAACTCCAGGGCCTTGGCCTTGAAGTGGAGCTGGATTGACGGGTGACGCCTGCGGGGAACCCCCCGCACGCTAACTCCACACGCGACACTCGACAACTCGTAAATCGATATACGATATGCCGTTCGGAAAGACGACCCAGATTAAAAAGAACTTCTCGAACATCACGATCAGCCTCGCTTCGCCGGAAGCCATCCTTGAACGCTCCTACGGCGAAGTATTAAAGCCAGAAACGATCAACTATCGGTCGTTTAAACCTGAAAAAGACGGGCTGTTTTGCGAGAAGATTTTTGGTCCCGTAAAGGACTGGGAATGCCATTGCGGGAAATACAAGCGGATACGGTACAAAGGTATCATCTGCGACCGCTGTGGCGTGGAAGTGACCCAGAAAAAGGTGCGCCGTGAGCGCATGGGCCACATCACCCTCAGCGTGCCCGTGGTGCACATTTGGTACTTCAAAACCCTCCCGAACAAAATCGGGCACCTGTTGGGGCTGAAGTCCAAGGACCTCGAAAAGGTCATTTACTACGAAAACTACATCGTTATCCAGCCCGGTAGTGCCTCCAGCCTGGGTGTTGAGCCGGGCCAGCTGCTGAATGAAGAAGAGTACTTCAATGTGCTCTATCAAATTCGGGAGGACAACAACCGTCTCGACGATGAGGACAAGGACAAGTTCATCGCCATGATCGGTGGTGAAGCGGTCGAAGAAATGCTCAAGCGGCTTGACTTGCCCACGCTGAGCCAGCGGCTGCGTTTCCAGATTAAGACGGAGACGAGCCAGCAACGTAAAGGCGAAGCGCTAAAGCGTCTTACTGTGGTGGAAGCCTTTCGCGATGCCAACTCGCGTCTCGAAAACCACCCGGACTGGATGGTGCTGAAGGTTATTCCGGTGATTCCGCCTGAGCTTCGTCCGCTCGTTCCGCTCGAAGGCGGCCGGTTTGCCACCAGCGACCTCAATGACCTCTACCGCCGCGTTATCATCCGCAACAACCGCCTTAAGCGCCTGATCGATATCAAAGCGCCGGAAGTGATCTTGCGCAACGAAAAGCGCATGTTGCAGGAAGCTGTGGATTCGTTGTTTGACAACAGCCGCAAGGCGAACGCCGTCCGGAGTGATAGCAACCGCGCCCTTAAGTCCTTGAG
>JAUIDY010000175.1 GCA_030428385.1 Rhodothermia bacterium | reverse complement strand
GCGTCGTGGGTTGACCGAGCCGCCGGGGGGAATACTGGGGGACACGGATCCTTCGTTTTCGCCGGATGGTCGGTGGTTGGCTTTCACGCGGCAGGTGCATCCCCAAGACAACGACCTCTTCCTCATACCGGCCCAGGGCGGTACCCCGCGTGCCATGACGCAATACCACCGTCCCGTGCGCGGTCATACCTGGACCTCTGATGGCGAACACCTCCTGTTTGCCATCCAACAACAAGGGGTTTTTCAGTTGTGGCAGTTGCGGTTGGATGGGAGTCGTTCGCGACCGTTTCCGCTGGACGATGTGGAGACGACGTATCCGCGCCTGGCCTATGGCAGCGCGCGCCTCGTGTACCTGCGCCAACCCACCCGCTCGCGGATCTGGAAACAAGACCTCCTCAACCCGACGTCTCCCCCAGAACCCGTCTTACCACCTCGGTTCGACGCCCGGCAGCCTGCGTTTTCGCCCGTTGATGACCGATGGGTGTTTATCGCAGTGCCGAACCGTTACAACGAACTCTGGCTTCAGGAACCAGACAGCAACGCTCCTTCCCCGCTCGCTAGCCTTCCGGGGCACTGGATCAACATTCCGCGTTGGTCCGCCGATGGAGAACAGGTGGTTTTCACGGTGAGCGAAGGCTTCAACTTCGACCTGTATAGGGTTCCGTCCGGGGGTGGCTCCTTGGAAGCCCTGACCCGCACTGCTCAACAGGAACTCGCCCCCAGTTGGTCTCCTGATGGGGCATGGGTGTATTATGCCTCGCGGGAAAGCGGTGACTGGGACGTATGGCGGATCCCGGTTGACAAAAGCACCGAACCGGAGCAGGTCACCCTTGCAGGCGGGCGGGTCTCCATGGCTGATGCCCAGGGTACCTGGCTCTATTATACCAAGTCACAAACAGCAGGCCTGTGGCGCAAAAACCTAGCGGAAGGCTTCGAGGAGCAAATCCTCACCACCCTCGACCCCGCCGACTCGGGCAACTGGGTCCTGACCCGGCAGGGTATCTATTTTGTGCAGCGCCTCCCCGATGGCACCACCCCCGTTTTGTTCTTCGACCTCGCCTCGGAGACAACAACCACCGTCTTCACCCCGCCTCAGCCCATTCCCGGTTTCCTCCCCGCCCTCACCATTTCCCATAACCATCGGCAGGCGCTCTTTACCCAAACAGAATGGTTGGAAAACGATCTTATGCAGGTCGAGATCACCGAATAATGCCCGGCCCTCGATACCGGCTCTTGGGGATTGATCAACCCGTCATGCGTCCTTTATCGTAGATCATGAACCAATTGCCTTTCGTCGAAGCAGCGATTAGCTTTGATCGATGCGCCAAAGCGCTTCCATAGCTTGCGTTTTTCTCGATCTGACGGACGTTCTATTATGCCCACGCTGGTTGATTTTGATACCATCCCGCAATTGTTTTACCGGGTTGCGGCGCATTATGCCGGAAACGACCGTCCGGCGGTCCGTTTCAAAGATCGCCGGTCCAAAACGTGGCTCGGGCTTTCCTGGGATGAGCTCAAGGCCCAGGTGCACGCGATGGCGGGCTATTTACACAAAGCCGGGGTACGTCCCGGCGACCGCGTCGCCATCCTTTCCGAAAACCGCCCCGAATGGGCCGTGACCGACCTGGCCACCCAGATCCTGGGAGCCACCAATGTCTCGCTCTACACCTCGCTGCCTGCGTCCCAGGTGGGGTACATTGTGAAAGATGCCGGAGCGAAGCTGGTGGTGGTGTCGGTATCGATCCAACTGCGCAAGGCCGTAGAAGTCTATGACGACTGCCCGGACCTCACGAAAATCGTCACGATGAGCGAGATGCGCAAGGACTACCCGGACTACGTGCGTGCCTGGGAGGATGTCATGGCAGAAGGCGCGGCCTACTGGACGGAAAATGAAGACACCCTGGCTTCCCTCGCCGAAGCCGTTTCGCCCGAGGACCTGTCGGCGCTCATCTACACCAGCGGCACCACGGGCCTGCCCAAAGGCGTGATGCTGACCCATCAGAACTTCTGCGAAAACGCCAAGTCGGCCCTTTCGGTGGTTCCGTTTGGCCCCGACGACCACCACCTTTCCTTTCTGCCGCTGTGCCATTCGTTCGAGCGGACGGCGGGATACATTGCCGTGATGGCGTGCGGCGCGACGATCTCTTATGCCGAAAGTGTGGAAGCCGTCAGCAAAAACCTGCCCGAGGTGCAGCCCACCGTCATGGTGTCGGTGCCGCGTCTGTTTGAGAAGGTGTACAACATCATCGCCAAGTCGGTGGAAGAAGGCTCGGCGCTGAAGCAGCGCATCTTTCACTGGGCCGTGGGAACGGGCAAAAAAGTGGCGACCAAAAAAAGCAACGACAAACAGCCGGGGCCGATACTCGGTCTGCAATACAACCTGGCGCACAAGCTGGTCTTCTCGAAGCTGCATGAAAAGCTGGGCGGCAACCTGCGCTTTGCGGTGTCCGGCGGGGCGGCGCTGCCCCAGGCCATTGGCGAGTTTTTCCAGGCGGCGGGCATTACCATCATCGAAGGCTACGGCCTCACCGAGACGTCGCCCGTGCTGACGGTTAACCCCACCGCCCAGCCCCGATATGGCACCGTGGGGCATGTGATTCCCGGCGTCACGGTGGGCATTCAGCGCCTCAGCGATGGAAGCATTATCGGCCAACTCACTGGCGATAATTATCCCTCCGACCTCACCACCGACGAAGGCGAAATTGTGGCCCAGGGCCCCAGCATTATGAAAGGCTACTGGCAAAACCCCGACGCCACGGGCGAAGCCATTGACGCCGACGGCTGGTACCACACCGGCGATGTGGGTCGCTTCGACAACGGCTACCTTCAGATCACCGACCGCATCAAACACATGATCGTCTCGAAGGGCGGGAAAAATATCTATCCCGGCCCCATCGAAGACGGCTTCAAGACCGTCGCGTGGATCGACCAGATCATCGTCATCGGTGAAGGACGCGAGTTTCTCTCGGCGCTTATCGTACCCGACTTCGACGCGCTGAACCGCTACGCCCGCGAGCAGGGCCTCGCCACCAATGATCCCGAAGCCCTGTTGCAAGAAGAGGCCATCCAGAAACTCTTTTCTGATGAGTTTCGGCGTTACTCACGCAGCGCCGCCTCGCACGAAAAGATCCGCGACTTCCGCCTCCTCGCCGAGCCCTTTACCATCGAAAGTGGCCTGATGACCCCGACGATGAAGCTCAAGCGCAAAGCCATCAGCCAGCAGTTCGCCGACCTCATCGACGAGATGTACGCCGAGGTGGTTTAAGCGCGGGACGGCTCCCAAACCACATTCCGCCCCACTCACCCACGCTCCCTTTCCCCCACTCCCACTTTCTCTCCTTCTTTCAACCCGGCCTCGGCACGAAGCTGAGCAGAGGTTTTGCGTGAGCCGTCGTGGCTCCACCCCGGCGGCCCGAACAGATACCCCAGGCGGTCTTTCCACGAAATCGGCTGGCGCAGGTCCCGCCACAGGCTTGCCCATTCGTGGAAGGCAATACGTACCGGATTGTATGTGTTGATGTTGGTCGTCAGGCCATACGTCGGGCGTTCTTCCTCGGGCTGAAACGTGCCAAACAGCTTGTCCCAGATGATGAGCACCCCTGCGTGGTTGCGATCGAGGTATTTAACGTCGGAGCCATGATGCACGCGGTGGTGCGAGGGCGTGTTAAACACCCATTCGATGGGCCGCGGCAACGTGCCGATGGTCTCCGTGTGGATCCAGAACTGGTAGATCAGGCTGATGGACTTCATCGTGACAATCGCCATTGGGTGAAAACCGAGCAGCGGGAGCCAGAACCAAAACACAAACGTGCCCGTGAGCGTGCCCGTCCATGTCTGCCGCAGCGCCGTCGACAGGTTGTACTTCTGCGAGGAGTGGTGGATGACGTGCGACGCCCAGAAGAAGCGGCTGCCGTGGCTGATGCGGTGAAACCAGTAATAGGACAAATCCTCCGCAAAAAACAGCAAGGCCCACGCGTACCACTTGTCCGGCCCCAGCGCTTCTTTGAACAACCCGGCGTACTCGTAGAGTAGCCACAGCATCCCCAGATCCAACGCCTTCGCCCCGAGGTTCACGATCACATTGCCCACCCCCATCGCGAGGCTGGCAAACGTGTCCTTCACCTCGAACAGGTCCCGCTGGTCGTACGCATTAACGATGGCCTCGATGACGAGCAGCAAGACAAACGCCGGAATCGCGAGGTGAATCAGGTTAGGGGCTTCAAACGAAATTTCGGGCATGGCTCAGGGGATGCAATGCACAGCAAGGCCGATTTTACGCGCCACAGGGCATCGGTTTCCGTATCAAATCCCCATCCACGCATCGCCCAAACCACCGGTCACCAGAAATATGAAAAAGGCAATATAGAGCACCATCACCAGCACACCGAGCAGCATCAAGATGGCGTTCACGATGAAGTAGGTGCGCAACTTATCCATCATCTCGATCAGTTGCGGCCCCGTTGCCACCTCTGCTGCCTTGCCCGCCTGAACAAGCAGCACGCCCAGCCAGATGTAGAGAATGCCCACCAGCGCCAGCGCTGTGAGCACCCCGATGATGATGTTGCCCACCCCCAAGATTTTTAACCACAACGACGCATCGCGGGCCTTGAGACCAAGTTGTTCGAGGGTCAGCCGGGGATCATCGGCATAGGTTTCCATACGACGTTTGGGGTTGAGCGGAAGGAGCAAGGTGATGCAACATACAACACCGGATCCTTCCCGACCACGCTCCGTTCGCAATCGGGAATGGGTGTTTTGCGTATGGGTGTTTGGGAGTATGAAGGTGTGGGCGTTTTTTTAAAGGGAAGTGACGCCCTCTGACAATCACACCACACCAGGACGCAGGCACAGCCTGTTTATGACTCGGACGGAGTCCGTAAATGACGCAAAGCAAATGACTTGACAACCCTGCCAACCTAAAAGCCCCAGACTCCTCCCAAACGCCCTCACTCTCATCCTCACACACCCCACATGGCCCACCACCACGGACATAGCCACCATCACCACGGTCATCACCACAGCCACCACCACGCGCCCGGCAGTGAAAAGCGACTGGGGTGGTCGATTGCGCTGAACCTGTTGATCACCATCGCCGAGGTAGTAGGTGGACTGCTTTCGGGAAGCCTGGCGCTGCTGTCCGACGCCCTGCACAACTTCAGCGACACCGCTTCGCTTGGCATCAGCCTCGTGGCACGGCGTATGTCGCGGCGGGCCGCCACGCAAGAAAAAACCTTCGGCTACAAGCGGGCCGAAATCATCGGCGCGTTCGTGAACCTGATCACGCTGGTGCTCATCGCCGTGCTACTGATCAAAGAAGCCGTGGAGCGCCTGATGGAGCCACAAGCCATCGACGGACTGACGATGCTGGTGGTGGCCGTGATCGGCCTGCTGGCGAACGTCATCACGGCGGTGCTCCTCTACCGCGATTCCAAAGACAGCCTCAACATCCGCAGCGCCTTCTTGCATATCGTTGCCGACGCCGTTTCGTCGGTGGGCGTGGTGCTCGGCGGCCTGCTGATTATGTTCTACAACATCCCCATTGTGGATGCGCTGCTCACGGTCTTCATCTCCCTCTATATCCTCTGGCACAGCTACGGCATGTTACGCGAGACGGTGGACATCCTCATGGAAGGCACGCCCAAAGACCTCAACGTCGACCATCTGCTGGCGTCGATTCAAGAGATTGATCATGTGCTGGACATGCACCACCTACATGTATGGCAGCTCGACGAGCAGCACACCGCGCTGGAAGCCCACATCGTCATCGACAAGGCCCACCTTGAGCAGATGGAAACCATTAAGCAGGCTATCAAGACCGAGTTGGCCGACCATTTTGGCATCACACACTCGACCCTGGAGTTTGAGTTGATCCCCTGCGGCGAGGCTGACGCCGACTGCTTCGAGCAGATGCCTGCCACCGCGGAAGCAGTCCACGGATAAACGGCTAACGCGTCACTGTCACCCGGCCTGGCAGAATAAACGCTTTGTCGAATTCAGGTTTGACGAGCGCCAGCGCCGTTTCTGCCTCCTCGCGGTTAGCAAACGTTCCCAGGCGCACGCGGTAATACGGCTGCTGCCAATGGATGTCTACCGATTCGGCATCCATCCCTACCGGCCGTTGTGCACGAGGAACGTCACCAAGCCACTGGAGCGCGTCGACCAGCGCCTGCTCGGCTTCTGATTTTTCCGCCGACGTAAACACCTGAATCCGAAACCCCTCCACCGTGCGTGTCACCGGTTCGCGGTGGCCCTCACCGCCATCATTGCGGGTAGCAGGAGAGGTATTCGAGCACGCCGCCCAACACAGGGCCAACAGAACAAAATAGAGCGGAAAACGCGGGCGCATCGGCAGAGTGATTGTTGGTACGTGGGACGCAGGCACCAACGCGGCATGCCGTCATGCGTTCATGCAGGCGGCTGTAAAAAAGCAATTGTTGCTCCCCAACTGCTGGCATCATCCGCCAGCCGGTAGTCTTCCACATACGGCAGCCGCTCCAAGATGGCATGCACCGTACGCCGCAACGTCCCCGTGCCTTTACCATGAATGATACGCACGCGCAGGATTCCCTTTTCACGGCATGTTTCCAGGTAATCGGGGACGAGCCCCTTCACGTCACGCGGCGCAAAGACGTGCAGGTCCAGCACGCCGTCAATGGGGTATTCAACCGGCTCCATAGGTTTGGGAAGGGAGTAGGAGAGTTTGGGAGTATGGGCGTAATCAGGTCTGGATAAATGGAACGACCCCACGAGGCGCTGAATCAATGGGATGGTGCTGATATCAAGCAGCTTGACCTGCAGACCTGCCTTTCCTCACCGCACGGGCTTCTCGAACACCATAAAATGCTGCTGCGGGAGCACGTCTTTGGTTTCGCTCCACACCAGCCCGGTGGCTTCGATTTCGCGGCGGAGTTGGGCTTCGGTGATGCGGTGGAGCGGATCAACGGGGAGCGTGAGGTCTTCGCCGCGATATTCCACCAGCACCAGCCGTCCGCCTGGGCGCAGGCCGCCCTCAATCGCCTCAATCATCTCTTGCGGATGCGAAAACTCGGTGTAGGAAAACACAATAAGCGCCACATCGATGCTGTCGGGCGGCAGGCGCGGGAAGGTGACACTTCCCAACACCGGCACCACGTTGGAAATGCCTTCGGCTTGTGCCCGGGTACCAATCTGGTCCAGCATTTCCGGCTGAATATCCACCGCCAGCACCTTTCCCTGAGGCACATAGGGGCTTAGCCGGAAGGTGTAATATCCGGTACCCGCCCCAATATCGGCCACCACGTCGCTCGGCTGCAATGCCAGGGCTTCTACCACACGGTTGGGAAACTCGCTCACTTCCCGCTCGGGGCGTTCCAGCCAGGTGGAATCCGAAGTGACCTGGGCAATCTCCCGTCCCATGTATACCTTTCCGGTGCCTCCCGGACTGGCTTCCTGCTGCGTATAAGGCGAAGGAAGGTCGCCGTTGGGAGGTGGATCAACATCCCCACAGGCACTGCTGCCAATCAACAGGACGATTCCCAGAAGCAGCCACACGATATGAGAAAGCGTTGTCACGCGGTTGTACCCCTTAGGACGCCCTGGTGTGAACCAAACAGCCGAAACCACCAAGGTCATAAGATACCTTCGTGAATCCGGGAAAAATTATGGATTCTCTAACAGGAAATATGCTTTTTTTCTGATCTTTTACAGTAGGGGTCATTAAAATATGTTTCCTTGGTGCTTTCCTTCTTGCGGAGTACACATGCAACATACGGTACCGTACGTCTTTCTGTGGGTCGTTATTGTCCTGATGATAGGTTCAGGACCAACAAACGTACAGGCTCAAGGCGCTCCTTTTGAAGAAGCCCTCATCGATGTGGGCAACGTTGGCTTTACGGTCACCAACGCGGGTTTTTTCGGCCAATCCAACATCCGCAACAACACCACCGGTCCGCCCTCTTTCGAATACCCGCTCGATTCGGGCATTGAACACCTCTTTGAATCCGGCTTGTGGATCGGAGCCATCCGCAGCGATGGCGTTACCACCGTGCGGTCGGGAGCGCAGACCGCCTCCAGCGGCTACAGCCCCGGTGCCAGCGGCTACGAGTTCGCCCCGCTCACCATCATCAACGAACGCTCGACGCTGCCTGAGTCCGACGCATTCAACAGCCGCGCCATCAGCCATCAGGATTATATCTCGACGCTGGTCGATACCGCTGCCGTCCTGCCCGGCACCTTTATCCCGACACCCGACCCGCAGGGCCAGCTCGGTGCCAAGGTTATCACCACCTCGCACGCGTGGAATTTCCCCTTTACGGAATACTTCACGATTGTCAACTTCGACATCGTGAACATCAGCGGGGCCGCATGGCGCGATGTGTATGTGGGGCTTTATAACGACCTGGTGGTGCGCAACGTCAACACGACGCAGGATGCCGGGTCGGCGTTTTTTAATAAAGGGGGCGTTGGGTTTATGGACAGCCTAACCACCGCCTACGCCTTTAATGCGGGCGGCATGGAAGAAACGGCCAACACCTACGGCTCCATCGCGGTGCTGGGTGCCCAATGGCGCGACCCGAACACGGGCACCAAACGCTTTTTCCATCCGTCCGTGGCCGATGAATATGTCGCGGAAGGTCTGGAGCCACCTGCGGTCAACCCGCGCTGGTGGCTGTTCAGCGGAGCCACTGACGAGTTATCCCGCCCGGCGAGCGACGACGAGAAATACCGCCGCATGGCCACGCCTTTCCCCAACCCGGAAGTCTATGAAACCCCCGACGCCTTCGAGGCCGCCCGCGACGACTGGTTTGAGCGCCTGCGCACCGAC
>JAUIDY010000026.1 GCA_030428385.1 Rhodothermia bacterium | reverse complement strand
TCGCCCGCACAGCAGTCTGGGCTACAAGACCCCGGCAGCGTTTGCCGCTGCATACACCCGTAGAATCAACCAACAACCAGCGCTGATCCTAACATAGAAACTGGTACAGTTTATTCAGGCTGGTCAAAGGGACTTCGTCAGATTTAGAGCAGAGCGAAATAATCTGCTCCATTCATAGAATGGAAAAATCAAGGAGAAACTCTTTTTTGGGGCGAGTACAGAATGATGGGGAGTTGCAAAGCAGGGCAACTCAATATGTGAAAAATAAATAGGATACGAATAGTCTTGAGTCCTTTGTAATCTATTCTACACCTTCTTCCTCCAACGCCGCCTCATCCAGCCCATCCCCATTATCATCCCCCGCCATCGCGTCGAAGTCTATCTCCTCATCCTCGTCCGCAAACTGGGCCGAGCGGGTGAGTTCGTCGCGGAGGTAGTGGCCCGTGTGCGTGTCGGCCTGGGCGAGTTGTTCGGGCGTGCCCGTGAAGACGATATGGCCGCCCGCCGCGCCACCGTCGGGGCCGAGGTCGATCACCCAGTCGGCCACCTTCACCACGTCCAGGTTGTGCTCGATGACAACAACGGTGTTGCCCTTTTTTACCAGCGCTTGCAGCACAGCGAGTAAATGCCGGATGTCCTCAAAGTGAAGCCCGGTGGTGGGCTCGTCGAGGATGTAGAGCGTGTCGCCCGTGCCGGGGCGGGAGAGTTCTTTAGACAGCTTGATGCGCTGCGCCTCACCGCCCGACACGGTGGTGGACGGCTGCCCCAGCCGGATATACCCGAGGCCCACCGACGCCAGCGTGCGCAGTTTGCGCGCGATGCGGGGCACGTGCTCAAAGAAGTCCAGCCCCTCTTCCACGGTCATCTCCAGCACGTCGGCGATGGTTGCGCCCTTGTACTTCACCTCCAGCGTCTCCGGGTTGTAGCGGCGGCCCTTGCACGTCTCGCACTCCACATACACGTCGGGCAGGAAGTTCATCTCCAGCTTCACGATGCCTGCGCCCTTGCATGTCTCGCACCGCCCGCCCTTCACATTAAACGAAAACCGCCCCGGCTTGTAGCCGCGAATCTGGCTCTCGGGCAGTTGCGCAAACAGGTCGCGGATGTAGGTGAATAGCCCGGTATACGTCGACGGGTTGCTGCGCGGCGTGCGCCCAATCGGACTCTGGTCGATGTCGATGACCTTGTCGATGTGTTCCAGCCCGTCGATGGTTTTGTACGGCAGTGGCACCACCTGCGCCTTGTGGAAGTGGGCCGCGAGGATCGGGTAGAGCGTCTGGTTGATGAGGCTGCTTTTGCCCGAGCCACTCACGCCCGTCACGCACGTAAACGTGCCCAGCGGCAGTTCCAGCGTCTCGCTTTTGAGGTTGTGCCCACGGGCACCGTGCAGCGTCAGCGTCTTGCCGTGGCCCGGACGCCGCTGTTGGGGCACGCCAATCATGCGCTCGCCCCGGAGATACGCCGTCGTGAGGCTCGTTTTGCCATTGCTGCCCATCGGAAGCTGCACCGGATCGGCCGCGCCGAGGACATGGCCGCCGTGTTCGCCCGCGCCGGGGCCGAGGTCCACCACAAAGTCCGCCGACTCAATCATCTCGCGGTCGTGCTCCACCACCAGCACCGAGTTGCCGAGGTCGCGCAGCGCCTTCAGGCTGTCGATGAGTTTGGTGTTGTCGCGGGCATGCAGGCCGATGCTCGGCTCGTCGAGGACATACAACACGCCCGTCAGTTGGGTGCCGATCTGCGTGGCGAGGCGGATGCGCTGGCTCTCGCCGCCGGAGAGCGTCCGCGCCGTGCGGTCGAGGTTCAGGTAGCCCACACCCACACCGATCATAAAGTCCAGCCGCTCGCGGATCTCCTTCACGATGGGCCGGGCAATCAGCCAGCCGCGCTCGCTGAATGAGAGCCGGTCGAACACGTCGGCGAGGCTGACGAGATCCAACTGCACCAGGTCGGCGATGGTGTAGCGGGTGCCGTCGTTGGTTTCCACTTTAAACGACAGGCTCTCCGGCTTCAGCCGCCCGCCGCCGCACGTCGGGCACGGCAGCATCCGCATAAACGCTTCCGCCCACTTGCGCTGCTTGCCCGACGAGGTGTTGTCGTGCGTGTGGCGCAGGTGCTGATACAGCCCGCTGAACCGGTGTTTGTAGCTGACTTCGCGGTTTTTGTAGCGGTAGACGATGTCGAACTGCTCGTCGCCTGCGCCTTCCAGCAGGATGCGAAGGTGTTCGTCCGTCAGGTCTTGAATCGGGGTGTCGAAGTCGAACTTATAGGTGGCGGCGACGGCCTTGAGTTGGCTAAAAATCCAGATGTCGCGTGGCTTGCCCAGCGGTTCGAGGCCGCCCTCGTTGATGGATTTTTCGGGGTTTGGGATGATGAGATCCACGTCCAATTCGCGCCGCACGCCGAGGCCGTTGCAGTCGGGGCACGCGCCGTAGGGCGAGTTAAACGAGAAGGTGTTGGGCGATGGCTCGTCGTACGACAGCCCGCTCTCGGGATCAAAAAGGTGGCGGCTGAAGGTGTAGTCTTTGGTTTCAACGTCCACCGGCCCATCTACCACCGCCGCAATCAGCGTCCCTGACCCCATGCCCAGCGCTGTCTCCACCGACTGACTCACGCGCGACCGCAGCCCATCCTTGATCTTAAGCCGATCCACCACTACCTCGATGTCATGCGTCTTGTAGCGGTCGAGTTGCATCTTGCGTTCCAGGATGCGGACTTCGCCATCGGCCCGCACGCGCTCGAAGCCCTGCCGGGCGATTTGTTCGAAAAGTTCGCGGTAGTGACCCTTGCGCGCTTTCACCACCGGAGCCAGCAGCAGTAGCTTCGTGCCTTCGGGGAAGTCCAGGATGCCGTCGATGATTTCATCGTCGCTCTGCTTGCGCATCACGTTGCCCGTGACGTGGGAATAGGCCGTGGCGGCACGGGCGAAAAGCAGGCGCAGGAAGTCGTACACTTCGGTTACCGTCCCCACCGTCGAGCGCGGGTTGCGGCTTACGGTTTTCTGCTCGATGGCGATGACGGGGCTAAGGCCGTCGATGAAGTCCACGTCGGGCCGTTCCATCATGCCCAGAAACTGCCGCGCATACGCGCTGAGGCTCTCCATGTAGCGCCGCTGCCCCTCGGCATAAATCGTATCGAAGGCGAGGCTGGATTTGCCCGAACCCGAAAGGCCGGTGATGACGACGAGTTGCTCGCGGGGGATGTCGAGGTCGATGTCTTTGAGGTTGTGCTCGCGGGCACCGCGAATCACGATCCGGTCATCCATGAGGCGGGAGTGGGCAGGCCGATTTAAAAAGATGTGTAGAACATGTCTGCAACCACAAAGCCCGATGTTCGTTTCGGAGTGGTTGTGTTAAAAATGGGTTTGTGGATAAAAGCAGGTTGGCTTGTCGGAGCAACGGTACTTTCAGGATGGGAAGGTGATGAAACCAAGCACTGGAGCCATCTCTGTTGTGCCCTTTAAGAAACACTTTTCCATTCTCGGTGCTTGTTGGTTTTTCGTCCTTTCACAGCGGAAAGGACCAAACGCCTTGTCCCATCCAATCCCGCGAAGCCCGTCTACCGCACGGTCCGTACCCGCTGGGCGGCACCCACTTCGCTAACCGGTAGGCGTGGTGCTGCTTGCCCACCGGCTAAACGCGCGGACTTCTTCCGGCAGCACAGACCGTGGATGGGACGCTGGTGCCCAATGCTGACAACCATGCTTTTTCATACGCTTGCCGGTTGGCGCAGCGGTGGAACCGAGCACCGATGCCGCCTCCGTGGCATGGGCGCGAGGGGTGGAACCCCGGTGCGTTTAGCCAATGGGCATCGGCTTGGCGTTTCAGATGGTGCCGTGTTTTGTGCCCGTTGGATACGGCGTAGGTGGGGTTGGGTCGGGGTTCGTGTGTTTCGGAGGCGGCAGGACTTTGGTTCTTTCGTCCCTGAAAGAACAAACCACTCCTTTGGCAAAAGCCGTTGCCTCAGCACAGCATCTAGGAAGTGCACGGATGCTCGTGAATCTTTGCCAGAAACTTCCGATTGTGCATAAATCCGTGCCCTGCTTCGTTACGGACCGACACCGATGGGTATACTGTTTGGTAGTTTAATAGCTTTTCCACCCATCCTTGATTGTATCGCCTGACGGTTACCAGCTTCGTTTTCTAGCCCATCATCCAATCGAAAGGAAATATGTGGTACACCCGTTGGGGTTTGTTGCTAGTCGCCCTCAGTTTGGGGGGCTGTGGCTTATTCGGTTCAGAAAGAGAACGGAACTATGACGTGCTGAAGTTGGAAGGCCCCGACTTTGTCGACGCCGATACGCTAGGATGGACCGCTGAGCGCGAGGACGAATGGATCTTTATCCGGGGCTCCGCCGAAGCAGGAGCATCGTTTCCCTCGCGGAATGGCGCGGGCTCCATGCTCTTCATCCTTCGCGTGCAAGAAGAAGGCGGCTTGCCCGAACTTGTAGATGTATGGGTTGGCAATGAAGGGGAGCCCGGACAGGTGGCGCATCAAGCGAGGCTGCGCTTGCAGGACTGGGACCCAGAGGGGATCATTAGCGGATATCTGGAGATGCGCTTTGTCAACTATACCTTCTATGGGGGAACAGCATTCTTTTGGGCTGAAGTGCCCGAAGGATCGCCATAATTAAAGCGCCAACGAGGGAAAAGGCGTCGGCGTTTGAGATTGACCACAGACCCATGCCCTCTTTTGAGCCAGGTGTCCACAAGGTAGATTCCTGAATCAAACATTGAACCACGCTTCGCACTAATTCGAGCTCGTCCATCGCCCCACGGTTACCACTTCTATAACCCATCACCCAAGCAGGAGAAAAGATGTGGTACGCCCGATGCTGTTTGTTGCTGCTCCTCACGCTTCTCGCAGGCTGTAACCTGTTTAGCCGTTCTCATGGCTACACCGTTTCCGCTTATATCGGCGATGAGATCGCCGCCAAGGATATTGCGGGATGGACGGCGATACGGGAGGACAACCGCATCACCCTGCGCGGGGCCGCCACGGACGGCGCGTTTCACGTACCCGCGCCTCAGGTAGACACTATCTTTCTGACCTTTCGCGTAACCCGTGCAGGCTTGCCCCGGCTCACCGATGTGTGGGTGGGCAAAGTGGAGGGCTATGGCGTGGTGGCGCCTGAGGCCGCTGTGCAGCTTCAAGACTGGCATCCGTATGGTGTCATTAGCGGGACACTGCGTGCCCAGGTGCTGCATCGGGAGATTCACGTGCCCTTTTGGGTAGATTTGTCCGAGGAAACGCCATAAAAAAAGCGCCGACGCAAAAAGAGCATCGGCGCTTTAAATAAGGAAGCAGGAGCCGCTTAGTCGTCCAGGTCCGCAGACGGGTCGCGGAAATAAATTTCGTGCTCGAACATCTCCGAAATCGCCATCTCGGTCGGTTCGGGGCGCAGTTCGTAGTCCAGCGAGATCCGCGTCTGTTCTTCCTGGTAGCGCGGGTCGTCCAGGTCTTGCTCAAAGCCGTCGTAAATCGCCAGCTTCTCGTCCAGTTCGCCCTTGGTGTGCGTCGCAATCTGGCGCGAGCGCTTGGCGAGGATTGCCACGGACTCAAAGAGGTTGCCCGTCTCGTTGACCAGCCGGTCCACATCAACTGTTTTAATAGCCATGATCGTAATCGTTGCGCAGATTTTGTTGAGCCTATCTTCCACGAAAGGCTGTGCGGGAAGTTCCAGGCGTTAAGGCATACGGATAAACGCAGTGGATTGGCGCATCGTGGCCCCTGTCAAACGAACCAGATATACGCCTGTCACAAGGGGAACGTCCAAGACAAACCGATGTGGTTGGTCACCGGCCAACACCCCGTCGTGGAGGACGGCGACCTCGCGCCCTAACAGGTCATAAACCGCCAACCGCACCGATTGCGTGCGGGGAATCATTACTTCGAGGGTTGACTCGGCAGAGACGGGATGCGGGAAAACCGTCAGGGAAGCACGGGCGGTTTCGGGTATTGTCTCCGTCGCGGTCACGTTGGCGAAGTCGATCTGCCAGAGGTGCACGCCATCCCCGAACTCGATCACGTACAGCTTGTCGCCCAGCAACACGGCGTCAATGGGGTTGATGAAACCGCGCACGAGGCGGGTGACGCGGGCCGCAAAGGTGTCGCCTTGCGGCACCAGATCGAGGTGTAGCAGGTCTTCGCTTTCATCGCCGTACGGAGTGAGCAGAGGGCTGTCGGTGTTGGTCCAACTCAGCACCAGTGCATCGCCGGTCAGCGGCGGCGGCAGGTGGGCGTCTGTATCAAAGACCAGCCCCAGCGGCGAACGGTGGGACGTGAACGTGCCCAGGTTGATAGTGAGGTCATCGGCGTCTTTGATTCGTCCATCGGCGGGGTCCCGAAGCCGGTTCGCATCCGGGCCGAGATTTGCAATGGGCGGCGTGAAGGTGAGGCCATCGGGCGGTGATGGGTAGGCCGGGTCGTTGTAGAAGTAGCCATTCTGGACGCCAAACGCCTCGGGGTGGAGCAGCGCATCCTGCGCAGGGTTGTAGCCGGCGAACTGCATCGGCGTGTCGGATTGCCCCATGCGCCAGGGAAAGCCGTAGTGGTGACCTTCGCGCAGCCAGTTTAATTCATCGTTGTCGTCCCGATCGCCTGCGTTTTCGGAGCCAAAGAGCCGCCTGTCGGCGTCGAAAGCCTGATCGAAGCTGTTGCGCACACCGTCGGCAAAAAGCACACCGAGGGCATCGAGGGCGGCTTCGTCGTTAGGTAGGATCAGGTCCGTGGCATCGGCGGGAATGCGGAAGATAGCCGAGGTGAGCGGGATCTCGCGCAGGCCGGGGTAGCGCCCCTCGTTGTCCTGCACCTCGCCGTGGTCGGTCCGGGAGCCGCTGTTGACGAACAAAAACTGCCCGTCGGGGCTGGGGGTGATGCTGTTGAAGTTGTGGTCGAACGGGGTGTTGCTGCGTGGAAACGGCTCGGTTTGGGCAACCGTCGTCCATGTCCAATCCCCATTGGCATTGCGGGTGCCCCGCCGGATGGTGGCGGTGTTAACCGCGTCATCCCGCACATTGCCGACGAGGTAAAACGTACCGGCCGCATCAATCGCAAAGCCGAGCACCTGTCCGGCGGTGCCGTGGTCTTCGGCAGTGAACACCTGCGTCAGCGTGCCGCCCACGTACGGGAGGGCGAGTTCGTACAGGTTGCCGTTGGCCGAGAGCGACCAGAGCGATCCCGTCGTGGGGTCATGCGCCAGCCGCACCGACGAAACAGGGGCTTCGGCCACCTGTGCAATCAAGATGTCGTTGCGCAGTGCCTCGGGCATGTCCTGCGCCCATAACGCCGTCGGCCCGACGAGGAGCACAAGGCTAAACAATCCGTGGATGAATCGGGGTGATTGCATACTTCCCACGCAGATTGATAACAAGAAACGTGTAGGTAAGATACACGCGCTGCAGGATCAACATGCAAGAAAGGGAATCGGGGTTAGGGAATGGCGAGTAAGGAAATATCCCAGATCCCCGTAACGACGTGCCGTGGCGCGTCGCGTGCCCGGAAACGCCGCCAGCGAAAAAAACTACCGCACAAACCGATATCCGAGCCCATGCACCGTCAGGATATGCCGGGGGCGGCGGGGCGTGGGCTCGAGCTTCTGGCGCAGCCACGCGACGTGCACGTCCACGGTGCGGGTGGTAGGCACGGCGTCGTAGCCCCATACCTCGTTCAGCAGCATGTCGCGGGAGAGGACATCGCCTTCGTGCTCGACGAAATACCGCAGCAACTGAAACTCACGGGCGGAGAGGTCCACGGCCTCGCCGTCGCGCTCCACGGTGGCGCTGCGGATGTCGAGGCGGACGGGGCCGAACTGGTACACCGGGCCGGGCGCGGCGCTTGCCACGGGTGCCCGGCGCAGCAGTGCCTCGATGCGGGCGAGGAGTTCGGCCATCTCGAACGGCTTCACGAGGTAGTCGTCAGCGCCCAGCTTGAGGCCCACCACGCGGTCTACCACCTGCCCGCGCGCCGTCAGCATCAGGATGGGCGTGTCGATGTTTTGCTTGCGCAGGTCGCGGCACACGTCGAAGCCGCTCATATTGGGCAGCATCACGTCCAGGAGAATGATATCGAACGCCTCCTGCACGGCGCGGTCGCGGCCCCCAGGGCCATCGGTAGCCACGTCCACGGCGTAGCCCTCCTGCATCAGCCGGTCGCTAAGCGTCAGCACCAGCCCCGGCTCGTCTTCGATGAGCAACACGCGTCGTTTCATGTGGCGGACGGCGGTTGGATGGGCAGGTGGATCGTAAACGTGCTACCACCGTCGGCACTGTCGAGCGTCACGCGCCCGCCGTGCGCCGCGATGATGCGCTGCACCAGATGGAGCCCCAGCCCGCTGCCTTGCGTCTGGGCATTGCGGGCGGCACGCCCTCGGAAAAACGGCTCGAAGATGCGCCGTTGCTCGTCGGCAGGGATGCCGGGGCCGTTGTCCGTGACGGTCAACTGGATGTCGCGGGGGGTTACGTCGACGCCCAGGTGTATCGTGTTCCCTCCGTATTTGGCGGCGTTGCCGAGCAGGTTGCGCAGCGCTGCTGCAAGGGCAGGGGCGTTGGCCTGCACGGTCGGGAGGGCGTCGGGCATATCGAGGTGCAGGGCGGGCGGCGACGGGTGGGCTTCCACCTGCTGCTCGTATTGCGCCACGGCTTGCTGGATGACCGTCCGCAGCGCCACGGGTTGCAGGGCATACGGTGTGTGGTTGGCTTCCAAGCCTGCATACAGAAGGGTTTGCTCCACCATGTCGCTCAGGCGGCGGCCTTCGCCGAGGATGACGTTGCCGTAGCGGGCCACCTGCTCAGGCTGATGAATCATGCCGTCGGCGAGGTTTTCGCCCGCTGAGCGGATGACGGCCAGCGGCGTGCGCAGTTCATGCGTGACGCCGGCGACAAACTCCATCTGTTGCTGCGCCGTTGTCTTGGCCTGCTGCGCCGAGCGTACGATGAGGACCATGCTCACGCCCAACAGCAGCAGAATCCCTGAACTCAGCAGCAGGTTGCGCCAGCGGGCGTTTTGCACCGCAGCTTCCAGCGAACCGGCGCGGTGTTTCACCCGCACCTCACCGCTGCCCCCTTCCGTCAGCAGGGTAAACGACGAGGCAAGGCGCGAGGTGTCCATGACCTGCACCTGAATGCGCTGCGGCGTCGTTTCGATGTCTTGTAACAGCATGCGCTCGCCCATCACCGTGAGGCTGTCTGGCGTTGTCCGACGCATGAACCGCTGAACCGTCGTGTCGCCGCCGGGAAAGCGCACCTGCGTGGTTTGTCCCTTCTCCCCAAACACCCCGATGCGTAGCCCGGACGTGTCGCGGCCTTGTTGTAGCCATTGCGCCGTGAGGTGGTCTGTTTCCAGCGTTCGCAGCGTGTCGCCGTCGGTCAGGCGGGTGCTGCGGGAGAGGTTAATGAGCAAATTGGTCAGCCGCAGGTGCCCGAGGGGGGCGGTGGCGTCCGGGGTGGCGAAATCAGTGTATTGCAGCGAGGGCGCCGACTCGTAAAAGACATCCGACGCGTCGTGCGCGGTGGTGATCAGCACATCATAAATGAGCCGGTTGCCCTCGGAGAAATAGGTCTCAGTGAGTGCGGGGAGCACCTCGTCCCGAAGGTAGTCTCCATTCAAAGCCAGCAGCACAAAGGCGTCGGGTGGGGCGGGGCGGAGGGGAAAACGGTCCGACGCCGGATGGGTGTGGTAGCTCACGGCCAGGAACGGCGTCTCGCCAAGGTGAATATGTGGCTTGACGTCGAGCAGGGTTGGAGAGGATGAAATGGTTTGCCATCCGTCGGGTAGCGCGGAAGCAGCAGCGGGTTGCCATGCTTGGGCCAGCGTATCCAGCCGCCGCGCCGTCGCAGGCGTCGTCGAAACGTCGAGCCACCAGATGGCGTCGAGGAGGGCCGGATGCTCCGTCACGCTACGCCAGCGTTCATAGTGCTGAAGGGCCTGCGGTGCTGAGAGGGCTGACACATCCGGTTCGCGCTGAAAAAAGGCAAGGTGGATTTCCTGAAACAGGGCGTCCACATCCTCGCTGAAGCGCTCGACGCTAGCTTGCAACGTCGCCTGCATCCGCTCTTGCTCGCGTTCGCTCAGTTGCCCCAGCCAGCGGTACTGCATCGCCGCCAGCACCGGCAGCAGCAACAGCAGCCCGGCGGTAAGGAGCAGCATGGAGCGGGATGAGCGACGCATTGGTTTAGGAATGGGAGAGGTTGAGAAATGGAGATCGGGAGATGGCTGAATCGTAGCGTCTAGCAAAAGGAAAGCGCAGGACTTACGCAAGGCGCTCGTTTTTTGTCTATCAGGTCACAGGTCGGCGGTTGGGTGCATGCATATCCTCGTCCCCGCTTCCCCCATCCCTCTAACCACTTCCCTCTCTACCCTTTCCCCGCGCCGATGGTGCCGCCAACGGGCAGATTTAACATCTTTAACAAGGCTTTAGCATCCTCTTGATAACTTTGGGCGGGGTTCGCCGGAAAATGGAAGCGGCTTCTCGAAAGGGAGGCTGCCACGACTTCCATCAACCGATTTTTTTCGAACCATGACCCCATCATTTTTTACTTCGTGTCGCGCCGTTTTGGTGCTGCTTCTGCTGGGTGCCGCCGTGTTTTCAACCGCGTACGCCCAGGAAACCCGCCAGGTGAGGCTGCAAGGCACGCCGGTTTCGTTGCCCGGAGGCATTATGGTGTTGGAAGAAGCACCCGACGACGAAGCGGCCCGCGTGGCGCGGGTGATGCAGCAAGGCAGCAGCGTGGATGTCGCCGACGGCGACCTGATCGCCTATGTAAATGGCAACCGTGTCAAGACGGTCGCCGAGGTGCAGCAACAAATCGAAGGCATCGCCGAGGGCGAAGAGGTGCAACTGGGCATCCGGCGGGCCGGCGGCGTCCACATGGCGGCGTTTGAAAAGCAGCCTGCTGGTCAGGCAGGCGGCGAACGCATCATGGTGGTGCGCCGCGGCGGCGAAGGCGGCGGTAGCCAGCAAGTCTTTGAGGGTGGTACCCTCATCGCCGGGGCTGTCATTGCCGAGCAAGAAGGCGAAGTGCGCGTTGCAGCGGTGCTTGATGCGGCCGAAGGCATCGACCTGCAGCCGGGCGATGTGGTGTTGATGCTGCAAGGCACAGCCGTTACCTCGGGTGCCGACTTCAGCACGCGGTATGGCGAAGTTGCCGTGGGCGATACGGTAGAGATGACCGTGCGGCGCGGTGGCGAAGAACAAACGGTCTCGTTTGCCAAGCCTGCGCCGATGGAAGAGGGGAATGCCACCGGGTGGACCCCGAACAACTAGGAGACACGATGCGGATTCGTTCAGGCGTTATTTTCTTATTGTTGCTCGCGGTGCTAGTGCCCTCCGTCTGGGCGCAGGCGGGCTACTACAATCCCAAGGACGACGAGTACCGACTGCTCGGACTGCGGCGGGCGCAACAGGCCTTCGAGGCTGCTCGCAGCGAGATGGACCGGCAGCAGGAACTGTTCAATAAACAACTCATCGCCGAAGCGCAGTTCGAGGAGGTGCGCCGCCGCTACGCCGCCGCCGAGGTGGATTACCACCAGTCGCTACTCGCGGTTATCTTCGAGCAGCAGTACGTAAGCATCGACCGGGCGGTGAAGTTTCAGGACGAGGAAGGGCGCAAGCGTGTGCGGCTCACCATCCGCAACACGTCGGGCGGCGGGGCTGAGTACCAGAAGCTGCTGGGCATCAATGACGAGCTTTTCCGGCGCTTGCAGCCAGACGTGGTGAACGATGTATACGTCTCGCTGCTCAACGACGACGGTGCAATCCTGGGGAGGCCCTACGAGGCGAAGATCGAAGAGCTGCGCTTCGGCGAGCCGCAGACGCTGACGTTTACGCTGCTGCAAGACCTCGACGCCATCAGCGTAAACCTGGTGTATGGCGGCGGCTCGCAGCACAGCCGCAAGATCCTCCTCGAAAAAGACGCCTCGTTCGACCGGGTGGTGTTGCAGTCGCAGCAGTTTGCGCAGGAGGTGGAACTGGGCCGCGAGGCGACGTACGACCTCACGCTGGAGCTGTTCAGCGGCACGGCCCGCACGTTCCACCTCGTCGTGCTCAACCTTCCCGCTCCCGTCAACCGCTACTTCGTCGATCCGGCCACACAGGCGCGGCTGAGCCAGTTTCGTTTCACGGAAGGCGTCAACACCCGCCCGGCGGCACTTCGCGTGGTGATGCCACAGCGCCCGACAGAGGCGGTGCCTATCGACGAGCCGCGTTCGTTCTTCGTATTGGCGGTGCCGCGCGAGCGCATGGACGCGCTCCGCGACTCCGAAGGCCGCATCTGGACCGAAGAAGAGATTGCCGCGCTGGGCGTGGGCTACGTCCGCCTCGAACTGGTGCCGCGCGGTGCTGGCGACCTGTTGGTGCGCGCCCCGCAACTGTATCACCAGATCGAGCCCGACGGCACCGTGACGATGCTGGTGGATGTGGTCAACGAAGGCACGCGCCGCCTCGACAACGTCACCATCGACGCCGAGCCGCCGCTGCGCTGGGAGAAAGAAATCGACCCGCCCGTGATCTCGGCGCTCGACATCGGCGAGGAGCAGCGGGTGCAGCTTCGGTTCCGCCCGTACGACGACGTGGAGGTGGGCAAATACGAAGTCCGCGTTCGCACCACCTCGTTCACCGACAACCGCCCCATCGCCACCGAGGACAAAATCGTCACCGTCGAAGTCCGCTCGCCACCGAACTGGTTCGGCACATCGTTGCTGTTGCTGCTCATCGTCGGCCTGGTTGCCGGGCTGGTGGTGTTCGGCCTGCGGCTCTCAAAGCGATGAGGGTGAGGAATGAGAGAAAGGGCGGGAGGGAGAAAGGAGAAGTGGCGAGAATTGTTAAGAAACCACCCGTACCAGCGCGCCGTGGCGCGTCGTGCCCGGAAACACCGCGGCACCAGATGACGACCTGCTAGACCTGAGACCATTAAAACCATGACAACCACAACAACCCAACCCTTGCTCGAAGCCGAGCATTTGACGAAGCGCTACGAAGACGGCGTGCTGGCACTGGACAACGTCTCATTCACCGTGTCGCCGGGGCAGATTTATGCCATGCTCGGCGGCAACGGCGCGGGCAAGTCCACCGCCATCAACCTGTTCCTCAACTTCATTGAGCCCACCGACGGCGAAGCCCGCATCGACGGTATCGCCTCGCACCGCGACCCGCTGGCGGCCAAGGCGCGGGTCGCGTACGTCTCCGAGCAGGTGCGCCTCTATCCCTCGTTCACGGCCATCCAGAACGTTGATTTCTTCGCCCGGCTGGCCGGAAAAACCAGCTACACGCGCGAAGACTATCGGCAGGCGCTGCTGCGTGTGGGCCTCCAGCCCGAGGCGCACGACAAACGCCTGAAGGGCTTTTCGAAGGGGATGCAGCAAAAAACCGGCATCGCCATCGCCATCCTCAAAGACGCCCCCGCGATCCTCCTCGATGAGCCCACCTCGGGTCTCGATCCAAAGGCGGGGCGCGAGTTTGTGCGGCTGCTGCAAGACCTCCGCGATGAAGGCAAAGCCATCCTGATGTCTACGCACGACCTGTTCCGCGCCAAGGAAGTGGCCGACATGGTGGGCATCATGAACCAGGGCCGCCTTGTGATGCAACGCACCCGCGACGAACTACACGGCGAAGACCTGGAGGCGCTGTACGTCCGCTACATGGCGGGGTACATGGAGGGATGAGGGAAGCGGGATGGGGGATGGGGAATGGCCAGTAGGGAATTATTCCTGACCCCCGTAGCGACGTGCCGTGGCACGTCGCGTGCTCGGAAATACTCAAAACGCATGCACCCAAGCGCCCACCTGAAAAAAAACAACAGCCGATAGCTGAAAGCCAAAAGCCGAGAGCAAAAAAAATGCTAAAACTCCTCATAGAAAAAGAACTGCGCGATGCGTTTGGTTCAACAAAGTTTGTGGTCACGTTTGCCGTGAGTGCGGTGCTGGTGCTGCTGGCGTTTTTCACCGGGGCGCAGAACTACCACACCCAGCGCGCCCAGTATGAAGCCGCCGTTGCCGAGAGCATGCGCGGCATGGAAGGGTTGACCACGCAAGAGTACATGATGCTGCGCCCGCTGGCGCTGCTCGCGCCCGAGCCGCTGGCGGTGCTGGTGTCGGGCGTGTCCAACGACATCGGGCGGACGACCGAGGTGCGAGGGCAAGGCATGCTGGTGGCCGAAGGCAGCCGCTACAGCGAGCAGCCCATCTACGCCGCGTTCCGCATCCTCGACCTGTCGTTTATCTTCCAGGTGGTGCTGGCCCTGTTCGCCATCCTGTTCGCGTTCGATGCCATCAGTGGCGAGAAGGAGCGCGGAACGCTGCGGCTGTCTTTGGCAAACGCGGTGCCACGCGGCACCTACCTGCTGGGCAAATACCTCGGCGCGTTTCTGGCAATGACGCTGGCCTTGGCGGTGCCGCTGCTGCTTGGCTGCGTCATTTTGCAGGTGATGGATGTGCCGCTGAGCGGTGCCGATTGGGGCCGCCTCGGGTTGATTGTGATTGGTGGCATGTTGTACCTGGGTGTGGTGCTGGGCCTTGCGCTGTGGGTGTCGGCATCGACGCAGCGATCCTCGACGGCGTTTCTCGTGCTGCTCGTGTGCTGGATCGTGGGCGTGCTGGTGTGGCCGCGGGCGTCGGTGTTGCTGGCGGGGCGGGCCGTGGAGGTGCCCTCGCGCGATGCCATCATGGCCGAGATCAACCGGTTTCAGCGGCAGCAGTTTGAAGAAAGCCTCTCTTCGCTGATGGATATTATCCCGCGCGAAAGCGGGGAAGATGGTCCTAGCGCTGAAGCCATTGAGGAATTCCAGAAACGTCAGCAGGAACTGGCCGACGCGCGCGAGGCCGAAGGGAGCGCATTCCGGGCGCGGGTGCAGGAAGACCGCATCAACCGGCTGCGGGTGCAGGAGCAATGGGCGCTGCGGGCTGCGCGGCTGTCGCCCGCCACCACGTTTTCACTTGCTTCCTCGACGCTGGCGGGCACGTCGCTGGCGATGAAGGAACGCTATCAGGAATCGACGCTGGCGTACCAGGAAGCCTTCGACCGCTACCTGCGCGAAAAATCGGGCAGCAGCCAGGGCGGCGGCATCCGCATCATGCTGCGGAGCGGCGACGAGGACGACGAACCCGAGGAATTAATCAACCTGCAAGAACTCCCCGCCTTCACCACCCAACCCGTCCTTTTTGGCGATGTAATGGGACATGCGCTGCTCGACTTCGGGCTGTTGCTGTTGTTCAACCTCATCAGCTTGGCCGGAGGCTTCGTGGCGTTCCTTCGCTATGATGTGCGATGATGGCGTGCAGGTCTACCCAGTCGGCAGTCACAGGTCATGTTGGTGCTGGTGCCACCGCCGAGACGCGTCACGGCGTGTCTCTTCGGCGACATGCCTGAACGCCCACCCATTCCCTAAACCCTATTCCCCAACCCCTATTCTCTAAACCCCATACCCCATGTTCACCACCCTGCTGTTGAAAGAACTCCGGCTTCTGCTGCTCAGCCCCAAATACATCGCCACGTTCACCGTTTGCGTGGTGCTGTTGCTGTTGAGCGTCTTCGTGGGAATTCAGGACTACCAGGCTACGGCTGATCAGGTGGCCGAGGCGCGGCGCATGGACGAGCAACTGCTGCTGGAGGCAACGAGTTGGATGGGCCTGCAAACCCGCGCCTATCGCGAGGCCGATCCTTTGCAGGTATTCGTCGCCGGGACGCACCATGATATCGGGCGCTACACGCCCATCGGTCGCCGCGAGATCGACCTGGACCAGAGCCCGTACATGGAAGACACGCTTTTTGCGTTGTTCCGCTTCCTCGACTTTGCATTTATCGTACAGGTGGTGCTGGCCCTGTTCGCCATCCTGTTCACCTACGACGCCATCAGCGGGGAGCGAGAACGCGGGACGCTGCGGCTAACGTTTGCGAATGCCGTGCCCCGGGTGATGTATCTGCTCTCGAAGTTGGCAGGCGCGTGGCTCGGGCTGGTGGTGCCGCTCTTGATTCCGCTCGCGCTGGCTGTGTTGCTCGTGTTGGTGTTTCAGGTGCCCTTTGGCGGGGCGGACTGGACGCGGCTGGGGCTGCTGCTGGCCTACGCGCTGTTGTATTTCACCGGGTTTATTGCGCTCGGTATCACCGTGTCTGCCCTGACGCGGCAAGCCTCCACCTCGTTTGTGATTCTGCTGATGGTTTGGGTTGTGTTTGTGCTGATCCTGCCCCGGGTGGGGGCCACGCTGGCGGCGCAAAGTGTAGCGGTGCCCACGGTGGCCGAAGTGGAGAGCCAAAAAGAAGCTTTTGCCTCTGCCACGCGAAGCCGGTTTATCGACGACATGCGGACCACGCTGGCTACGCGCAACGCCGCGATGGAAAGCATGACGCCCGACGAACGCGATGCCTACCTGGAAGCCAATGAGTGGGAATGGATGCAGGAGCAGGACCGCCAACGTAAGGAAATGGACGCCGAGATCGACGCGCACAGCCGCCGCCTCAATGAGGAGGTGCGGGTGCGGCAGGCTGTACAGGAACGCCGGGCCCTTGCCTATGCGCGCCTCTCTCCGGCCGCGGCCTTCGGGCTGGCCGCGATGACGTTGGCAGGCACCGACGTGGGGCAAAAGGCCCGCTACGAAGAACAGATGGATGCCTACCGCACCGACTTCATGCGGTTCGTGGAAGAGAAAAGCGGCAACAGCGGTGGCGGGATTCAGATCCGTCTTGGCGGCGCTGGAAGCGGAGGCAGCATCGGCGGCGGTGACGACGAAAGCCTCGACCTGACGGAACTGCCTCGCTTCGAGGCCGCCGAGCTATCACTGGCCTCATACATCAACCCGGCATTGGTAGATGTAGCGTTGTTGGCTGTGTATGCGTTTCTGTCCGTGGCTAGTGGGTTTGTTGCGTTTCTACGTTACGACGTGCGGTGACAGGTCCGGCACGCTAGTTCTGATAGGTGGCGGCTTGGTCGGATTTGCCCCACGCGGTATAGAGTGCCACGAGCGCCTCGCGGGCTTCCTGCTTTTGGTCGGGCTGGGCGTAGGGGGCGGCCGCCAGCGTTTCATATCCTTGATGCAAGAGCGGCTCAGCCTCGTCGTAGCGTTGCTGGTGGGTCAGGCACGTGCCCAGGGCGATTTGGACATCGGCTAATCGGCGGTTCTCTGAGGTATAAGTGGTTTCAAAAACATCATAGGCGAATGTTAGCGCATCCAATGCTTTGTCATGCATTCCTTGAGCGTCATACACTTTTCCTACCCAATGTGCGGAAATTGCTACATTAATGTGCGTGTCGCCTAAGAGCTCACGGTGCACGGTGTGGGCTTCTTCTAATAGGCTGAGTGCAGTTGAATAGTCTTGCTGATAATAGAGAACCTTTCCTAGATTTGTTAAGGCATTGGCTGTTCGTGGATGTTCGTTCCCATACGAATTCTGGAATACAGCTAAAGCTTGTCGAATCCTGGATTCAGCCTCCGCATACTGTCCTTGTTTGCCATAATTGTTGCCCAGATTCATCAAAATGGTTGCAAAATAAGGATGGTCGCTACCGAGTTTTTCCTGATAAATAGCGAGGGCTTGTTCATAAAGAATCTTTGCCTCATCATATTCTCCAATGAATATAGTTAGATCAGAGTTAGGATCTGGCTATGGTCAACGTGTCGCTCATGCCTGGAATGTACCTGAGGGTTATCCTCCCAAAATGCACGCATTTTGGCAGAATTCGGCTGGTGAGCAGATTAAAATCTCCCGTTCGCCTTCCAAAAGAGAATGTGAACGATACAATTTAACGTGTCGATAATCATATGCGTTATCTGATTAAAGTTTGCTCGATTTTGTTTGTGACAACCTTTGTGTTTGCTGCTTGTTCAGGACCGAGTGCACAACTGGATCGACTGCATGATCCGAGTGTCAAGGGACGGAAAAACGTAGGGGAAATCGTGGCTGAAATTGACTACGATAGTACGGCTAGGATGCTGAAATTAATAGTGATAAATAAATCGCGGCGAAGGATAAACTTACCCATTGACCACTATTATACCAGCGAATTGTGGCCAAATGGATACGGTGAACTGCATAAGGGGGCCCGTATTCATTTTGACTATTATGATGCTTGTAAACCAGCTAACGACAATGAGCGTGCGTTTGCTGTAGGAATCTGGTACACACCCGCTGTCGCAGAGTCTGATCAGTATAAGACGCTGGCACCTGGCGACACCATTCAATATATCACTGATGCCGATGCTGTTGTAAAACTAAACAATGGAGAGGTGACGCCTTCCTGTCTCAATGTTGAAGCAGAATATATTAACTATTGGGAGTCGCCGAAGCGTCGTCGAGCTTGGATTGGAAAGGTCTATGCTGGATCAATCAGACTGAATCAGACTCAAATTCATCATCTTTATAATCGTTGATAGGTTTCGTTTAGCAGTTGCTCCCGGGCTCTTCCTGAATATGTTCAGGGAAGCTATTAGTGTGCGAGTGCATCGTAAGTGATGGCAGGTCGTTGGCCTCGATCACCCAATACAGGTAGTGTTTATTGTCTCGTAAACGATCACCAAATTATTTTCGAAGCTCAGACGTATAGTGACAGCGCCACGCTACAAGAGGAGCGGGAAGAAATGGCAAACATGGTTTGGATGGAGCACCAGCGTCCCATCCCCGGCCTGTGCTGGGGGGAGAAGCCCGTGCGTTTAGCCGGTGGGCGAACAACACGACATGTGTCAGATGGCACTAGGATCATCGCCCAGCGGGTACGGACTCGTGCGCTGGGCAGGCTTCGTGGGATTGGATTTGACTGGAACTGTACGTCCACCTGACCCGCATCGGCGAAGTCGCCGGGATCCTCGACAGCGTCTTGCTGCGCCTCGCCACCCACTTCGAGAAAACGTCGGCGCTGAAGCGCAAGGTGACGTTTGCGATGTTTTATCCCGCGCTCATCCTCATCGTTGCCATTGCTGCCACGGTCTTTTTCCTCACCGTCATCGTGCCGACCTTTGCCGAGATGTACGCCGACTTCGGGCAACAACTTCCTACGCCCACGAAGGTCATCCTCGCTCTCAGCGCCCTACTGACAGACCACGCACTCAAAGCGCTGGTTGGGCTGGGCGTACTTGTGCTGACCGTGGGTGCGGTGCTGCGCTCGACGAAGGGGCGGCTGCTGTGGGACCGGGCGAAGCTGGGGCTGCCGCTCTTCGGGCGCGTAATTACCAAAAGCCTCGTGGCACGGTTCTGCCGGACGTTGGGCACACTGGTGGGAAGTGGCGTGGCGCTCACCGACGCGCTCGACATCATCGCGCAGTCGGCGGGTAACAAACACGTGCAGGCGGTGCTGGAAAACGTGCTGGGCCGGGTGAAACGCGGCAGCACCCTCTACGCCCCGCTGATGCAGGCCAACATCTTCCCGGAAATGGTGGCGCAGATGATCGCTGTGGGTGAGCAAACCGCTGAACTGGACGACATGCTGATGCACGCCGCCACGTATTACGAGCAGGAGGTAGATACCTTCCTCGAAGCCCTTACCTCCATCATCGAACCGGTGCTCATCATCGGCATCGGGCTGCTGCTCGGCGGCATCCTCGTAGCGATGTACCTGCCGATGTTCGAGTTGATCAACTTTGTGGGGTAGTTGTGGCCAGAAGGGGTATTCTGCTTAACAAACAGGGAATGGTTGACCACAAAATTATGTGTGGAGATCCTGCAAATTCAAGTGTTTGAGGGTGGGTTTTTGTAGGGGTGTAAGGGAGAAGCCTACAGACAAAGGGGTGGCTCCAACCTACGTTGGATGTAGATACCTGCCTGCTACTTGTCACCTATCCGCAGATGGTCATGATGAAACACCTTACACCCCTCTCCTTCCTGGTCCTTTTTATCGCGCCCCTCTTTTTCGCTTGCCAAACAGGTGCCCCGGAGGCTGCTGACAGCCCTACCGTGTTTGCCGCCAACCACGGTCAAGCAGGCGTCGTCGATAATGAGTCGGAAAAAAACATCCTGCAGATTGCAGCTAGTTCGCCCGATCATACCACGTTGGCAGCTGCCGTGGGAGCCGCCGAACTCGAAAACGTGCTCGTTAACCCGGGGCCGCTCACGGTTTTTGCTCCCACCAACGCGGCGTTCGACGCGCTTCCTCCGGGCACCGTGGAGGAACTGCTGAAGCCCGAAAACAAGAACAAGCTCGCGAAAATTATCACCTCGCATGCCTCGCCGGGCACCTTTAAAGGGGATTTGCTAAAGCCCGGCGTTAAGATTTATCTCGCTACGGGTCAATATGTGGACGTGGAAGAGCGCGACGGTGACCTTTACGTCAATGGCGCAAAAATCCTGGGCACCGTGGATGCGTCAAACGGCGTCGTACACGTTGTCGACACGGTCTTCCTTTTCCCGGAGGAATAATCTGGCCATCCTTGATGTCTGGATACTTGCTTTCGAAAAAGGTTCTCTCTCCCCTGGCGGGAGAGAGTCAGCATGAGGGGGAATCGTAAAGAGAAGCATCGTTGTTTCACCCTCACCCTGGCCCTCTCCCATCAAGGGAGAGGGAACGCACAACGTAGCGCGTGCGCCATTTGAACACCTAACGGAATCCGTATAATTCGTCCGCGTTGTGGTGACGGCTCCCGTTCCTGGTTAACGAATAACCTGAATCGCCCCGTCTACCTCGGCGAGGTACAGCGGTAGGGACTGCGAGCCGTCGCTCGAATGCATGGTTAGCAGGGCCTCGCCGTTGGTGTTTTGCACCTCCCAGATGCGCCCGTCGGCCCACGACACCAGCACGATGTCCGAGGCGTCCATCGCAGGAAGGTCGCCGCCTTGCATGAACAGGTCTAGTTGCTGGGCCAGCAGCGGGACGAAGTCGTCCACGTTGTCAGGCATGCCGGGCTGCGACATCGAGGCAATAAACGCAGCCAGCCGGGGACGCGAAAGCGCGGCGGCCTCGTCATATGCACCATCGCGCAGCAGGGTAACCAGATGGAGGGCGGTGGTTTTCAGGGCGTCTGCATCGTCGAGCACGGGCAGTTCGGCGTACAGCGTCCCTGCGGTGAACTTGTCGGCCCACGACGCGGGCACCTCGAAGGTCTGGGTGTGGCCCTCGGTGGCTTCGGTCAGGGTGACCTCGGCGAGCCCACCTGCATCGTCGCCGCTGCTGACGTCGCCTCCGCCAGCGGCGTTCAGGGCGAGGTGCAGCGCGGCATCGCCTGCTCCGTTTTCAGGCGCAAACTGAACCTCCAGGTGGTTCGTGCCGGGCGTCAGGTGCAGGTTCACCGGCGCACCGCCGCTGCCTGCGCCCTGGAGCACCGGAAAGCCGTTGAGGGTAACCGTGGCGTCGCCTCCGGAAACCTCGAAGGTTAACATAACAAAGTCAGGAGCCTGGGCATGGGTGGTCATATGCGGAACGGCAAACAGGATCAGCAGGAGGGACAGGTGGCGGAGCATCATCGAACCAGCAGCAAGTGAAACGGAACGTCACCGCTAATTACGCACAATACGGGCACAACCGGAAATGAGCGGGTCGTTTTTCTCGGGTGGCTCGGCGTTGCGGCCCAGCGTTGCGCACGTTTTTCTATGACGGGCGCTTATTGTTCTGCCTCTTCGGTGCGCGGCTCGAAGGTGCGGTATGGCTTGTTGAGCAGACGGCCCCAGGTATTGTCGTACGGATGCACGTCGCCCACGGAGGCATGGTCGCGGTAGACGGGCAGGCCCTCGTTGGCCCAGCGAAAAATCGAGCCTTCGAGGTTGGCGACGTTAGTGAAGCCAGCTTCCTGGAGCCGCTGCGCCAGTTGCGACGAGCGGTAGCCGACGGAGCAGTACGTCACGATGGGCGTGTCGCGGGGCAGGTCGTCGAGGAAGGCAAAACTCTCGGCGTCGGGGTTGACGCGCTGGGCGCCTTCGAGGTGGCTGACGGCGTATTCATCAGCCATCCGCACGTCGAGGAGCACGGGCTGCTCGGCACCGCTCGCCATCCATGTCTTCAGCGAGTCGGTGGAGATTTGCGTGACGGTGGGGAAGTCGCTGCGGACCTTGTTCATCACCAGCGGCCACGCGACGTCCTGGGTACAGCCCCACTGGGGCAAGAGCGCGAGCAAGGTAGCAATCATCAACAGGCGCAGCGGTGTGGTGGTCATGGATCAGTGGATTCGGGGTCGGGGCGGTGGTGATCAGCCAAAGGCATTTTCATCAGGCCCTTGAAGGTCCGGCTTTCGTCGTCGTCAAACGCGTCAAGGCCAAACTGGATCTCGTCGAGCCGCTCGCGCATCCGGAAGCTGCCAAAGAGCCGGTCCCAGATGGACAGCAGCGAACTGTAGTTGGAGTCGGTTTCGGGCTGCCACCGCGAGTGGTGGATCTTGTGCATGGCAGGCGTCACGATAACGGTGCGCAGCGCCCGGTCCAGCCGGTCGGGCAACACAATGTTGGCATGCTGCACCTGCACCACGGCAAACATGAGGGTTTCGTAGAGCGCCAACTCCCACACATACGCGCCAAACAGCAGAATCAGCGGGATGCGCAGCGCCGAAGAAAGAACAATCTCGCCCAGGTGGAAGCGGCTGGCGGTGGTGACGTCCATCTGGGTGTCGGCGTGGTGGACGCGGTGGAAGCGCCACAGAAACGGGATGCGGTGACAGATGCGGTGCCAGGTGTACGTCCACACGTCGAACAGCAAGATTGCGCCGACGGCGTGCGCCCAGCCCGGCAACGGCCACACATTCAAAAGCCCGAACCCGTGTGCTTCGGCCCACACGGCCGCCCACAGCCACAGCCCCACAAACACCACCGCAATCACCAGCGCATTCAGGCCACCGATCAGGAGGTTGCGCACCAGGTGCAGGCTCCATTCCCGGCGCGACGTACGGAACAGGTCGAAAAACGGATGGGCGTTTTCCCACAACAGCAGCACCACCAGCCCAATCAGGGCGGCGGCTACCTGAACCTGACTGACGGCGTCGAGAAGGGCGGCCATGAAGGAGGTAGAAAAGAGAACAACGAAGTGGTAGTTTTTAGGCGGATTGGTTACCCTGTAACCGCACCCACAAGGTCTCATGAAAAGAAACCATGCGGCATTTGTTCACGGTTTTGTTGCTCGGGAGCATCCTGGTCGGCACCAGCGGATGCACCAACCTGCGCGCCCCCAAAAGCACGCCCCAAACGCTGACCGAGGTGAATGAAACCTTGCGCCATCGCTGGGTGCATATCGAACCGATGAGGGGAAACACCATCCGCAAGGCCCGCAATGTGCGAATGGAAGCGGAATGGACGTACTACGAAGACCCCAACAGCGGACGCGAAAAGCAGATCGAGACGGAAGCCATCTGGCAAATCTATGTACGGGCGGGGACAGGTGTGCGCCGAGGAGCGCTTATTGGCGCAACCCCGGGATATCTGTCGCTTTTTGCCTTGGCACGCGGCGCTCATCGCGAATCACTGGGGGGAGCACTGGCGGTCAGGACGTTGGGTCTTGTTTCCGCCGTCACCATTCCGCTGGGTATGATACTCTGGGGGGCCGAAGATCGCGGCGACATCCACGTCATTTACCAAGCGCCCCTAGGGTCTTATCTGGATTTATAGCCCGTGCAAAACGGGTGGGCGTTTCCCTAAACCAGCAGCGCCCGGCAACCGGACTAGAAATCTTCCGGGATGATGTTTTGGATGGTCTCGGGCGGACGCACATACCCAATATCTTTCTGCCGGGGCGGCAGCTTGATCTTTTTCACCGGTATCTCCTCATAGTCGATCAAGCTCAGCAAGTGGGTGATGCAGTTGAGCCGTGCCCGCTTTTTGTCATCGGAGTGCACCACATACCACGGTGCGATTTGGGTGTCGGTGTAGGTGAACATCTGGTCCTTGGCACGCGAATATTCTTCCCACCGCGATTGTGCTTTCAGGTCAATCGGACTGAGTTTCCAGCGTTTGGTGGGATCGTCCATCCGTGCTTGAAACCGCTGTGCCTGTTCTTCGGCACTTACCGAAAACCAGTACTTGATCAGGATGATACCTGAGTAGACCAGCAGGCGCTCGAACATGGGGCAGGAGCGCAAGAATTCGTGGTATTCTTCATCCGTGCAGAAGCCCATCACCCGTTCCACGCCTGCCCGGTTGTACCAGCTTCGGTCGAACAACACAATTTCGCCACCGGCGGGCAGGTGGGGCACATACCGCTGGAAGTACCACTGTGTTTGCTCGCGTTCAGTGGGCTTGTCGAGGGCGACCACGCGGCAGATGCGCGGGTTCAGCGGTTCGGTGATGCGCTTGATGGTACCGCCTTTGCCTGCCGCATCGCGGCCCTCGAACAGGACCACGATCTTTAACCCCTTGGCCTTCACCCAGCGCTGGAGCTTCACCAGTTCTAGCTGGAGCCGCGCCAGTTCGGTCTCATATTTTCTTTTGGTGAGTATTTTTCTCTTTTTTCCCATGGTTTCTGTATTCCCACGCGTATTCAACGGGTGCTGGTGACGCCGTCGCGTTAGTTGACGCCGATCCCCTCAAGGTCGATCCGGGGCATGGGCGAGGGGTGCACGTCCGTCTCCACAACACCCTTCGCGATGCGCTTGGCAAAATAGTATACCCGTTTTAGATATTCGATAATCTCGGATTCAAAGCGAAAGAGGGGGAGTCGCTGGTCTTCATCCACCGTGAGGCGGCCCGCGAGGTGCATTTCGGCTTCTTCGGCCAGCCGGTTGATCTCGGTTTTGGCATCGATCACCATGGTGGCCATCGCTGGATCAGAGGCATCCAATGCTTGCAGGGCCAGTTGCACCGCCCAAGTTACCTTTTCATGCAGTGAAAGGAGCACTTCTTGCGTCTCATCGCTTGGTTGCAGATTGGTGCGTAGCCGCTCCATGCCTGCGCCCACAATGTTGGTCTCGATGAGGTCGCCAATGTTTTCCATGTTGTTGGCAGCGGCCATATAATCGTACAACACCTTCGACTGCTCCACGCTCAGGTTTTCCTGCGACAGCTGGCCGAGATACGTCACGATGGCGCCGTGCAGGGTGTCCACTTCATCGTCCAGGTTCTGCAAGGCCGTGAGTTCTTCCTTGCTGCCGTTGAAGACGGTTACGAGTGCCCGCTCCACCATGTGATGGGCCCGTTCTCCCAGTCGCCGGAGTTCCATGCGCACGCGGTCCAGCGCCAGCGCCGGCGTATCCAGTACCAGGTCATCCAGGTAGCGCGGCTGCACCCCCGCCACTTCTTTGGACGGTCGTTCAGGCACGATGCGACGGATGAACCAAGCAATGGGGCCCACAAAGCCGATGAAGAGCACCGTGTTTGCGACGTTGAACAGCGTGTGGGCGTTCGCGATCTGGCGTGGCGATTCCGCAGCGAGACGGGCAGCCCCGCTCAACTCCGGCGAGGTCGGCGAGATTTCACGCACGACCCAAGCCAGCTCGTCGATGAACCCAATCCAGATCAACACGCCAATGATTTTAAACAGGATATGGAAGACAGCAGCCTGCACGGCTTCGCGTGGTTTGCCCAGCGCTGCTAACAGTGCCGTGACACAGGTGCCAACATTGGCTCCAAACACGAGTGCGATGCCTGCTTCCAGCGAAATAAAGCCTTGGGAGCCCAGCACAATCACCACGCCCATGGTTGCCGATGAGCTTTGAATAATACCCGTAAAGACCGTACTCACCAAAATCGCTAGCAGCGGCTGGTCCATGCGCTGCATCATGTTGATGAAGGGCTCATAGGAGCGCAGCGGGCGGGTGGCATCGCTCATTAACTCCATGCCGAAAAAAATCATCCCTAGCCCCATAATCATGAGGCCGTATTGCTTCACCTTTTCCTTTTTGGGGATAAACATAAGCGCAAACCCCACAGCAACGAGGATCAGCGCATATTTGGTCACTTTAAAAGCAATGACCTGTGCCGTAATGGTCGTCCCAATATCGGCGCCCATAATGACGCCAATGGACTGTGGCAGCGTCATCAACCCCGCCGAGATAAAGCCTACCACTAGTACTGTCGTGACGGACGACGACTGGATGATGGCCGTCACAAACGCCCCGGTCGCCACGCCGGAAAAGCGGTTGGTGGTGAGGCGGCCCAGGAGCTGCTTCATGCGCCCGCCGGCCGTGCGTTTTAGCGCGTCGGTGATTTGCTCCATGCCGAAGAGGAAGAGCGCGAGTCCTCCGGCGAGTTCAACAATGATTTGAAACGTGTCGAGCCCTGCTGTATCGCCCATGAATGACGAGGGATGTCCTTTAAAAACACAAGAGGCCGCAGGAGGCGGCGAACGGGCTCTATGTTAAGGAATTGTTATCAGAAATGAAGGGCCGTTTTCTTTTGAAAAACAAGAGCGCCGAGAAGGTAGTCCCTGTCCGCCTGAATCCTGGTCGATGGCGGCGTGTCGGGAGCCGGTTACCGCACCACCACCAGCCGCCCCGTTTCGCCGCTGCTCCACATGCCGTCCAGTTTCACCTTGTAGAAATACAGCCCACTCGCAAGCGGTTGCCCGGCATCGTCTGTCGCATCCCAGGTGAACGTGTGGAGGCCCGCGCCTGTCACCTGCTGAACCACCCGCGCGGTTTGTCCCAGGGCGTTGAAGACATGTAATTCTAGCGTCCCGGGCGTTGTGGTTTCTACGCGGAGGTGGACGCGGTCCCGGAAGGGGTTGGGGTAGCTGCTTTCCAGGCGCACGGCTTCAGGAACCGCCGGGGCATGGTCGGTGGCGGTCGGGGTGCCGTCCACCAGTCCCTCGCCTTCGCGGAGGGTGAGGGTCTGGTTCACTTCCACCGCGCCGATTTCTTCCACCACGCCATTCGGCCAGGTCACCACCACGCGCTCCACTTCGGCGGCGTCGGCGAGGCCCACGTGCACAGGCACAAGGTTTTGTCCGAGGAATTGCGCCCCGTGGTGGTAACGCTTGTACGACGTGCCGCCTGCAAACACCTCGACGGTAGTACCGAAGGCATCGTGGTTGGAGGCCGTGCCTTCCAACTTCACCTTCAGCCAGTGCCCCTGTGTGCGGGTGTTTTCGTACAGCACCGGGGGTTCGCTGACGTTGGAGATCAGCACGTCCTGGTCGCCGTCGTTGTCGTAGTCGAAAAGCGCGAGGCCGCGGGCGGCAGGCAGGTCGTTCATGCCCAACGCGGCGGCGATGTTGTCGAAGATAAAGGTGCCTTCGTCCGAGCGGTTGCGGAAGAAGACGTTTTCAAAGTCGGGCTGAAAGTTGCCCGTGACAACGAACAGGTCCTGGTCGCCATCGTGATCGGCGTCGAAGAACTCGGTGCCCCAGCCCCAGCCTGCTTGGTGGGTCCCGGTGTCCGTGGCGCCATTGATGAATGCGGCGGCGCCGGTATTGAGAAACAATGGGTTAAACTGCGGCCAGTTGGGTCCGGCTTCGGTGATGTTGGTGAGGTAGATGTCGAGGAAGCCATTGCCGTCGCAGTCTGCCACGGCAAGGCCCATGCCGTTGCCGGGATCGCCAATCTCGCCGGGGCCGGTCTGAATGCCGGTGACGTTCTGAAACGTGCCGTCGCCGTTGTTCAGGTAGATGGCGTTCGGGCCGAAGTCATTGGCGAGGTACAGGTCCAGCAAGCCGTCGTTGTTAATGTCGAACGACACCGTCGTCCACGTTTTGCCGGCATCCGCCGTGCCGCTCACCGCCGAGACGTCGGTAAAGGTGCCGTCGCCCTGGTTCTGATACAGCCGGTTGCGGAGGTCGCGGTCGGTGCTGGCGTAATCTTCCTCAATGCTCACGTACAGGTCCAGATCGCCGTCGCGGTCGTAGTCAAACCACAGCCCGCTGCTGCTGAGGTGCGTAGCTGTGCCTGCTACGCCTGCCGCCTCGGTGACCTCCGTGAAGGTGCCGTCGCCGTTGTTATGGAAAAGCTGATCGGGGCCGAGGTTGGTCAGGAAAAGGTCGGGCCAGCCGTCGTTGTTGTAGTCGCCCCACGCCGCGCCTAGCTTGTAGCCCATTGGGCTGAATGCCACGGCCTCGCCGCGTCCCGCCAGTTCCGGCGTTCGCGACTCGATCAAAAACGTGCCGTCGCCCCGGTTGCGAAAGAGGCGGTTCCACGTGGTCGCATCGTTCGGGTCGTAGGCGGCATAGGCCACGAAGTACACGTCGAGGTCGCCATCGCGGTCGTAGTCGGCCACGGCCACGCCGTTCGTGGCGCTAATCCGGTTCTGCCCGAACCCGGCTTCCTCGGTACGCAGGGCAAAGGACTGGGCTGCGCTCGTCTGGAGCGCCCCCATCAACAGCACGACGAACAGGCAGAGGATGCGGTGAAGCATCGCCACGACAACACGTTTCATTTGCTAAGCAGGAAAAGCCCAAATGCTAGGCGCAAGGTAGCCCGGCGAGAGGCGGAATGGCAATGCGCTACGGCGTCACAAACTGGATGCACGTGGGCCCGGGCACCGAAACCCGTTGCCCCGTCGGCGTGAGGAGCCCCGTGGCGGTGTCGATGCGGAGGACGGTGATTTCATCGGCGCGGCGGTTGGCGACCAGCAGGAACGCGCCGGATGGATCGATGGCGAAGTTGCGCGGCCAAACGACGTCTTCGCCCTGATGACCCACCAGCGTCAGTTCCCCGGTGGCTTCATTGATGGTATAGATGGCGAGGTTGTCCGAGTCGCCCCGGTTGGAGACATACAGAAAGCGCCCGTTCGGATGCACATGCACGTCGGCGCTGGTGTTGGTGCCCGCGAAGCCATCGGGCAGGCTCGACACGGTTTGGACCTCACTGAGGGTTCCGGTTTCGGCGTCGTAGGTCAGGGCCGACACGGTGCCCGTGAGTTCGCCCACAAGGTAAACGAAGCGCCCGTTCGGGTGGAAGTCGAGATGGCGCGGGCCGCTGCCGGGGGCGGCAGTGTAGACGGCGGCGCTGTCGGCATTGAGGCTACCCGTCTCCAGGTCCAGCGGATATGCGCGCACCTCGTCGATGCCGAGGTCGGTGGCGAGGGCGAAGCGGTTTTGCGGGTCCATGCGGATGTAATGCGCGTGCGGTGCTTCCTGCCGCTGCGTATGGGTGCCGAGGGTGCCTTCGTGCTGCACCACCTCTACCGCCTCGCCGAGGCTGCCGTCTGCCTGTACCGGGAACGACGCCACGTTGCCACTCACGTAGTTCGCCACCAGCACCCACCGTCCCGTCGCATCCGTACTGATGTAACACGGGGCCGCGCCGTGCACCGACTGCGTGTTGAGCAGGGTCAGCGCGCCCGTCGCAGGGTCGATCTGATAGGCGCTGACGCTGCCCTCACGGGTCTCCCCCACACTGTACAAAAAGCGCTGATCGGGCGACAGGGTGATGTAGGTGGGGTTCATAATCGCCACCGGGTCATGCGCGGGCGTCAGCGTGGCGGAGGCGGCGTCGAAGGTAAACGAAAAGATGCCGCCGGTGTCATCGCCCGTGCCGGTGCCAACGTAGAGGCGGGAGGTCATGCTGGGAGAAGGATCAGGTTCGGGGGAAGGCGTAGGGGAGGGGGTTTCACAGGCGCTGAAAAACAACACCGCCACGAGAAGCGCAAAGGAAGGTCGGGAGGGCATGGTCGAAATGAAAACAGGAAGGGGGAGACAAAACGCCGCCATATTATCGCTTTTGCGGCTTCCACGTTTGGCGTGTCCATGAATTTCAGTTTTGGCAAAGCCACCCTTTTGTATTTTCGAATGATGAACATGCCCGCCGCAAGAAACCCTTTGCTGCAGGTCCGGTATCGGACAAGGTCTTTTTCTTTGTTGCTTAAGAGTCACGTTTATGTCTTCGCGTCTTCTTACCGCCTGTGGGTTGTTGCTGTGCCTGGTCTTCAGCGCATGTTCCAACTCGGTCGCCGAATATACGCCCCCGGTAGCCGCCCGTCCGACCACGGTACCGTCCGAAACACCCCGCAATGTCATTCTCTTCATTTCCGACGGCTGTGGCCCTGCCAGCTTCACGCTTGCCCGTGATTACCTGCGCTATAAGGAAGGGCGCGAGGCACTGGCACTCGACGCCATTCAGGTGGGCTCGGTGCGCACCTTTGCCACGGACAGCCGCGTGACCGACTCGGCCGCGAGCGCCACCGCCTACGCTTGCGGCATCAAGACCTACAACGGCGCGATTGCGGTGGACGAAGACCGGCAGGCGGTTGCCACGGTATTAGAGGCGGCCGAGCAGCGCGGGATGGCGACCGGATTGGTCGCTACCAGCCGCATCACCCATGCCACCCCCGCTGCCTTCTCGGCGCATGTGCCCAGCCGCAACATGGAAACGGAAATTGCCGTGCAGCAGATGGCGCAAAACGTGGATGTCCTCTTGGGCGGCGGATGGGGGCCGTTTGTGCCGCAGGACCAAGACGGCTGGCGCGAAGACGGACGCCACCTGCTCGATGAGGCCGCTGCCGCGGGCTACACCGTGCTGCAAGATCGTGCGGCTTTCGATGCCGTGATGACAGCGCCGGTGGTGGGGCTGTTCACCCGCGACCACATGGCCTATGAAATCGACCGCGACGCCGCTGCCGAACCCAGCCTTGCCGAGATGACACAAAAAGCCATCGACCTGCTGAAGGGCAACGCGGAAGGGTTCTTCCTGATGGTAGAGGGCAGCCGCATCGACCACGCGGCGCACGGCAACGACCTCGCCGCGCATCTGCACGACATCCTCGCGTTTGACGACGCCGTGGCGGCTGCTCTGGCTTTTGCCGAAGCCGACGGGCAGACACTCATCCTTTCCACTTCAGACCACGAAACGGGCGGCTTAACCATCGGGCGGGAGGTAGACGGACGCTCGTTGTATACGTGGGAACCCGATGTGGTGGATCAGATCACAGCCTCGCACGGGGCGATAGCCGCGGCCATCAATGCACAGGGCGAATCCGCCGGGCTGGAGCCCATCAGCGCCGACAACATGAGCGTCTATGCCCCCATTGTGGCCGAGACCATCGAAGCACATACGGGCATTGAGATTTCGGCGGACGAACAAGCGTTGCTGGCTTCCTCTACGCCGCAGGCGGCCAACTTCGTGCTGGCGGAAATCATCGCCCGCCGCGCCGTGATCGGCTGGACCACGGGTGGTCATACCGGGGTGGATGTGAATGTGTATGCGTACGGCCCCGGTCGTGAGCTTTTCCTGGGCAACCAGGACAACGCCGCCATCGGTCAGCACATCGCCACATTGCTCAATTTTGACTTGCAAGCCCTCACGGCGACGTTGTCAGCGGTACCTGCCGGGAGCGAATGACGCCGGTAGGCGTTGAGGCGGGATGCACACCGAAGAACCGCCTGCCCTTCACCCGGATACCCCGCTCGATGAAGTCCCTTTCATCGTGGTGGATACCGAAACCACCGGCACCCAAGCCGACGAGGACCGCCTCATCGAAGTGGCGGCGGTGAAGGTGCTGGGCGGCCAGATCACCGACTCGTTCACCCAACTCATCAACCCCGGACGCTCGGTGCCGTCGCGCATCACGCAACTGACGGGCATCTCCACGGGCATGGTGTTCGAACAGCCTCCGTCGGCGGAGGTGCTGCCGCAACTCGTTGATTTTCTGAGCCACGGCATCTTTACCGCGCACAACGTCAGCTTCGACCGTCGGTTCTTAAATGCGGAGTTGGAGCGGTTGGCGCTGCCGACAATCAAGAACGAGCAACTCTGCACGCTACGCCTCGCCCGGCGCTTGTTGCCCGGTCTGCCATCCAAAGGACTGACGGCGCTGGCACAGTTCTACGGCATCCGCAATGAAGCTCGCCACCGCGCCCACGGCGACGCGCTCGCCACCGCCAAGGTGTTGCTCCACCTGCTTAAGCTGCTCACCTACGAGCACGAAATCGAGACGCTGGGACGCCTGCTTACCTTTCAGCACCGCACCTACAAAGCCGTCCGCAAGCCGCCCAAACACGTCGAGCGCATCCGCGAAGAGACGCTGCCCGGCCTCCCCGACCGCCCCGGCGTGTATTTTATGAAAGACCGACGGGGCGACCTGCTGTATATCGGCAAGGCCAAAAGCCTCCGCAACCGCGTCCGCAGCTACTTCACGGGCGTCGAAGCCTTGCCCGAACGGACGCACAAGCTGGTCAAGACGCTGCGCACGGTCGAATGGCAGGAGACGGGCTCGGAACTGAGTGCGCTGCTGCTCGAATCCAAACTCATCAAGTCGCTTAAACCGCGCTTCAACCGGGCGCAGCGCCGCTACCGCAACCGCCCGTTCCTGCGGCTCGACACCACGCACGAAGCGCCGCGCCTCACCACGATGTCGTACGTGCAGGACGACGGGGCCGAGTATTTCGGGCCGCTCAGCGGGCGGCGGCAGGCCGAGTTGCTGGTGGACATCATTAACCGCGTCTACCAACTGCGCGAGTGTGACGACGAGACGTACCGCCTCGGGCGCAAGTGTTTGTACGCCGCTTTTGGGCGGTGTAACGCGCCTTGTGAAGGCGAGCCGGCACTGGCCGAATACGGCAGCGAGGTAGAACGCGTCCGGCGGTTTTTGCTGGGGCAGGACCGCAGCGTGCTGGCCGAACTGGAAACGCGGATGCGCGAGGCTTCCGCTGACATGAAGTACGAAGAAGCAGGGGAATACCGCGACTGGATGCAGCGCCTCGAACGCCTGCTCGACAAGCAGGAGCAGATGGCGGCCCCTGTGCTGCAGCACAACGCCGTGCTGGTGCATCCCGGCGCAGAGGCGGATACTGCCGAGTGTTACGTCATCCGCTTCGGGCGTCTTGCCGAGACCGTGGTGCTTACGCTGCCGCCCATCAACGGGCAACGCGAGCACCTGCACGAACGCCTCGCCGAACACTTCGACGCGGCGCTGGAACGCCCGGCCCGATACCTGAAGCAGGAAGTGGATGAGGTCCGCATCCTCGCCCACTGGCTCTACGTCCACCGCGACAGCACTACCTCGATACAGTGGCACCCCGACCAAGCGTTGGAGGACTTGGTGGAACAGGTGCTGGCAGTGGCAGGAGGCGATGGGTGAAACGCGGAGGATGTCGACAGGCGCGTAAACACGCCGCACGCGATACGTTGGTCCGTGTCATTGAGGGTACTGCGTGAAACGTAAAACGTGAGGGTGCCGAGCACCATCGCTGCAGTGAGGTTCACGTTTTACGCATCATTTCCCCCGCATTTCTAGCTTGATAACGATGCTGAGGATCTTCCACTCGCCGTCGACCTGCATCAGCGAGACGTAGTTGTCGAGCCGCATCGCGTCGTTGGCGAAGGTGGCTTTGGCCTGAGCGATGTGGGCCGTCACATCGATGGACGCGATGGTAATGTCGCGCGGCACGCCGCCGATCTGCTTCGCCTCAACCATGCCGAGGTAGGCGGGAACGGTGAGGCGGACGAGGCCGTCGGGGCTGAGGAAAAACTGCTGAGCTTCGGGGTGCAGGCTTTCGGCAAGGGCGGCGACATCCTGGTTGTCGGCCCCCTGCGCAAACTGGGTGATGGTGGCACGGATGGCGGCGGTGTTGTCAGAGGAAGAAGGCATAGATGGCGTAAAGGTCGTGAAGGTGAGGAGAAACGGAAGAGCGGTGAGCAAAAGTGTGTGTTTCATGGGAGGATGGAGCTAGAGTTGGAAGGATACATGCGTGCGCATGCGCGAGTGGTGCATGAAGTCGTCGTCCACGCTGTAGGCAAGCAGCAGGTGGTAGGTCTCGCCGGGGACCAGCGTCTGATGAAAACGGTCGGGCGCGTCGAGCGGGAAGGAAAAAGAAAGCCGCGTCTCGCTCGCGGTCTCGGTGCCCTGGATGTGCGACAGGCTAGGAACACCGCCCAGCGCCGCAATCGACCGGTGCTGCCCGATGCGGACGATGTAGCGGTCGTCAACGGTGGTCTGTCCATCCACCACGGCGCCCATGATCAGGTGCGTGCCTGCCAGGCCACGCTTCGGGTTAAAGCCCACTGCCACCCAGCCCTGCGTCGGTGCGCTGACCTCCACAAGCAGCCGCTCCTTGGCGATGTGCCAGCGGAACACCATGCCGTTGACTTCGATGATGTGGGGCGTTGTTGGAGTGGATACAGCCATGGTTGGAGGTGAGAGAAGGAGCAAAAGGCTTATTGTTGCGATAGAAAACATTGCCTTGGCAAATATTTAGAGAAATAAAAAACCGGCTTTAGCTGCCCGTTGTTTTTTGCAGATTGGCCTGCACCGTTGCGACGACGCGTTGAAACGCTTCCAAATCTTCCGGGGCGATGCCCTGGAAAACGCGGCGGCGCTCATCGGGGATATGGGCGATCAGGTCTGCCATCAGTGCCTTGCCTGCGTCGGTGAGCACGATGAAGTAGCGCCGTCGGTCGTTGGGGTCTGGCGTGCGGGCCACGTAGCCTTTTTTCTCCAGCGCGTCAATCAGCCGGGTGATGTTGGGATAATCGCCCAGCACGCTGTCGGCCAACTCGGCCTGAGACCGACCGTCCTGCCGATACAGCCGATACAGCAAAAAATACTGCTCCGGCGACAGGTCGGGACCAACCCGCGCCAGAATATTCTTCAAGTCAAACCGCAGCAGCCGTGCCAGACGGTAAATCAGGTACGCCGGGGCGTCTTCGAGCGGGCCAGGGTCTTGCGGCATATTTTTCTGTTGCTGTCGAAATAGTTGCGCAGGCAATGTAATTTGTATTGGATAAAAAGCGCAAGGGCTAGAGATCGTTTAATAAATCGCCGGACACTGTATACGGCAGTGCGTTCTTTCTTGTCATCTCGACGACGAGCGGGAGGAGAGATCTCCCACGTTATCGTTTAGCTGAACTTGAAAGTGGGAGATCTCTCACATCCGTTCGAGATGACATATTTATCCGTCATGTCGTGTATGAAAGTGGCTAATGCAATCGAAGAGGCACCAGCCTAAAATACAGGACTAGCGAATAGCGCTTTATTCTCGTCATCACGAAGGATCGTAGATCCTGTGGTGATCTCAGCCCGGTCGAGGTGCTATTTCCTGTCGGGGTGAGATTGCCACGTCGCCGTTGGATCCTCGCGATGACGGGAACGCGCAACGATCACAACACCTTCGCCAGAAACCGTCCGGTGTGGCTCGCTTCGGTCGCCACCACGTCTTCCGGGCGTCCAGTGGCGAGGACGTGCCCGCCGTTGTGCCCGCCTTCGGGGCCAAGGTCCACGATCCAGTCGGCGGTTTTGATCACGTCCAGGTTGTGCTCGATAACAACGACGGTGTGGCCCTTGTCCACGAGGGCGTTGAGGGCGTGCAGCAGCTTGTCGATGTCGGCGGCGTGCAGGCCGGTGGTGGGCTCGTCGAGGATGTAGAGCAGGTGTTTGCCGCGCTTCACCTTGCCGAGGTGGTCGCCCAGCTTCACGCGCTGCGCCTCGCCGCCGGAAAGGATGGGAGCCGGATGCCCGATCTTGAGATAGCCCAGCCCCAGCCGGTGCAGCACGCCCAGCTTGCGGTGGATCAACCGCTGGTCCTTAAAAAACGCCACGCCTTCCTCGATGGACAGCTCCAGCACGTCGGCGATGGTTTTGCCGCGCCACAGCACCTCCAGCGTCTCGGCGTTGTAGCGCGCGCCTCTGCACGTGGGGCACTGCACCTCCACGTCGGGCATAAACGACAGTTTGGTGGTAATCGTCCCCTCGCCGCCACACGCCTCGCAGCGCCCGCCCTTCACGTTGAAGCTGAAGCGCGACGCCTTGTAGCCGCGTTTTTTGGAGAGCGGCGTGGACGCAAAAAGCTTCCGGATGTTGTCGTAGATGCCGATGTACGTCGCCGGGTTGCTGCGCGACGAACGCCCAATCGGGCTCTGGTCGATGTGAATTACGTCGTCGATGGCGTGGTGCCCACTGATGGCGTCGTGGTCGCCGGGCAGCACGCGGCTGTCGTGCAGCAGCGACGCCAGCTTTTTGTAGAGCGTCTCGTGCACAAACGAGCTTTTCCCTGATCCCGATGCGCCGGTAATACACGTCAGCACACCGAGCGGCAGGGCGATGTCTACGTTTTGCAGGTTGTTGTGGCGGCAACCGTGCACCGTTATCCAGCCGTGGTCGGTCGGGCGGCGTTCATCTGGCATGGCAATCGTGCGCCGCCCGGAGAGGTACGCGCCCGTCACCGAGCGTTTGTTTTGGATCAGCGCGGCGGGCGGCTCGGCGGCGACGATGGTGCCGCCATGTACGCCGGGTCCCGGCCCGATCTCGATGCAGAAGTCGGCGCTGCGGATGGTTTCTTCGTCGTGCTCCACCACTACCACCGTGTTGCCGATGTCAACCAGTCGCCGAATGGTGGCGATCATGCGGGCGTTGTCCTTCGGGTGCAGCCCGATACTGGGCTCGTCCAACACATACAACATCCCCATCAGCCCGCTGCCAATCTGCGTGGAAAGGCGGATGCGCTGCGCCTCGCCGCCCGACAGCGTGCCGGATCGGCGATCGAGGCTGAGATAGTCGAGGCCGATGTCGATGAGCAGTTGCAGCCGGGTGGTCACCTCGCGCAAAATCACGTCGGCAACGGCCTGCTTTGACGGTGGCACGTCGATGGCTTGCAGGAAGCCGAGCAGTTCTACCAGATGCATCCGGCCCAGGTCGGGCAGGCTACGTCCGCCGATGGTGACGAGGCAGCGCGTGCGCTTGAGGCGGTCGCCGTTGCAGTCGGGGCAGTCGTATTCCACCATCACCTTGTCGAGGAAATCCTCCATCCACGTGTTTGCCTCGCCCTGCTTGCGGTACCAGTGATACCGCCGCTCGATGTTGTTGATGACGCCGTGGAAACGAAACTCGCGCCCTTTGTAGTGCTGCCCGTTGCGGGCCTCCGGCGGGATTTCCATTGAGAGCAATTCGTCGGGGCAGCCGTACAGTAGCATCTCCGCGATGTCGGGCTCCAGTTCGTCAAACGGCACGTCGAGCGAGAAGTCGAACCGCTTCGAGAGGGTGTAGAAGGTGCGCCCGTTCCAGTTGTCGGGCTTGTAGTCGTAACTCACAATGGCCCCGTTGCGCAGCGAGCGACTTGGGTCGGGGATGAGCAGTTGCCGATGCACGCGCTTGCCCGTGCCCAGGCCCGCACACGTCACGCATGCGCCCGCCGGGTCGTTGAACGTAAAGTCGCCGTGGTGCAGGTCGAGGCTGACGATGTGATGCTCGGCGCAGCCAAAATCAGCGTAAAACCGGGTTTTGATGGCGTCGTCAAGGTCGTCGGATAAATGAAACGACACCAGCCCGTCGCCGAGTTTGCGGGCGTTTTCCAGCGAGGCTATCACTTCGCGATCGATGTCGGGCGCGATGACGACGCGGTCCACGATGGCTTCGATGTGGTGGTCGTCGTCTTCGTTCAGCGTCAGGTCGTCGCCCAGGTCGATGCGGGTGCCGTCGAGGCAGGCGTGGCGGTAGCCGTGGTGGCGGATCTGGTCGAGCAGCCACGCCCAGTCTTCGCCCCACACCTTCCAGACCGGCACGCGGATCTCGACTTCGGTGCCTTCGGGCAGGGCCAGCAGGTGTTCCACCATCTGATGCGGCGTGCGGGCGGCGATGGACGCTTCGCACCACGGGCAATGCGCCTGTCCCAGCGTGGCAAATAACATCCGCAGGTAGTCCTGCATGTCGGTCATCGTGCCGATGGTGCTGCGCGGGTTGCGGCCCACCGTCTTCTGGTCGATGGATACCACGGGCGAGAGGCCGTTCACAAAGTCAACGTCGGGCTTGCGAAGCTGGGCGACGAAGCGTTTCGCATACGACGACATCGAGGCCAGCAGCCGCCGTTGCCCTTCGGCATAGACGGTGTCAAACGCCAGCGACGACTTGCCCGAGCCGCTGACGCCCGTGACGACGGTCAACTGGTCGCGCGGGATGGCGACGCTCACGTTGCGCAGGTTGTTTTCGCGGGCACCCTGCACGTCGATGTGGGTGCGCGGGGCGGTGGGTTCAGGCGGCATCGATAAAGTAGGCGGGTTCTTCGACGGGGGTGCGGCTGCGCTTCGTGAGCAACAGGTCGGCGGCGAGTTTATCGGCGCGGCGGGCGCGGACGAGCCACTCGCACGCCGCTTCGAGGTGCCACGGGTAAAGCTGGGTGTACGCAAACTGGTCGGCCAACTCAGAGAGCGGGACGGCGCGGTGTTGCTGGCGCAGGTAGCGCAGCACCGGCTCGCAGTGCGCCTCGCCGTGTTCGTCCAGCCACGCCTCGCCCGTTTCCAGCGCCGTGCGAATGATATATTCCGAGATGCCGGGGGTGAGTAGGGCGGTGTAGACCGTGTTGAAAAAGCCGGGGTTGTCGGCGAGGGCGCGGTAGATAGCGGGTGTCTCGCAGATTTCGCTGCGCTGCACCACGTGCACAGCGGCCAGCGCGTGCGCCACCTCCAGCGCCGATTGCCACGCCAGCGGCAGGTCTTCTTTGAGGTCGAGCAGGCGGCGGGTGTGGCGCAGGCTATGGGCGACCCAGCCGGTCGTCATCAACAACTCATGTTTCTGGTCGCGCAGCGCCAGGGTGTTGGCTTGCTCAAACCATCGCGTGATGCCTTCGTCGGTGCTGTAGACGAGCGTGCGGGTGGCGAAGAAATTGTACGAAAACGACGTCCGGGCGCTGCCTTCCACCATCTGTTTGAATCGGGCACGCGGGATCAACTCGCACCACAGGTTCACGTCCTGCTCCACCAGCGTCCGCCAGATACGCGGCTCGTCCCCATCGCTGCGGCGGCGACGCGTGACGCCGTCGGCTTCCACAATCCACAACCCAAGGCCTTCCTTGCGCCAGATGGTTTCTTCGTTCAGGGACCCGACGAGCACGGCAGCTAGCACCCAGCGGTCTTCCTGGAGGCGTTCGATGAGGCCGTCGAGCGCGGCTTGGTAGCGGTGTAGCTTGGCAGTGAGGTCGGTGTCGGGCATGGCTACTACGTGGGTTAAGGGTGAGGCAGATGGCTACTTCGCTCATTCCACGTCATCACGAAGGATCAAAGAAAGAGCGATGGTTCTGAGCTACGGACAGGATAATTCACAGGGTGTGACATCTGAGCGACACCCTGTGTATCGTCAAACCGTCAACGGCGTGATCAGCGGGGCGAAAGGCTACTTTGCCCGGGAGAGGTGCGGGCGCAGTTCGGGCGGAATTTCCGGAAGCCATTGCAGGTGCCACACGGCCCAGAAGCCAACGCAAATGGCCTCGGCGGCGTCGTGGCGGAGCGAGGTGGGGCGCTTGGCGTTCGACCACGCGATGAGGTGACGGGCGAGCGTGTCGGCGTGTTTTTTGGCATCGGAGCCGCTGCGTTGGTTGCGCGCCAGCAGCAGTTCCTTGCGCCACGTCTCGGCGGAGAGTTGAAGGACGGTGATGCCCCGGCGCTCGGCCTCGGTGATCCACGGCACGGCCAGGTCGCCCCCGCCTTCGAGGGCCAGCACACCCACCGTTTCCGTTTCTCGCAACACTGACGCAGCGGCTTTGCGCAAGCGTCCCCGCGACCCGTAGTTGCGTGAGCGGTACCACACCAGCCGCCCGTCGTTTCCATACAGCGCCAGCCCCGTTTTCAGGCCCAGGTCAACGGCAAGCAAGGAGGCAGACATGGATTATGTGTTGGTGAAAAGCATGGCTTACAGCAGCACCCGCCGCAGGCCACGTTGCAAGACCTCGGCGAGAAAGCCTTCATACGAGCGCCCCAGCAGTTCAGCGACGATGGCAAAGGTATCGCCGGGCGCGAAGGTGGGCAAGGGGTTGATTTCCAGAAACCACGGCTGGCCCTCAGCATCCACGCGGAAGTCGATGCGGGCGAAGTCCTTGCATTCCAGCTTTTCGTAAACGGCGAGGGCATGGCGGTGCAGCGTGGCTTCGAGGTCAGGCGTGAGGTCGCCGTCGAGCCGGTAGTCGTAGTCCTGTTTTGGCAGGCCGCGATGCTCCAGCGCATGCAGCCCGATGCCGGTTTGGGCTTCCACGGCGCGTTGCAGCACGGGCAACGCTCCTGGCGGGTCATTGCCGATGACGGGCACCGTAAATTCACCGCCGCCGCTGATGAACGCTTCCACGAGCGCATCTTGGCGGTACGTCTCGGTCATCCACGCGACCTGCGTCTTTAGCGCGTCCACCGTTTCCACCTTGCTCTGCACCGTGATGCCTTTCGACGTGCCTTCATAGCGCGGCTTCACAAACAGCGGAAACGGCCCCAGCAGATCAGCGGCGTCGATGGCGTCAGCGGTGGCATACACGCGGTAGGCAGGCGTAGGCACCCCCGCGGCCTGGGCGAGATCCTTTGTCCACGCCTTGTCGAGGCTGAGCGACAGCGTGAGCGCGTCGGAGCCAAGGCAGGGGACACCTGCGAGTTCGAGCAGGATGGGGGCGTAGGCTTCGCGGTTGCGGCTCTGTGCTCCCTCGGCGATGTTGATGGCTGCATCGACGCCGAGGTCTGGCATCTTGCGCAGCACATCCCGCGCCGTGCCCAACCGTACGGGCTCGGCTCCCAGCGCCCGAACCGCCGCTTCGAGCGCGGCGACGGTGGCTTCGGGCTCATACTCGGCGTCGGCGTCGGGCGGGTCGCCCGGCTGCCACGGGTACGCCTCGAACACGTCGTACACCAGCCCGATGCGAAGTTTTTTACTCATGTGTGTTTCCTCCCCCTAACCACTTCTCCCATCCCTCACACGTCGTTCTGCGTCCACACGCCATCAATAGACCGCCACATCGTGCCCGTGGGGTTTTTGTCTTGAAGCTCCGGTGGGAGGCGGTGCGGGCGGACGTTGTCGTACGATTGCAGCGCGGCGAAGCGCACCAGCGAGGCGGGGATGCCAACAGCGGTGAAACCGGGGTGTCCGGTGGACGGGAACGGCCCGCCGTGGTTCATCGCCGGGACGACCGCGACGCCCGTGGGCATCTTGTCGTTGAGCAGGCGGCCCACCTTCGGGCGCAGTGCAGGTTCGAGGGTGGTGTAGGCGTTGTCGTCGGCACCATTGGTGTCGGTGTAGATGCTGCCTGTGAGGTTGCCGTCCAGTGCATCGGCGATTTGTGCCATCTGCGCCGCATCGTCGGCGAACACCAGCAGGCTCACGGTGCCAAAAGCTTCGGTTTGTAATGCCTCGGCGTTGGCGAGGAAGGTATTGGCGTCGGTGCGCAGCAGGGTGTTCTCAAAGGCGTAGCCGGGGGTGTCGGCTTCACTTCCGCCCGTGATGATTTCCGCACCGTGCTCGGTCAGGGTGCCGAGGGCGTTGGCGATGTTGCCGGGGCCGTTGGGGCTGAGCAGCGTGCCGGGCGCATTCTGGGCAAACAGGTCGGCGGCGGCCTTGGCAAACGCCTCGCCAGCCTCGCCGCTGGGCAGAATGACGAGGCCGGGGTTGGTGCAAAACTGCCCCGCCGCCAGCGAGCACGAGCCGTAGAACTCCTGGGCGACGTCGGCGGTGCGTTCGTCCAGCGCGCCGGGCAGGATAAACACCGGGTTCACGCTCGACATCTCCAGATAGATCGGCTTACCCGCCTTGTCAGCGGCTTCTTTTAACTTAAGGCCCGCAAACTGGCTGCCGGTGAAGCCCGTCGCGCCCACCAGCGGATGCGACACCAGTTCAAGCCCCGCTTCGGGCGGCATGTGGTAGAGCAACTGCACGGTGGCAGCAGGCAGACCGCTGGCCTGCACTGCGTCGAAGGCGGCTTCGGCGAGGAGCCGCGTGGTACCGGGGTGCGCCGGGTTGGCCTTGGCGATGACGGGGTTGCCCGCCGCAATTGCCGCCGCGAAGTCGCCACCGGAGATACCGTTAAACGCCAGGGGGAAGTTGTTCGGCCCAAACACCACCACCGGGCCATTCAGCGGCCCCAGCATCGAGCGGATATTCGTGCCGGTATCGATGGTGGCATTTACCCACGCGCGGTCGCGGGCGGCGGCGGCGGCCTGACGCAACTGGTTCGTTGTGCGCCCCATCTCGCCCTTGCGCAGGCGCGTCGCCTCGGGCAGTGCGGTCTCCAAATGACCGATGGCGGCAATCGCATCGCCCCGCGCCTCGATGTTGTCGGCGAATTGCTCTAAAAAGTCAGCGATTTGCTCCGGCGCAACGCTTCGCAGCGCGAGGGCGGCTTCATGTCCTGCTTCCAGCGCGGCATGCACATCGGCGACGCTGGAGATCGGGTAGGCGTTGGGGCGTTGCTCGCGGGTGGCGGGGTTGGTGGCGTGAAACGTGCCGATGGGGTCGTGGGCGGGCCGCCAGCTACCGGCGACGAGGACGGGGTGGGTCATGGGTTGGGGTTTGGGGGTGTTTCGGAGTGTGGGTGTTTGGGAGTAAGGGTGTTTGGGAGGATGGACATGCAGATCGTTAGGAAACGAAATCCCCCATACTCCCATACCCATCAACTCTCATACGCTAAATCAGGAGGTCACCGGGTTCGACAGCGTCAGGTCGCCGATGGTGATATGCACCGTGTCGCCGATGTTTAGCGAGAAGGCTTCGGTGGGGACGATGCCCGTTCCAGTCATCAAAAATGCGCCGTTGGGGAAGTCCATCTCCAGAGTGAGGTAGTGGACCAGTTCTTCGAGGGAACGTTTCATCTGCGCAATGCTGGTGTCGCCTTCGAACACGACGGCGCCGTCGCGCTCGATTTCAAGATGCACGGGCAAATCGCGCAACGTGTCAGCGTCGGTGAGCAGGATACCGGGGCCGACGGCACAGGCACCGTTGTACATCTTGGCCTGCGGCAGGTACAACGGATTTTCGCCCTCGATGTCGCGCGACGACACATCGTCGCCGACGCTGTAGCCGACAATTTCGCCGTCGCTGTTGATGACGAGGGTAAGTTCGGGTTCGGGGACGTTCCAGTGGCTGTCTTTGCGGATACGGATGGGGGTGCCATGCCCCACCACGCGCCAGCCGACGCTCTTGAAGAAAAGCTCCGGGCGGTCGGCGTGATAAACCTTCTGGTACACGTCGCGCACCTCCGACTCGGCCTCGCGGGCTTCGCGGCTGCGCAGGTAGGTCACGCCGCAGGCCCACACTTCATGGGCAGATTCCACAGGTGGGAGCAAGTCGCCGCTGGCAGGGCCTTCGGTGAGGATGGCTTGAACGAAGCTGGTAATGGCGGCTTGCGGCAGTTGCAGCAACAGATTGAGGCTGAAGTCGGCGGGCAGCCATTGCCCGTCTACGGCCCAGCGCGGACCGGCGCTTGTGTGATGGCGGGTGAGGTACATGGGGTGAGGGATTGATTTGACGACCAGGCTTTAAGGTAACGCGCCGCGCATTAAACCGGGGGCGTGTTTTTTCGAAAAACGTGGGGAGGGAAAAGGCGGCCTCCTCTGCTCATTTCGTGTCCGTTCTTTTGGGGCCACATAACAACCGTCACAGCGGACGAAAACTGTGGGCTCGTTGCCTTTTCTGGCGGCTGTTACTACGTTGCCTGTATGATACGTTAGCGGTGTTTTCGCCGCAAAACTCAGACGTTATGCAGACCGCGAACAGGTAAAACTGAAGGTGGGCTATCTCCCTAGCATTCTCGTTCTTGGCCTCGCGGCAGTCATCTCGCTTGTGCTGACTCGCAGTCGCGTATCTACCAAGGATCTCAGATCTGCAAGAACGTCGGCCGCATGGGCACTAGTCATTTCGACCGTACTTCAAGCGATTCATTTCGGAGAGGAGTTGTCGACCGGCTTTCAAGCTGAACTGGGTGAACTCCTTAACATTCCCGCGATGTCGTCCACGTTTTTCATCGTGTTCAACATCTTCTGGTTGCTCATCTGGGCAGTGGCCGTCATCGGAATACGACATGGGCACAATCTGGCCTATTTTGCGGCGTGGTTTCTGTCCGTCGCAGGGATGGCTAACGCTGTGGTACATCCAGTTCTCAGCCTCGTTGGCGGTGCCTACTTTCCCGGGACAGTCAGTGCTCCATTTGTCGGCGTAGCGTGTTTCTGGCTGTTCTTGAAGCTGAGCCAGTCAACCAGAACGACTGCAAGGTGAGCCCTAAATGGCGTTGCCACAGGGAGGGAAGTTGTGTTTCGGTCTGTATAACAATGCAACGCTGCTGACTCCCACTACCCGAGGTGCTGGTCTGGGAGGCGTGTGACTCGTAGACTTCGATGAGCAGCCGCGTCGGTCGCATCAGATTGCCAGCCATTATGTGGCCCCCGGATCCCATCGTCGGGTGCAGTATCCAACTTGCTGTTAGCACGATTTCCGCTTTTGGTCGCGCTTGGAAACACGCGAGGCTGTACCAAAATTGGCTAATCCTGCGCTTCAGAGGCGGCACAACTTCGAACTCGCTCGGCTAGCGCTGCACTCAAACAGGAAGTTGCGCTCGTCGCCTCCTTCGCTTTGGGTTCGAGACGCCAATTTTGCTAAGGCCACCTGGTTTTTGATATTGTCTGATTTTTGTTCAGTAAAATCCCTGTTTAGAAAGTCGCGCTTAGGGCGCACGACAACTCCTCCCTTGAGGGAGATAGCCCGCAGGGCCGGAGAGTGTCGCCAAACGCCGCGATACACCCCCAGTCGTGGAGTCTGTCCTGAGCGAAGCCGAAGGGCGACAGCCCCTCAAGGGGGCGGTTTGGTTGCTGGGATTCAAGGCTCACACATACGGAACGCCTTGCGCTTCCACATACAGCGTGTAGATCGACTGGCTGGCAGTGAGGAACAGGCGGTTGCGCTTCACGCCGCCGAAGCACAGGTTGGAGACGGCTTCGGGCAGGTGGATCTTGCCGATCAGGGTGCCGTCGGGCGCGAAGATGTGCACGCCATCGTAGGCCTCGCCTGCCCAGCCTGCGCTTGACCAGATGTTGCCGTCTACATCGCAGCGGATGCCGTCGGCGAGGCCGGGCCCCATGTCGCAAAACACCCTCAGGTTGGTCAGTTGCTCGTTGCCGACGACATCAAACACATGAATCTGGGCCGGATGGCCGGGTTTATGCGTCACGCCCGTGTCGGTAATGTAGAGCTTCGTGTAGTCGGGCGAGAAACAGAGGCCGTTGGGTTTTTCCAGCGCGTCGGTGACGACCGTGGCGTTGCCCGTTTCGGGGTTCAGGCGGTAGACGTTGGGCGGCAGTTCCAGCGGGGCCTTGTGGCCCTCGTAGTGCATCAGCGCGCCGTAGCCGGGGTCCGTGAACCAGATGTGCCCGTCGGGATGCACGACGATGTCGTTCGGTGCATTCAGGCGCTTGCCGTCAAACTGATCCATCAGCACGGTAACGGTGCCGTCATGCTCCGTGCGCGTCACGCGGCGGGTGCCATGCTCGCAGGTGACGAGGCGGCCTTGCCGGTCGCGGGTGTTGCCGTTGCTGTTGTTCGAGGGCTGTCGGAAGACGCTCACGGTGCCGGTTTCTTCGATCCAGCGCAGCATGCGGTTGTTCGGGATGTCACTCCACACCAGATACCGCCCGTCGCCAAACCACACCGGCCCTTCCGCCCAGCGCGTGCCCGTAAAAATGCGCTCGATGGCGGCATTGCCCACCACATATTGCTGAAAGCGCGGGTCGATCACCTCAATGGCGGGATCCGGGTAGCGCACCACGCCTCGTTCCCAGTCTCGGTCCAGATGTCGGTTCATGCCGTTGTTCAAGCGTCAGCCCCTAAAAGCAGAACCGCCAAACTACGGCGTGAAACGTGAAACGTAAAACGTGACTCAACTAAAATCACCCTCCCCCCCTTTCCTCAACCCTCATCCCTCTCTCACACTTCGCTGCTGCGCTCAATGATCTTACCCACGAGGCCGTACTCCACGGCGTGCGGGGCGGAGAGCCAGAAGTTACGGTTGGTGTCACGCTCGATGGTTTCGAGGGTCTGCCCGGTGCGCTCGGCAAGGATGCGGTTGACGCGGGTGCGGATCTGGACGATCTGTGCAGCCTCGATGGCAATGTCGCTGCTGGGGCCTTGTACGCCGCCTGCGGGTTGGTGTAGCAGGAAGCGCGTGTTGGGCAGGCAGTACCGGTCTTCGCGGGGCACGGCGACATAGATCAAAGCGGCGGCGCTCGCCACCCAGCCAGTGCCGATCATACGCACGCGGGGTGCGATGAATCGGACGACATCGTGGATCGTGTCGCCGGACTCGACGTGGCCGCCGGGCGAGTTGATGAGGAGGGTGATGTCGTCCGGCGCAGCCAGTGCCAGCGCCACAAGTTGGGCGGTGACTTTGCCCGCCAGTTCCTGGGTGATTTCGCCCGTGATGAGAACGGTGCGGGCGGCGAACAGCCGGTCGGCCACCGACTGATAGACGCTCAGTTTATGCGCTTCCATGACGCCGGGAGTTGGGTTAAACCTCGGAGGATGGACGCAAACTAGGCGTCGTGTTCGTCGCGCTCTTGTAAATCCTTGCGGTACTGCCCCGGCGTGGTGCCTTCGGCTTGCTTAAACGTGCGTGAGAAATGGCTCTGGTCGTAAAAACCCGCCTCCAGCGCAATCTCCGTGAGCGACAAGTCAGTGGTTTCGAGTAACTCCTTGGCCTTGCGGAGGCGGGCTTCCTGCACGTAGGCCCACGGCGCCATGCCCGTCTCTTCGCGGAAGATGCGGGCGAAGTGGTACTTGCTGCGGTGCGCGTGGTCCGACAAAAAGTCAAGATCCTCCACCGCTCCCGGGTGCTCGTCGATAAACGTCACGATGTCGCCCACCAGCATCCGCAAGGGCAGCACCTCGTCCGAGGCAACATCCTCGCCCAGCCCCGCCCACACAAACGGCACCGACGTGGCGATGCGCTGGCGATGCAGCAGCGCGTGGAGGTCAAGGAGAAAGTCGAGGTAGGAGGTTGTGGTGGTCATGGATGTTGCCTTGTTTAAGTGCCGAGAGCTGATAGCCAATAGCCGATAGCCCCTAATCATGCTCCCATTCCGACCGGGTGGCGTCGAGGAGTTGTTGCAGCAGGGCCGTGGACACCTCGCCATAGTTCATGGCAAAAGCCAGTTCGCCGTTTTTGTGGAAGATCCAGGTGGTCGGCGTCCAATGGAGTGGCAGGTCGAGAAACGTGCGGCGGCGCAGGGAACGGTCAGTGCTGGGGCCGTAGTCGGGCTGAGCCAGCCGGAGCACGCGATTGGGGATGTTGTAGGCAGTGAGCCGGTCGCTGCCACTTTCGCCGTCGTTCCAGATGGTGATGAAGGTAAACGACACCTCGGCGTTGGCGTCAATGACAGGCCGCCAGCCTTCCTCTAGCTCGGCGATGGAGTTGCCGCACCACGGCGCCCAGAAATGCACGACATGGATGCCGTCCTGTGCGATGAGGGCCGCCACCTGCTGCTCGGCGTCCGTGCGCATCGTGTCGGTCGGGGCGTCGTCAAACAGCCCGTCGGCGAAGAAGTCTTGCTCCAGGTCGGGGGCGCAGTCTTCGGCCTCGGCGGTGGTGTCGGCGGCGGGCTGGCAGGCGGCAAGCGTGAGCAGCAGCAGGACCGGAATCAAGCGGTAAAGTCGAAGAAACATCGGCGTCAAACAAAGGTCGTCAAAACAGGTCGCGGATACGCCGGGTGAGGGTCGATGTTTTGGGCATGAGCGAAGACCTGCCTGCTTTTTGCCTTGCATCGGAAGACCGGGCGATGCATTTTGTTACCTGATTAGGACGTGCGCCCTGAATCGTCATCGCGAGGAGCCTGTGGCGACGTGGCGATCTCACCCCGTCTGTGGTGCTTCTTCCTGTCGGGGTGAGATCACCACGGCTTCTTCGGAGCCTCGTGATGACGATAACAAAGGCGATGTGCGTACGTTTTGCTGTTGTCTGACCATTCTACACGGAGGTGCTGCGATGAAACGGTGTGCATTCTTGCTCGGTGTTGTGTTTTTGCTCAATGGATGCACCTTGCTGGGCGACAACGGCGCCGGACGGGTATCGGTCACAACCGATCAGGAGGCGTATTTCCTAGGCCAAACCGCTACCCTTACCGTTGAAAACAGCACCCGCGAGACGGTGGACGTGGTCGCCATTACGCACTGCACCACGCAACTGGAAAAACGACTCGCGTCGCAAGACTGGGAATACGTTGACGTAACGCCTGATCTCGTTTGTGCCCTGGTGCGGCTGGGCACCTCGCCCCTCCGCCCCGGCGAGACGCTAACCGGCAGCTTCTCACTCACCCTCGCCGATCCTGCGATGCTCGCCGATTCGGCCCCGAATTTCCGCCTCAGCGTGGGCGTGGTGATGCAGACGGATGACTTCCGCCACATCACGTCCAACACGTTTCAAATCAACCTCCCGAGCCGGTAGTTTTTGAGTGGGGGTGTAAGCTTCCCTGAAAGTTGGAGCGGGAAAAAGGGAGACCGGTGTTGCTTTAAGTTCTGGATTTACGACCCCCACTCGTCATCGCGAGTAGCATTCGCGACGTGGCGATCTCATCCCACTGGGAAATGCTACGTCGGACGGGGTGAGATCACCACAACTCCTGCAGAGCTTCGTGATGACCATAAAAAGGACCACTGCGTACGTCTTGGGGCTGTTATCTGATTCCGCTTCCCATCAGCACAACCACGCTGGTAAAACGCCCGCAGACATCCCGCTTCCCTATTGGCGCTTCCCCCTTCCCTCACGCTGTGCCGCCCACCATCACCACAATCTCGCCGCGTACTTTGTCCTGGGCATCGTAGTGGGTGTGTAGCTCGGCGAGGGTGCCGCGCCGGATGTCTTCAAACTTCTTGCTCAGCTCGCGGGCCACGGCGGCAGGGCGCTCCGCCCCGAACACGTCGATGAACTGTGCCAGCGCTTTCACGAGGCGGTGCGGCGACTCATAGAACACCATCGTGCGCGGTTCGTCGGCGAGCGCGGTGAGGCGTTTGGTGCGGCCCTTTTTGGCAGGCAGAAACCCCTCGAACACAAACCGGTCGGTGGGCAGGCCGCTGGCAGTGAGGGCAGGCACAAAGGCCGTCGCGCCGGGCAAGGCTTCGACAGGGATCTCGTGGCGGATACATTCGCGGACGAGGTAAAAGCCGGGGTCGGAAATACCGGGGCTCCCCGCGTCGGTGATGAGCGCGATGCGCCCGCCGGCCTGCATCCGGTGGATCAGGTGCGGCGCTTTTTGGCGTTCGTTGTGGTCGTGGTAGCTCGTTTTGGGCGTCTCGATGCCGTAGTGCGTCAGCAGCACCCCGCTCGTCCGGGTGTCTTCGCAGGCGATGAGGTCCACCTCTTTTAACACCCGCAGCGCCCGCAGCGTGATGTCTTCGAGGTTACCAACCGGCGTGGGGACGAGGTAGAGCATGAGGATTGAGGTTGGCGTTTTAGGTGGGGCGAAAGCGGCGTTCGGAGCGCCACCGGGTTTTGGGGTGTTGGTGGTCTGGTGTGGGAGTATGGGAGGGGTTGAGTATGGGAGAAAATGTGCGGAAGATTTCAACCTGTCACCCTTTCTCCCACTCTCCCTCTCTTTCACTCTTTCACACCCAACCTCCCACACTCAACTTCGCAGCCGGTGCCGCAGGCGTGGGGTGGCGCGGAGGTCGAAGATGACGTAGACGACCAGCCAAGCGCCGATAATAAACATGGCAAGGTTGGCGATCCACATGCCAATCCACGGCTCCAGGTAGCCCCGGTCGGCCAGCTTTTCACCCTGCACCAGCGTGATCCAGTAAAACATAAAGATGCCAAGTGCCACACCACCAATCAGTCCAAGGCCGCCGCGCCGGATGCTCAGGCCCAGCGGGGCACCGATGAGCACAAAGATGAGGCACGCGACGGCAATCGAATACTTCTTGTGGATCTCCACCCGGTAGCGGTCGGCGCGTTGCTGCTCCCAGGCGATGGTGCGCCCGGTGTCGTCGATGTGCGCCCGGATGCGGCGTACCTTGTCCATGGCGGCGTCATAGGCGGCTTCTTGTCGCCGGAGTGATAACCCGGCGAGGGCGATGCGATGAGAAGCCATCGCCAGCGTGTCGTGTGGCGCAGGCAACGACGACGAGGCATCGGTGGGGGGAGCACGCCAGAGCGAGTCGGAGATGAGATCGAGTGAGGCAGTGAGGAGGCTGCGTTGCTCCTGGGCGACCTGTACATCGAGCGAGTCGACATAGCGGATCATATCGGCAGTGGGCGTGGTGCGGTCAGAACGGTAGCCCTCGCCGGGGTCGCCGCGCTCGAACGCGAAGTCGCTCAGGTCGAGGCGGAGGCGGTAGCGCGCAAAGCGCAGCCGCTCATAGCGTTCCGCGATTTCAGAGGATGGGTTGGGCAGCAGCCGGTGGACTTCGCCGTTTTCCAGCAACACATCCATCGCCGAGCCGTCGGGCAAGGGGTGCAGTTCGCCGCGTTCGGCCTTGAGGATGGTCTGCCGCCGGTTGCCCTCCGTGTAGTCGTAGATCGTCACGTCGATGAGTTCGTTTGACTCCGGCGGCAGGTCGCGTACGAGGATGCTATAGTCAGCGATGCCTTCGTAAAAAATGCCCGGTTTAAGCTCGAATCCTGGCTTTTTGCTGCGGATGTCGCGCCACAGGTTGCGGGCGCGGAAGTTGGCTTCGGGCAGCAGGATGTTGTTAAAATGCGTCATCACGCCCACCAGGATGAGTCCCACCACCAGCACGGGCCAGATCAACTGCCCCAGCGAGATGCCGGAGTTTTTCATCACGGCATAGGCATTCGACTCCGCGAGGCGTCCAAACACCATCAGCGTAGCCAGCAGCACCGACATCGGCACGGCCAGCACCAACATGTAGGCGAGGTTGTAGGCCACCAACTCCACAATCACCACAAACGGCAGCCCCTTCCCCGCGATGTCGGGCAGGTACTTGATGAGGAACTGCATCAACAGCAAGAACATGAGCGTCCCCAGCCAGCCGAAAAACGGCCCTGGCAAGGCGCGCAGGATCATGCGATGCAGGAGGTTCATGGGAGGAGCGGGATGAACGGGTTAGCGGGTTTTCGTCGTTGGTGCGCTGGGTTTAGGCGGTGGGATGGTATGGGAGTTTGGGAGTAATTGAGAATGGGAGTAATTGAGAATGGGAGTACGGGCGTGGTTGGGTATGGGTGTCTTGTAGAAGGAAGGCATGTGCACTCCCATACGCCCAACCTCTCATACTCCCACACTCTGAAACCCCCGCACGCCCAACCTCACGCACTCCGCAGCGTCAGCAGCGTAATCTCCGGGCGGATGCCCAGGCGGAGGGGCGGCCCGACGGTGCCTGCGCCCCGGTTGACGTAAAGATACTGACTCCCTTCGCCATTTGGGCGGGCTTCTTCATACAACCCGGCCCAGCGCGGATAGGCAACGCGGGCGAGGCTGTAGCGCAGCGGTCCCCATTCCAACCCGATCTGCCCACCGTGAGTATGGCCACACAGCATCAGGTCGAACTCCGGGTGCTGAGGGCGGACGTACTGGTCCCAGTAGGTCGGCGTGTGGGCCAGCAGCAGCCGTGTCTCATCGCCGGGACGGGCGCCAAGGTCGGCGAGCGCAGCCTGCATGTCAGCGTGGTTCTGGTTAAAGCCCGTGTTGTCCACCCCCACGATATGCAGCCGCGCCCCGTCGACCTCCAGCGTGCGATGCTGGTTGACAAGCAGATCGACAGGCGTGGTGCGAACCTGCCGCGTGACTTCGCGGACGTGGGCGTAGTGGTCGTGGTTGCCAAGACAGCCGTACACGCCCAGGTCGGCTTGCAATTTATTCAGGGCGGGCAGAATCAGTCCTAGTTCGCCCGCGTCGTGGTTCACGAAGTCGCCTGTGATGGTGACGAGGTCGGGGCGCAGGTCTTGAATGGTGGCCACCGCCTCGTGCATGGGTTTTTCGCTGAAGAACGATCCGGCATGCAGGTCCGAAAGCTGCGCGATGGTCAGGCCATCGAGTTGGCGAGGCAGCCCGGCGATGGGTACGTCCACGCGGTGTATTTCAAAGTCGTAGAGCGTGCGGAAGACGCTGTAGCCCACCAGCACAAACGGCACCGAGGCCGCGCTCCAGCCCACCTCGTGCAAGAAAGCACGGCGGCTGGCACGCTTCATGTCGGCCAGATCGAGGTTTTCTTCGTTCTTCTCGTCGTCCGCATCGCCGAGCAACTGCTCCTGAAACCAGGCAAAGAGCCACATCACAAACTGGGCGCCGTCTTTGATAAGCAGCGCCAGCGCGATGAGCGCTTTCGGCACGTAATACACCGCCAGGACGCCAAAAAACAGCGCACGCGGCAGTTTGGGCTCCACGCTCCACCAGTTCGAATAGAGGAAATAGAGGGGCAGCGCGAGCGGCATCACCACCATCAGCACCCGGTAGAGGGGCAGTGTCCAGCCGAACGTGCGGGCATGCCCGGCCTGTTTGCGATAGGCCACAAACCGCCGCCAGTTGCGGAAGACGTAGTAGTCCAGCACCAGCGGGCCAAGGATGGCAACAAGCGAGAAGAGGATTGGGCGGGTCATCGAATACTACACCTGGAGGGTCAAACGATGGCGTCAGGGATTGGGTGCAGAGGCATCAGGAGGAGGCGTGCCATTGGAGGGCGATGCGGGGGGTGGCCAGTCGCGGGCCAGCGCTTCGGGGGTCCAGTTTTCGCTGTCGCGTTCTTCCCGTTTCAGGAAAAGGTAGACGGGGAGCAGGAGCACCGTAGCCAGTGCGAGGAAGCCAAAAAAAGCAAGCAGGATGATCCCGGTGTATTCGCCAAACATAGTCGCCTCGATCCGTCGGCCCGTGCTGTTAAAATTTCCAGCCGCTCACCTTGATTTTTCAGCGGTGATGACGGTAAATAGAACTCAAGGTGGAGGTGTCATAGTGACAGGTGCTACGCCTTGTTAGATTACAGGTTTAACCATTCACAAAGAATAGACCAAAATCCCCCACAGCCCTGTTGCGCTGAACCCCACATGGCTGCTGCCAGTAGACCACGAAACTAACGCTGAAGGCAGCGCCTTTTTCTTTTCCATTTTTCTCACACATTGCTGATAGAGCAGGAGGTACGGCTATGCGCACCCAGATCACCGCTCGCAACTTCAACGCGTCGCCTAGTCTTCGGGAGTATGCGACAGAGCAGTTGGAACGGCTCGAACGGTATTATGACGGCATCACCGATGCGCGCATGACCTTGATTTATGAAAACCACGGCACGATAGAAAAGACCGCCGAAGTCACCCTGAACGTCTTTCGACAACAACTCGCCGCTCATGAAACAGGGAGCACGCATGAAGAAGCCATCGACCGGTGCGTGAAAAACCTGCAGCGGCAGATTAAAAAATACAAAGCCAAGCTCCGCCGCGTGGACAAAGACATCGTCCGCTGAGGACCGCAACGGCTTCCTTTGCAAAAGCCCCGGCGTTTCAAGCGTCGGGGCTATTGTGTTTGATGGGACGAACGGACACCCAATCAATATCGATTGGAAGTGTTGATGCGCTGGAATCGGGCACCGGTGCCGCCTCCGAGGCATGGGCGCGGTAGGTAGAGCCCCGGTGCGTTTAGCCAATGGGCATCACCGAGGCGGGTGAGGTGTCGCTGCGTTTGTGCCCGTTGGGTACGGCGTAGGTGGGGCCGGATCGGGGTTCGTGCGTTTCGGAGGCGGCAGGACTTTGGTTCTTTCGTCCTTGAAAGAACAACTCATTCCTTTGGCAGAAGCCGTTGCCTTGGCGAGGCAGTGAGGAAGTGCAATGTGGGTGCTTGTTAAGAAGGATTTTGCCAACCGGCGGTCTTGCTGGTTTTTTCGTCCTTTCACAGCGGAAAGGACCAAACGCCTTGTCCCATCCAATCCCACGAAGCCCGTCCACCGCGCGGCCCGTACCCGCTGGGCGGTGTTCGCTTTGCAATGCGATAGGCGTGGTGCTGTTCGCCCACCGGCTAAACGCGCGGGCTTCTTCCGCCAGCACAAGCCCGGGATGGGACGGGGGGTGCCTTGTGCGTACAGCCGTGCTTTTTTAAACGCCTATAGATTAGCGTAGAATAGCGCAGCGCTGGGACCGAGCACCGGTGCCGCCTCCGAGGCATGGGCGCGGTAGGTAGAGCCCCGGTGCGTTTAGCCAATGGGCATCACAGGGGCATTTCAGGTGGTGCCGTGGTTTGTGCCCGTTGGGTACGGCGTAGGTGGCGTCGGATCGGGGTTCGCGGGTTTCGGAGGCGGCGGGACTTTGGTTCTTTCGTCCCTGAAAGAACAAATCACTCCTTTGGCTGAGGCTGTTGCCTTAGCGGTGCGTCGAGGAAGTGTTATGCCAATCGGCGAAGGTCGTTGCCAATCGGCGGGCGTGTTGGTGTTTGGTCCTTTCACAGTGAAAAGAACCAAGCACCACTAACAATGAGCATTACGAAACTTGAACGCCATCTTCAAAATGAAAATGCTCTTGATAGGCAGAAGTAAATTTTTGTACATGATTCGGACTACCATGCGTTGGTTTCCGAGGGGAGAAATGTCCTCGTCTTACGGCCCAGTCATATACCCCCTCATCAAGAGGATATGCAGTTAGCAACCCTGATAGTGCATGCTGTTTAATCCAGACTTCCGCACTTTTGTTACTGCTGAAAACACCTGTGGGATAACGAGCCTTTTCACCAATAAAAACCCAAACCCTGCTTTCTTTTTCGTTCATTAATATTTGTTTTTGCTGAGCTTGCATTCAGTATTCATGCTGGAGGTGCTGACTTTACTTGGAGTTGAGGATTATCGCGCCTCCACCACCTCCGTCACCACCAACCCATAGCGTTCCTGCAGGATGTTCAGGTGGTGCGCCACATGCCCCGCCATAATATACACCAACGCCCGCACGCTGATGGGCTTGCCGCTGGCGGTGCCGCGCTGGTCCACCTGTTTGGGTGTTAGCGAGGCGAACCAGGCCCGCGTGGAGGCCCGGGCGGCGTCGAACTCGTCCAGCAGGTCAGCGAGGCGGCGGTCGTCGGCACCGCAGGCCTCGGCGTAGGTGTTTTCATCGAAGCCGGGGAGCGGTGTGGTATCGCCGCGGCTGATGCGGAGTGCCCGGTAGGCGAAGATGCGCTCGGCGTCGGCGAGGTGGCAAACGAGTTGTTTGATGCTCCATTTGCCGGGAGCGTAGCGAAACAGCGCCTGTTCGTCCGTCAGGTGGCGGCACGTCTCGCGGAGTTGCTGGGCCTGCATCGCCAGCACCGCCGCCACATCGCGCCCGGACACGGTGGCGACGTAGCCGGCATAAAACGCATCATATTCATCTGCCGCAGGCGGCGTAAGGGAAAGCGACATAGCAGTTACCACAAGTGATCAAGGCGAGGCGCGAAAATAGCCGCCGCCGCCCCGCTCCGCAAGCACCAATTCGGCTCCTTTCGCCAGAGCCAATACAAAGCCAACCCCCATACCCTCAAACTCCAAATCCAACCTATGCCAATTTCCGCAGCGGCTCCACCACACGCTTCACGACGCCTGCGCGCTGCATGATATAAAAGTGGATACACGGCGCACCTGCTTCCATCAGTTCCTCGGTCTGCGCCCGCGCCCACTCCACGCCAATGTCCACCACATGCTCTGGGCGGTTGGCTTCTTCGATTTCAGCAGCGAGGGCTTCGGGAATCTCCACAAAAAAGCGGCTGGGAATCGTCTGCAACTGGCGCTTGCTCGTGAGGATTTTGATGCCGGGGATGATCGGTACGTCGATACCGACCTCACGGCAGCGCTCCACGAACGTGAAATAGTGCTTGTTGTCAAAAAACATCTGCATGGTGACGTAGTGCGCCCCGGCGTCTACCTTGCGTTTCAGGTTGAGGATGTCCCACGTCAGGTTGGGAGCCTCGAAGTGTTTTTCGGGATAGCCCGCCACACCCACGCAGAAGTCGGTGGGGGCGGCGTCCATCAGGTCTTCGAGGTAGACGCCCTGGTTCATCTCGGCAATCTGCTCCACCAGGTCAATGGCGTAGGCGTTGGAGGTGCGGCCCGCCGGAAGGGGCTTCTGGAAGCCACCGTCGTCGCCACGCAGCGCCATCACGTTGCGGATGCCGAGGTAGTTCAGTTCGATGAGCGCGTCTTCGCTTTCTTCGCGGGTAAACCCATGGCACAGCAGGTGCGGCACGGCCTCCACGCCAAAGCGGCCCTTGATGGCGGCGCACAGCCCCAGGGTGCCAGGGCGCTTGCGCTTCACATGCCGCCGCCACGTTCCGTCGGACTGCTCTTCATAATACGCCTCCGCCGAATGGCTCGTCACATCGATAAACGGCGGGTTGAAGGGCATCAACTCTTCGATGACGGCCAGGACATCCTCTACGGACCCACCGCGCTTGGGAGGGATGATCTCGTACGAGATGAGGGGCTCCGTGGCCCGGTCCAAGAGTTCTGTAATTTTCATGGGGGAGGTGATTTTCGTCTGCGGAACCGTTAAATATACAACCCGCTTTGCTTTGAGCGCGGCGTTTCACCCTGCTCCGCCACGCCACTACCGCGAAATTCGACGTTTTTCATCACTGCTTGGCTTTTGAAGATTGTATGCTAGGGATTGTGTTTGCTACCCAGGAGGAGGCTTCGGCTTTTCTTGCCACCTACAAACGCGGGCGTTTCGATGGCCTGGAAGAAGGAGGGGTGTCGCATGACGATGATGTGCTGGTGGCGCTGACAGGCACCGGCAAGATCAAGGCAACGCTGCGTACCGAGCGGCTGCTGCGTCAGCATCGGCTGAAACGGCTGATTCATGCCGGGACCTGCACCGCGCTGAACGAAGACCTGGTGGTGGGAAAACCCGTTGGGGCGGCCCAGGTCTTCGAGGGTGACCGCATCGAACTGGCAGCCCCCACCTATCCCCGGATGCCGCTTGATGTGCCCTTTGAGGGCATCGCCACCGGAACGCTGGTGACCCAGGACCACACCGTTCAGGGACAAGAGGAACGGTCGTACTGGCAGCGCATCGCCGACCTGAGCGATATGTCGGGGTATGCCGTGGCGTATGTGGCCGCTACCCACGGGGTGCCGTGCCATATCGTCAAGGTTGTCACCGGGCACTTTGGCACAGAGGACGCCAACCTGCGCAAGACGCTCGCCAGCGCCTACGAAAAGTTGGGGGCCTTCCTGGTGAAAGAGGTGGACAAGATGCTCCAGGCCGCTTAACACGTGCTGTGGTGTCTGCCTTCGCCGACCATTTCTCGGGCCATGCCGCCGACTACGCCCGTTACCGACCGGGTTACCCAGCGGCGCTTTTTGCCTTTTTGGCCGATTGCTGTGCCCACCACGAGCACGCCTGGGACTGCGGCACAGGCAACGGACAGGCAGCCCGCGCCCTGGCTGCTCATTTCCAGCAGGTCACGGCCACCGATGCCAGTGCCCCGCAACTGGCGCATGCGACGCCGCATGAACGGGTCACGTATCAGGTAGCCGCCGCCGAACAAAGCCCCCTTCCCGACCATTCGGCTGACCTCATCACGGTGGCGCAGGCGCTGCACTGGTTCGACCTCGATGCCTTCTACGCCGAAGTTCGTCGTGTGGCGAAGCCGGATGGTGTGTTGGCCGTATGGACGTACTCGCTTTTAACGGTCACCCCGGCGGTGGACGCCGCCGTGCAGCGCTATTACGACTTTTTAGACGACTACTGGCCGCCGGAGCGCCGCCATGTGGAAGCCCGGTATGAGTCGCTGCCGTTTCCTTTTGAACCCCTCGAAACGCCTACGTTTGCGCACGAAGCCGCGTGGACGTTCCGCGACCTCCTTGGGTACCTGGGGACGTGGTCAGCGGCAAAGCGCTATCAACAGGCCCATGCCCACGATCCGGTGCTTCCTTTCCGCGAAGCCCTGGCCACGGCCTGGGGAGACGCTGCGCAGACACAGGCCGTACGCTGGGAGTTGGCCCTTCGGGTCGGGCGGGTAGCTTAAAAACACAACCGCTTCTTAATCAGTCCAGCGCCTCGACGGCTTCCACGTAGTAGCTGAACTCGTCGTCGGCCACGTTTTGCCGGTAGTCGATGATGATGCGTTCGGGGTAACCTTGGCCGCTGTAGCTAACCTCTAGCTGGTGGGCATCGCGCTGCTGGGCATCGGCAATGATGGTGAACAATTCCTCGATGGTGGGCACATAGCTCAGTTCATTGAAGGGCAGCGGGTCGC
>JAUIDY010000025.1 GCA_030428385.1 Rhodothermia bacterium | reverse complement strand
AAAGCCGTGACGCTGGCCGTGACCCATGAGCACGGAAGCATGCACATCTGGCTCGACGGAGAGGACGTTTCGGAAAAGATTCGTACCCCTGAAGTAGGTCAACATGCCAGTTCGGTGGCTACCCTTGCCGTGGTTCGTGAAGCGATGGTCGCCATGCAGCGTCAAATTGGCGCATCCTTTAAAGCAGCGGGAGGAGGCGTCATTGTAGACGGGCGCGACATCGGAACCGTTGTATTCCCCCATGCTGATTTAAAAGTTTTTATGGGGGCAGATCCCAGCGTTCGTGCGCGCCGCCGCCACGAGGAGTTATCGTCGCGCGGGATTTCCCAAACGTATGAGTCTGTATTGGAGGAAATCGAAAAGCGCGACAAACAAGACCGCGAACGGGCCATTTCTCCTTTGCGGCGGGCTGAAGATGCCGTAGACCTCGATACGACCGGAAAGACTATTGATGAGCAGGTGCAGTGCGTTGTGAAATGGGCACGGGAACGCGCCCCAAAACGGACCGTTTAAAACGATTCGCCTACGGATGAGTGCTTGTGAAGGGTGCCGACCCTTCATCCCGTACAGGCCTCATTGCAGCGTTATGTTTCACCTTAATCCGGGCTTCGTTTGTAGCGGGATTGCAAGCGGATGCCAACGTGCAGGAGTCTCTTCCTGCGAAATCCAATCAAACCTTTATGGCTGAAGATCAGCAAAAGAACACCTCCACGGAAGACGCGGTGACCGATGCCGCGGACGCCGTCACTGAAATTACAACTGCGGTTGCCGAAGAGGCCACCGAAGCCGTCGTTGCCGCAAGCGCTGAAGACGCTTCACCTGCCGAAGCGGAGACCGAAGCCACGCCTGACCCTGTTGCAGAAAGCGAAGCCGCACCAGAATCAAGTGTAGCACCAGAAGAAGAGCCAGCAACGGAAGAACTCACGGTTACCGAAGCAGAGGCTGAAGCGGTAGAACCAGTAGCGGAAGCCTCAGAAGAAGAGGCAGCCTCCGCACCCTCGGAAGAGGAAATGGAAGAGCCGGTGAGTGAATCCAGCGCTCCCCCCGCTCCCGAACCGGTACCTGCCGAGCCTGAAGCCAACGTCGTTGGGTACACTGGCGAAATTACCGGCCGCGTCGTCAAGCTAGAAGACCTCGAAAATATTCCCGATGAGGAAGAAGACGTTGCTAGTTTTGAGCAACTTACCGCCCTTATCGAGCAAACCCTGACCGACGTCTCCGAGCACGAGATTGTGAAAGGGCGCGTGGTGAGTGTGGGTGAGAAAGAAGTCGTCATCGATTTTGGTTTTAAAAGCGATGGCGTGGTGGCCAAAAACGAATTCGGCCGTGAATTGGAGCCAGGAGAAGAGGTGGAGATCTACCTCGAACGAATCGAAGATTACCACGGGCAACCGGTTATCTCGAAAGTTAAGGCCGACAAGTACCGCCGTTGGGAACGTGTGGAGACGGCCTTCAACAACGAGGAAGTCCTCGAAGGACTCATCGTTCGCCGGATTAAAGGCGGGATGATCGTTGAACTCCTCGAAGGCCTCGAAGCATTCCTGCCTGGTTCGCAGATAGATGTTCGGCCTGTACGCGACTTCGATGCGTACCTCGAGAAGCGCATGGAATTCAAGATCGTCAAGATCAACCCAACGAACGAAAACGTAGTTGTTTCGCATAAGGCGCTCATCGAGAAAGAGCTTGAGTCTCAGCGCGAGTCCATTCTTTCAACGATGGAAGCAGGGCAGGTGCTCGAAGGGACCGTCAAAAACATCACCGACTTTGGAGTCTTTATCGACCTTGGTGGGGTGGACGGTCTGTTGCACATCACGGACCTCTCTTGGGGTCGCGTGTCGCATCCGAGCGAACTCGTTGAGCTCGACGAAAAACTTACCGTGGTGGTGCTCGACTATGATAAAGAGCGCCAGCGTATCTCCCTCGGCCTCAAGCAGTTGCAGGCCCATCCCTGGGAGAATATCTCGGAACGCTTTGTGGAGGCGCAGGTCGTCGAAGGCAAGGTGGTCTCGATTACCGACTACGGGGCTTTTGTCGAGTTGGAGAAAGGCATCGAAGGGCTGGTTCACATCTCCGAAATGAGTTGGACGGACCATATCCGCCATCCTTCGCAAAAGGTTTCGCTCGGTCAGTTGGTTGAGGTCAAAATCCTCAACATCGACCACGAGGGCAAGAAGATCTCCCTCGGAATGAAACAACTGGAGTCGAACCCATGGCAGGGCCTCGCCGAGCGCTATCCTCCGGGAACCGTGCTCCGCGGCAAGGTGCGCAACATCACCAACTTTGGTGTCTTCGTCGAGATCGAAACGGGCATTGATGGGCTGGTACACATCAGCGACCTTTCCTGGACGAAAAAGGTGAAGCACCCCAATGAGGTGGTGAAGAAAGGGTTGGAACTCGACGTCGTTATTCTTGACATTGATGAAGATCGCCAACGTATCTCGCTGGGCCACAAGCAAATTCAGACCAACCCGTGGAATGATTTTGCAAACGTGTACGCCGAAGGCGCCGATACCAAAGCCAAGGTGGAGAGCGTCGAAGACAAAGGCGTGGTTGTTGAACTTCCGCTAGAGGTCGAAGGCTTCATTCCGGCAGGCGAACTGAAACACAGCGCCAGCTTCCAAAACGCGTATCGCCGGGGTGATGAATTGACCCTGCGGGTTATCCGGTTCGACCTCAACAACAAGGAAATTATCCTGAGTGAGACGGCCAAAGACCGCGCTGCTGAAGACGCACGTCGTGCAGAAGAGCAGCAAGAACGCCGCGTCGAACGCGAACGTGAGCGCCGTTCCGTGCAGGATTATCAGCGCTCCGCCGCCGCGACAGGCCCGACGACCCTTGGCGAGTTGAGTGGCTTGGAAGACCTGAAGCGCCAGATGGAAGCCGCCGAAGCAGATGCTGCGGAAGCCGCTGAAGCGGAAGTTGCAGAAGCCGAAGTTGCAGAAGCCGAAGTTGTTGAAGCTGAAGTGGCGGAAGCCGAAGTTGTCGAAGCCGAAGTGGCGGAAGCCGAAGTTGTCGAAGAAGCAACGGCGGAAGACGTCACGGCGGAAGTAGAAGCCACCGAGGAGGAGGTCGAAGCCAGTGCAGCCACAGCAACGGATGAAGTGGTTTCGGAAGACACCACGGCGGAAGAAGTAGCTCCCGAAGCTGAAACACCTGAGGAAGCGGAGGTCGCAGAAGCCACCGCCGAGGTGGAGGTTGAAGCCGAGGTGCCAACTGAGGAAGAGGAAAAAGAGAAAGCATAGAGCGTGTATTTCAACATAGATGCTCTTGGGTCGGTGATCACATGATCACCGACCCATTTTCTTTTTTACGTACCTGGCAACAAAGCAGAGGTTGAGCCATACACCCCGCCGCACCGCTTTTTCGATCAATCAGTCTACCATGGAACGTACCCCCGTTACCCACCCAGCATTTCTATTCGAAGAACAGTCTGGTGGCATCGAATCCTACCGATTGAAGTCCAACGGATTGCGTGTCCTCATGTTACCCGAGACCACGGCACCCGTGGTCGCTTTTATGATCACCTATCACGTAGGAAGTCGGAACGAAGGGGTTGGGTTAACGGGAGCGACGCATTTTCTGGAACATATGATGTTCAAAGGAACTGCCCGCTTCCACAAAAAGCAGGGCACGTCGGTGTTTAATGTGCTTCAGCGGGTGGGAGCCCGGATAAACGCAACCACCTGGTTTGATCGAACCAATTATTATGCATTACTCCCCAAGGCCCACCTCATCAAAGCCGTAGAAATTGAGGCTGACCGAATGCGTAATGTCTTGCTCGATCCAGAAGACCTTGCTTCCGAACGCACGGTTATTCTCAACGAGTTCGACCGAGGGGAAAACGAGCCGATTCGCAATCTATTCCATGCGGTGTGGAGTACGGCGTTTGTAGCTCATTCCTACCATCATCCCACTATTGGCTGGCGCAGTGACATCGAGAACGTGACGCGGGAGGGGCTCCGGCATTTTTACGAAACCTACTACTGGCCGGATAACGCCACCCTTTCCATCATCGGTGACTTTGAACGTAACGCCACTTTGGATCTGGTGAATCAGCATTTTGGAGATATTCCTGCCGCACCTGCACCTGTGCCCGAGGTTGGAACCCGCGAGCCACAGCAGCTGGGAGAACGGCTTGTCACAGTTCGCAAAGCAGGTCAGTTGGGGGCCTTGATGCAGGGCTACAAATCTCCACGGGCGTTCCATCCAGATACCGATGCCCTCGATGTCCTTGCTATGGTGCTAGGTTCAGGAAAAAACAGTCGCTTGTACCGCAAACTCACCGACGTCGGCATGACGGCTCAAGTTGGAGTATCCGTATCGAGACTACGAGATCCGGGCCTTTTTTATATCTATGCGCTCTTGAATCCCGGCCACGCGCATGAGACTGTAGAAGAAGTCATCGAAAGCGTAATTCAGGAGATTCAAGAACAGGGGATTACGGAAGCGGAACGAACGCGCGCCTTGAACCAATTGAAGGCGCAGGAAGCCTTTGGGCGGGATGGGGCATTTGCTGTGGCAGCCCAACTGAACGAAGCCATTGCGGCGGGAGATTGGAAACTGTACACCACCTATCTGGGTCGGGTACAACGTGTTTCATTAAATGATATCCAACAGGTGGCCCAGAGGTATCTGGTTCCTCGCCACCGAACGACCGGACGCTACATCCCTGAAGTTGCAAATCCTGAGGTTGAAACCACCTGACAATGTCCACAAACTCACAAGCATCTACGCGCTACGGCGATCGCGTCATCGATCTGCAAGTGGGGCCGTGTCGGTTGTTGCTCTTAAAAACCTCTGTCCAATCGGTCGTTTCCTGGGAAGGGTCGTTTATAGCGCACCCGAACTTTGGATCGGACGAAGAATTGCTGCTGCGTATGACAACAGCCCTTTTAGACAAGGGCACGCAGCATCGGGATCGGTTTGTGCTGGCCGACGTGCTTGAGAACAAAGGGGCACACCTTTCCTTTTCAGCCCATGGCCCTTTCGTTGAGTTTTCAGGACAGGCTCTTCGGGATGATGTGCCAGACGTTGTTGCTGTTATGGCTGAGCAACTCCAAGCGCCGCGTCTTGAAGCCGACGAATTCGAAAAGACCCGTGCCCGAATGATGGCCGGTTTTCAACGGGCTTTAGACGATACGGGGATTCAAGCAGGTGGGGCATTGCGAAGGGAACTATATCCCGAGGCCCATCCAAATTATTCAACGTCAACCCCTGCCAGCATAAAATCTCTTGAGTCTCTCGAGCCTGAGTCGGTCCGCACGTTCCACAACAGCCATTTTGGATCAAATGAGTTGATTCTCGTATTCGTGGGAGATCTTGATGTTGACCAAATAGTTCAGGCCGTTCAATTACATTTCGGGGGGTGGGAGCCTCATCTTGCGCAAGCGTCTTATGCCAGTGGCCTCAAGATGCAGCCTCCATCGACATTAGAAATCCCTTTTCCTGATAAAGCAAATGTAGATGTCCTGTTTGGGCATGGACTCTCCATGATGCGACAGGATGACCTCTTTGTCCCGCTTTATCTGGCAAACCACATATTGGGCGGGAATTTTTCAGCCCGCTTGATGGCGACTGTGCGTGATGAACTTGGGCTGACTTACGGTATCCGTTCCGGGCTAGCAGGGATTCGCACATGGCACCCCGGACATTGGCAAATCAAAGTGACCTTAAGCCATGATCGTCTGCAAGAAGGCGTAGATGCGACGTTAGAAGTCGTAAATACGTATATCACGGAAGGGCCCTCAGATACCGAGTTGGAAAATCATAAAACCACTGTCTCGGGTAGCTTTCAGGTAGGACTTGCTACGACAGAAGGATTGGCAGGGGCCCTTCATCACAATGCCCAACGTGGGTTCCCGACGTCGTACCTAGATACCTATGTGCCAGAAGTACAGGCCGTAACCCTTCTACAGGTACGCGAGGCCATAAATAAACACTTCAACCCGGAAGGATTGCATCAAGTCCGGGCTGGCGTTCTTCCATCAGGAAGTCAGCATCGAGGGGGATGAGGCAACCCGTTGTGGGGGCGGTTCTGTAACCCAACCCAGCATTTTAGTTACCAGGTCGCGCCGGAGCGGCTTAATGTAGCAGTCGTTCATGCCTGCTCGCAAGCAACGCTCCCGGTAGTCAGGGGGGGCATAAGCGGTGAGCGCGACGATAGGGGTACGATAATCTGAGGTGCGCTTCGATTCAATATCCCGAATGCGCCGCGTGCAGGCAAAGCCATCCAACCCTGGGAGGCGACAATCCATAAGGACGAGGTGATAGATCCCACGGTCGAAGGCCTGAAGGGCATCATGGCCCGTGTCCGCTGTCTCCACGATACATCCGAGCCGTTGAAAGATATGCTGCGCGAGGCGCTGATTGATGGTGCTGTCTTCGACGACCAAAATGCGGAGGGTGCTCGGCAGCTTGGACTGAAAACTTAAGGGAGCTTCCAGATGCATGCGGTTGTTCTTAGAATTGAAAATGCAGCCAGGGAGCGAACGGATTCGCGATAGGTCAATTCTCGACAAGGACTATGCCGGACCTTCTAAGCATGCATATCGGCTTCATCTGCGAGATCCTTAAAAAACGAGGCGGGCGGTTTGTAATACCGGGGTACCGAAAGTAACGGGCATAAAAAAAGTGGGCAGTGATTGTCACTGCCCACTTGGAGTGCGCAATCATAAAAAGGTCTAACGCTCAGGGATCATGAGCGCGAGGATGATATACACCAGCACGCCCGGAAAAGCAGCCGATATCATGCTAAGAAGGACATAACCGACACGCACTAACGACGGGTCGATATCAAAATATTCAGCAAGGCCGCCGCAGACTCCAGCAAGCATGCGGTCGTGGCTCGAACGGGTGAGTTTTCGGGTAGTGGTCGCCATAATTAGCTGTCTCGGATGATGGTGATACGTTCTTCTTCAGAGGAGCGCGGCTTCGCATCCGATTTTGACATCACCAGCGAAAGGATCAGGTAGGCAGCAAGTCCTATCCCATTGAAAAAGATACCGATGACAAACGCAATACGTACCAGGGTGGGGTCAATGTTGAAGTACTCGGCGATTCCGGAGGCCACACCAGATATTTTTTTATCCGATGATTTGCGCAGCCGTTTACTTTTCGACGAAGACTCCACCACGACTTTTTTCTTGCCCGTGGTCTTATCGACGGTCTTGCGGACCTGCATTTTCTTTTTCTTCTTCTTCGGTCGCCAGGACAGCACGCCGAAACCAAGAAGAATAATAAGAATGCCTGCCAACCAGGGGAGCCAGTCGATCAGCGATTGTAGACTTGCGCCGCCCCAGATGCCCAGTTGCTGGAACATATAGGCGATGCCGACAACAATCATCGAGAGGCCAGCCATCGTTGGAAGATTAAAAATGCCACTCTTCGACGACTTGCTCTGTGCTTCCTCGTCGTCAAATAAGAATTCCTCCAACTCCTCAGCACTTAGCTGATCCAGTGCAAACTGTTCATCTATCTCCTGATAGGATGGATCCTGGTGCTCCGACGTTCTGCGTGTACGCGTTTTCATAGCATGGAAGCCGCTGTTTCCGAGGCTTTACGGTCAATTAAAGTAGAGGTTACGACGGAGTAAGGCGAAGGATCTCCGTTTCAGTGATGAGTATTGAAAGGGGGACATCATGTGTCTCAGGGGGGACAGCCTCCACGAGACAATCGGCGTAGAGTACCCCAACCATCGGGGCAGTTACGGCTTGAAGGAAAGAGTCGTAGTGTCCAAATCCATAGCCAATTCGATGTCCATTCCGACCCGCGCCGAGCGCAGGGACAATCACCACCTCAAGCTCATGGGGAGAAACGCGCCTGCCGTCTTTCGGTTCGTGGATGCCCCATCGATTTTCAACAAGAGAGGAAGGGCCGTCATAGCATGCATGCAATAACGAAGGTGGTTGATCACGTTGGAAAGAGGCCACAACCGGCATCACCACTTGTTTTCCCGATTGCCACCACAACTGGATGAGGGGTCGGATGTCAACTTCCCGAGTGGCTAGCATTGGCCAATAAACATGGATGGTTTGTGCTTGCGTGATCTCCGGGAGTGACGCGATGCGGTCTACAATCTGGCGGCTTTTTTCCGCGTAGGCTTCTTCCGAAAGCGAGGAGCGATACGATTTAAACCGAACACGGAGGTCGTGTTTGGCCGGGCCGAGATACAAGTCGTTATGTTTAGTCAAATCGTCGGCGTCGTTGCAAAAGAGAACGATAAGTCAGGCAAAGATTCAGCTCAGGACGTGAACACGTGAAAATTCGGAGGAATACCCTTTCAAGGACGGCACGTGTGCCTGGATCGTGCGTTTAGGGAGCCGTTTTACTTGTGCACAGGCCCGTAGCGTTTTAAATTTACTGGTCTGTGCGCTCGTGGGGCGTCACCGGCTTTTGTTACCTCCGGTAGCGAGAGTTATAACCCACCTCCTTTGCCTTTCATCAACGAACGTTGACACTCGCATGTTCGAGAGTCTATCCGAAAAACTCGAAGGCGCGCTTAAGTCCGTAACGGGACAAAGCCGCATTAACGAACTCAACATCGCTGAGTCGATGCGGGAGATTCGTCGGGCGTTGCTGGATGCGGACGTGAACTATCAGGTGGCCCGGGACTTCACCAACCGGGTGAAGGAAGAAGCGATGGGCGACAAGGTGCTGACGGCAGTTTCTCCGGGTCAGCAACTGGTTAAAATTGTATACGATGAACTAGTCGGTCTTCTTGGAGGCACCCACGAAGGGCTGGCCAAGGCCCAACAGCCGCCCACTATTATATTGGTGGCAGGGCTCCAAGGGTCAGGTAAGACGACGTTCTGCGGTAAGCTGGCCTTGTTCTTTAAAAGGCAAGGTCGTGCTCCGATGTTGGCCGCGGCTGACGTGTATCGCCCTGCTGCGGTTGACCAGCTCAAGAAGCTGGCGAGCGACATCAACGTGCCGGTCCATGCGGTGCTCCGGGAAGATGGTACCCCCGAGCAAGATGCAGTACGTGTCGCCCGCGAAGCGGTGTCAGAAGCCCGGCGCGCGGCCCGCGACATTCTCATCATCGACACAGCAGGACGCCTGCATGTAGATGAGGAGATGATGCAGGAAGTGGAAGATATCAAAAATGCGGTCACGCCCACTGAAATCCTCTTTGTGGTGGATGCCATGACGGGGCAGGATGCTGTGAATACCGCCAAAGAATTCAACGACCGGTTGGATTTTGACGGGGTGGTGCTGACCAAGCTGGACGGGGATACACGAGGAGGCGCGGCGCTATCAATCCGCACCGTGGTCGAAAAGCCCATCAAGTTCGCCTCCATGGGCGAAAAATTGGATGCGCTTGCCGAGTTTTATCCCGAGCGGATGGCTCAGCGTATTCTGGGAATGGGCGACATCGTGTCGTTCGTCGAGAAGGCGCAGGAGCAATACGACGAACAGCAAGCGGAGAAGCTGCGCAAGAAGATTCGGTCAGAAGAGTTTGACCTGAACGACTTCTATCAGCAACTCCAAAAAATAAAAAGTATGGGGTCGCTGAAAGACCTCATCGGCATGATTCCTGGAGTTGGCAGGCAGATGAAGGATTTGGATGTGGACGACGATGCGTTTAAACACATTGAAGCTATCATCCAATCGATGACGCCCGAGGAGCGAAGCAGGCCGCACATTATCAATGGGAGCCGTCGGCGTCGAATCGCGACCGGCAGTGGCGTTGAGGTGCGGGATGTGAATCAACTCCTCAAGCAGTTCAAGGAAATGAAGAAAATGATGAAGACCATGACGAAACTGCTTGGCAGTGGACGCTCGGTCGACCTCGGGTCGCTACTTGGTGGCCTTGGGGGACGATAGATGGATCACCTAAACAACTACGATACGCTGTGGCAGTAAAACTCAGATTGCGTCGCATGGGCCGGAAAAAGCTTCCGATATGGGGAGTTGTGGCCTCCGATGCCCGTTCCCCGCGTGATGGACGCTACATTGAAGACCTCGGTCGGTACTATCCGCTGGAAGAACCGGCTCGCATTGTGCTCAAGGAAGAGCGCGTGCTGCATTGGCTGGAAGTGGGCGCGCAACCCACCGACACCGTGCGTAACATTCTCAGCAAAGAGGGCGTGCTGCTCGCCTTGCACCTGAAGCGAAAAGGGGCGAGCGCGGATGATATTCAGCAGGCCGTCGAAGCCCATCGTGCCCACCGGGCCGAAAAAGCTGCTGAGAACATCAAGTTGACTCCGCAGGCGCGGCGTCAGAAGGCACTGGAAGCGGAAAAAGCAGAAGCTGCGAAAGTAGCGGCCGAAGAAGCCAAGGCCCGTGCCGAAGCGGAAGCCAAAGCCAAGGCGGAGGCGGAAGCCAAAGCAAAAGCAGAGGCAGAAGCCCGGGCACAGGCTGAGGCGGAAGCCGCCGCCGCCGCCGAGGCCGAAACTGCTACGGAAGCGACCGAAGCACCTGCTGCTGATGAAGCGACTGTTGAAGCGCCAACCGAAGCTGTTTCTGATGACGCTCCGGCAGCCGAAGCCCCTGCAGCCGAAGAATCCGCCCCTGCTGCTGAAGCGGAAGGGACTGATGAAACAAAAGAGGAGGCTTAACGCACGGTCGTTAGGCGTCAACTGCTGGGTCTGCTCATGCCCCACCGTCTTGAAGTACCGCCTGCTGACGCCTTGTTCCTTGTTGGACAGGTCGGCAAGCCACATGGTGTGATGGGCGAAATGAAGGTAATTCCGGAAACGGACAACCCCCAGCATTTCGACGAATTGCCTGCGGTTTACGTGGGAGCCGGTCCTGAACAGGTCAGCGCTTATGCGGTTACCCAGGTTCGTCATCAGCAAACCAAACTTGGCCTTACGGTTCTGCTCGTGTTAGAATCAGTAAGCAATCGGGAGGAAGCGGCTGCGCTGCGTGGACTGTATGTTTACGCCAGCCTCCAAGACCTTCCGGCGCTGGGTGAGGATGAATATTACCTGCACGATCTTGTTGGTCTCCGCGTTTCTACGGAGGAGGGTGATGCGATCGGAACGGTGCAAGACATATTGGAACTGCCCGGCAATGACGTGCTGGTGGTGGCGCGGCCCCATAAAAAGGCGGCCCTTATTCCCGCCGTGCCCGCGTTTATCGTGGACATCAACTTCGATGCCGGATGCTTGACCATACGCCCCATTGAGGGGTTGTTGGATTGAGTCAGGGCGCGGAGGGCGTCGGGCCCTTGCCGTTAGCCGAAATCTCAAGCCATGCGAATTGACATACTGACCGCGCTGCCGGGGCTCGTAGAAGGACCGTTGCAGCACAGCATTTTACAACGTGCCGGCCGAAAAGGGCTTGTCGATGTAAGGGTGCATGATTTGCGTTCATACACGCAGGACAAGCACCGGCAGATCGATGATTACCCATATGGCGGTGGTGCGGGCATGGTGCTGAAGCCGGAGCCCATTTTTGCGTGTATCGAAGCGTTGCAGGCCGAAGCACCGGTGGTAGACGAGGTGATTTTCCTCTCTCCTGATGGTGACAGGCTTACCCAACCGCTAGCGAACACGTTGTCAATGGCAGGCCGACTCATTTTGTTGGCTGGCCATTATAAAGGGGTAGACCAACGGGTACGCGATACCCTCGTGACGCGCGAAATATCCATTGGCGATTACGTGCTGAGCGGTGGTGAATTGCCAGCACTAGTGCTGGTCGATGCTCTGGTCAGGCTTCTCCCGGGCGTGCTTGGGGATGCCACCTCGGCGCTGTCTGATTCCTTTCAGGATCAGTTGCTGGATGCTCCGCATTACACGCGCCCCGCGAGTTTTCGCGGAATGGACGTGCCGGACGTATTACGTTCGGGCGACCACGAAAAAATTGAGGCATGGCGCCAGGCGCACCGCCTCGAAAAAACCCAAACCCGACGACCCGATTTACTGAAATAAACGTTTCTGCGCTTGACGCAGAAATCCAACCTGAAAACTAAAGAAGGAGGTACGCCATGGCTATGGATCTGATTAAACTGGTTGAGGCGACCCAAGACCGTGAGAATCTACTGCCGGACTTTGAGCCTGGTGATACGATAAACGTGCATGTGCGCGTGATCGAAGGTAACAAGGAGCGTATCCAGCAATTCCAAGGCGTGGTGATTCGCGTCAAAGGGACGGGCGCCACCAAAACCTTCACTGTTCGCAAGATTTCGAACAACGTAGGCGTTGAACGCATCTTCCCCTACAATTCACCTCGTATCGCTGCGATCGATATTATGCGGCGCGGACGGGTGCGGCGTGCGAAGCTCTATTATTTGCGCAACCTACGAGGAAAAGCTGCCCGTATCAAAGAGCGCCGTCGTGAAACCAATTAAGGGTTTCCAAGAAGTGTGCTACACCGCCGGGCAGTTTTGCTGCTCCGGCGGTTTTTTGTTCTACATGTGTCAACCTCCCTATGGAACTCGCCATTTGGAATAGCCCGGCTGCTGAATTCTTGTTGTCTGGACAAGAAAGCGGTGCGATGCATATCCCTGTTTATGCAAAGCGAGGGACGCCGGAGGAGTGTTTAACCTGGCTGTCTGCAGGGCTGGTAGATGTAGCGATGGTGTCGGCGTTGGAAGCCTATCGGCGTTCCGAGGAGCTCAGCATCCTCTCCGGAGTTGCGCTGTCTACGTGGAACAACCCCTATGCCCGTCTCCTGCTGCGAAAAGGGCTATCCCAGGTGAACACTATCGCGTATAACCCGACGCACGAACTGGAAGCCCTGATAGCCCGGATCATCCTTAAAGAACATTACGCGCTGGAGCCAGAATTTCAGGCACAACCAGGAGCAGCCCCCACAGCATTATTAAGCAGTAATACGGAGGCATGTGTTCTGGTGGGGGACAACATCCCGCTGATTCATTCGGAGGCCTTGTTGTTGGATATCGGGCAGGAATGGTATGAACTCTCCAATTACCCAATGGTGTGGGGGTTCTGGGCCGCGCGAAAAGACGAAGCCACACCTGAAATGATTGAGCGCTTGGTGGCGCTCCGACAAGCGGCAGAAGCATACCGATCGAAATGGCTACAAGCGAACGATATGCCTCCTGTCATCCATCATTTTTATGCAGATGATTTGCGATTGAGCTTCGACGATCTGGCCATTGCAAGCCTCACTGAGTGGAGCCAATATCTGTACTACTATGGCATCACGGAAGAAGTAAAGGATCTGGTCGTTTATCAGATACCCACCGGTGAGGCGGAGGAAGACGACGAATAGCACGGGCGGCGGGAGTGAACGTGGCACGACCTGAATCGTTGAAACGGCACTCAGTTATGGAAAGCAGATGGCAGAAGGAATAAAAATAATAACGACCAATCGCAAAGCACGCCACGATTATCACATCGAACAATCGTTTGAGGCGGGGCTGGTATTGCAAGGCACCGAAGTGAAGTCGCTGCGCGATGGCAAGGCCAATCTGCAGGAAGGATTCTGTGGGTTTCAGGACGGCGAACTGTACCTTCATGGCGTACACATTTCCCCATATCGACATGGGAATGTGAATAACCATGACCCCGTGCGCTCGCGCAAGCTGTTGCTGCACCGCCGCGAATTGGGCAAGCTGGACAAAGCCATCGGCCAAAAAGGGTACACCATTGTCCCGCTCAAGCTGTATTTCAAAAACGGATTGGCCAAAGTAGAGATCGGTTTAGCGAAAGGGAAAAAGCTCTACGACAAACGAGCCGACATTGCCGAAAAAGACACACAGCGTCGCTTGGACCGTATCCTGCGCCAACACTGATTCGATGAAACAACGGATTCATTACGAGGGGCGGCGATTCCGGTCCGTGCAAAATTCCGAGATCGGCGAAGTCGATGCCGAGACTTTTTTTGAGTACCACCAGGAGGGCTCATACGTCTGGGCCACTTACAAAGGGGGACTCATTTCATGCGGACAACTGATCGCCCGTGTTGATGATGAGGGAGCGCTGGACATGCGCTATCAACACATCACGACCGATGGCACCCTGAAAACGGGAATCTGTGAATCCAAGCCGGAAATACTTCCCGATGGGCGGTTACGGCTCTATGAACGCTGGCGTTGGACGTGTGGTGGATACGAGCAAGGGGAATCTATCGTCGAAGAATGTTAACGACTGAACCAAGCATTACATCCATGGCTTCATTTCCACCAATCGACGAGCAACTGGCACAAATCCGCCGCGGGGTTGAAGAGATTCTGCCTGAAAAGGAACTGGTTGAAAAGCTCAAAGAAGCAGAAAAAACCGGAACGCCTTTGGTTGTCAAATTAGGTTGTGATCCAAGCCGACCGGATTTGCACCTGGGGCACGCCGTGGTGCTGCGTAAGCTCCGGCAGTTTCAAGATCTGGGGCATCAGGCCGTCCTGATCATCGGCGACTTTACCGGCATGATCGGGGATCCGACGGGGCGTTCCAAAACCCGCCCTCCGCTTACCTTCGAGGACACGCGGATAAATGGGCAAAGCTACTTCGAGCAGGCGACAAAAATTCTTGACCCGGTCAAGACCCGAATCGTCTATAATTCAGAGTGGCTCGATGCTATGACGTTTAGCGAGGTGGTGGCGTTGGCCGGAAAATATACCGTTGCCCAGATGCTCAAGCGCGACGATTTCGCCAAGCGCTATGCCGAAGGAGCTCCGATTGGGGTGCATGAGTTTCTGTATCCACTCGCCCAGGCGCAAGACAGCGTTGCCATCAAGTCTGACATCGAATTGGGCGGGACGGACCAGCGGTTTAACCTGCTCGTGGGGCGTGATATCCAGCAAGCGGCAGGACTTTCCCCGCAAGTGTGCATTATGCTTCCTTTGCTGGAGGGGACTGATGGTGTCGAGAAAATGTCGAAGTCGCTGGATAACTACATCGGGATAGACGAAGCCCCGGAGGAGATGTATGGCAAAACCTTATCGATACCGGACGACTTGATCTATCGCTATTTTGAGCTTGCCACCGACGCTCCGACTGAAGATTTGCCCCGCCTGAAAGCATTTTCTGCGGACGATCCACGCAATGCCAAACACGAGTTGGCCCTCACCATCGTGCGTATGTATCACGGCGAGGAGGCGGCCTTGGCTGCCCGCCGGCACTTTGAGAAAACGGTGATCAAAGGCGATATCCCCGACGACATTGCGACCTTTACGCCGCACGTTGCAGAGGGAAGCCGTATCGGGCTCCTTACACTTATCACGCAGGCAGGCTTGGCGTCATCCAATAGTGAAGCTCGGCGGATGGTGCAACAAAACGGCGTGTCCATCGACGGGGAAAAAGTAGCGGATCCGCGTGCAATACTTGATCTGGCAGTACAGGCTCCGTTTGTGATAAAAGTCGGAAAACGGCGTTTCGCAAAAATTGACTGGGCCTAGAGCGGGGATGGCGCGGCTTGGTACCACGTTGCAACGCCTCACCCTCGTCCTGCAACCATTCGGCGGATTTGGGGTGTACAGTGTCTTTGATGCGTTGTACCATGATATTTGGTGTACACTCACTTAGCCCTTGGACTCCGCAGCCATGGTTCGGGAATCCATGATTCATCGACTGCTGACATCAGCGTTTCTCTTCGTCCTCTGCCTGCTCCTTGCACAAACAGGGACCGCACAGCAGGCTCCTGACTATCTTGCGCAAGGCCGTCAAGCCTTCCGGGAGGCCCGTTTCGAAGAGGCCGCGCGTGCCTTTGAACAGGCGACAGCTTCAGACCCTCAAAATGCAGAGGCCCACTACCTGTTGGCGCGGGTGTATTATGAAACCCCACTGCATGACCGCCGAAAAGCTGCGCGTGCGTTGGATAAAGCGCTCGACATCGAGCCCGAAAACGTAGTTTATCTGGTCGCCCAGCTTCAGCAACTACGTACCGAAACAAACAATTTCTTTGCGGAACGACTCCGTGAGTTACGTCGGCTTGAACTTGCCAGTAAAATTCTGGATCTCGACCCAGAAAATGCCTTTGCGAACGAAGAACTAGGGGCGGTTCATATTCATGATTTCTGGCGCTACCGGAATGCGGTTATGATTCCGACGTACGCCTTGCAATATACCAGCCTGCAAGAAGGGGCAGGCCGCTTCGATTATCAGGCTGAAAACGTGGGTGTGGCGGAGCGTTTTATTCCAACGGGAAATAATCTCGAACGGATTGCCAACCCCAACCGCGTCTTTCTCAACGACCGGTTCGACACCGAATCACTGGCCTCCCAGGGCGTCCCGATACGGGACCTGGAGGTGCGGGCACAGCGCTCTTATGATCGGGCGATTACCCATCTGCAAAAAGCCCTGGAGGTGGACCCTCGCCGCCGTTCAGTCTACGATCTGCTGATGGAGATATACTCGCTCAAAGGAGAGTACACGGAAGCGTTAGTGATGTTGGAGGACATGTATCGCTTTTTCCCGGAGGATCCCGAAACATGGACCTATTTGGGGTTAGCCCATCACCGGGCAGGCAATTTTGAAGCCTCTGAGCGCAGCTTTGAAACGGCGTTTCGATTTATGGATCCGGCGGTAAAAGAGGCCTACACCGATATACGCTACGTCCTTCCCCAAGAGGAAATAAAAGCTTATGAGGCCGATCCGGTTACCTACGCCTCTCGGTTTTGGACGAGCAAAGATCCACGGTATCTGACGCCCTATAACGAGCGCCGGCAGGAACACTATTCCCGGCTAACGTATGCTGACTTGTTGTATGGAGCCGATGGCCTGGACCTGCGCGGTTGGGATACCCAACGCGGACGTATCTTGGTACGCTATGGGCCTCCCGAAGCCGATGTAGTTATTATCCCCAACGACGAGGCGATCCATGAGGGGAAAACCATCTTGATTGAGGCCTTAACGACCGTTGGAGAGGGAGACCTTAATAACTCAGGTGCATCAGCGGTTAGGAACGATCCTCAGGAAATGCGCGACCTGATGGATTCCCAACTCTTTAATGAGATGAACACGTTCAACGTGTGGGAATACGGGGAATTCCGGTTTGTTTTTGAAGATCCATTCCGGAATGGAGAATATCGACTGTATACCCCCAAGGCCTCTGAGATTAGCGACGGTATGGACGTGTGGGAAAACGATTATGAGATCAAGGCGAAGGAAACGTTTCGTCGTACGCCAGAACGGTATGAGTATGAGCCCACAGGTCGTGCGGTGGAGTTGCCCTACCTGACGACAGCGTTTAAAGGAGAAGGCGGCGTCACCGATTTGTACGTGCATTACGGTGTCCCCATCACCACGTTCGACAATGGCGAGCAGATGCTTGAGATTACCGCCAATACCGGCACTTTTTTGGTCAGTGAACAACGAGACTTGTTGGTAGAACGACGGCGGACCATCTATGGATTGCCTACAGAGCAGATCGTATCGTTCACCGACTTAAATTTGTGGGTAGACACTCAGACGATGACGGCGCCGCCAGGACACCATGAGCTTTCCATGGAGTTTGAAACGGCAAGTGGGGGTACGGTAGCCGTGCAACGGCGTCCGGTGGACATTCCCGATTTTTCATCGGGCGAGCTTGGAATCAGTGATTTGCTGTTGGCGTACCGGGTCGAGGATACATTCGATGGCAAGCCGCACAGTGCCAGCGAAATTGTTCGACATGACCTGTCGATTCAACCCGCTCCGTGGAGCGTTTTTTCGACCAATCAGCCCGTTTACCTTTACTTCGAAGCCTACAATCTTGCAAAAGGCGATGATGGTCAGACGGATTATGAGGTTGACATTGTGCTGATCCCGAAGGAAGAATCACGTGGTCTTGGTCGCCTCGTGAAGAACATATTCGGGCGCACAGGAGGGGTCTCGGTCAGTTTTCCGGGGACAGGTACCCTCAGCGATGATGCCGCCTATCAGATCCTGGACGTGAGTGGCGAAGAGCCGGGCATTTATACCCTGGCCATACGTGTCCACGATAACATTTCAGGCAAAACGGTCGAGAGCGAGCAGGACCTGTTTTTGGAGTAAGCCGCTTATTTCACCGCTTCCTGGACGCGTGCGTCCATGCCCTCGACGAGGGTAATCAGGTCTTTCTTGTATGCAAGCATTTTATCGAGCAGGGTCGTATCGAAGGTGGCAAGGATCTGAACGGCGAGCAACCCTGCGTTTTTGGCTCCCCCTATGGCCAGGGTACCGACAGGAACGCCTCCGGGCATCTGCACCACCGAGAGCAAAGAATCGAGGCCACTGAGTTTACTTGATTTGACGGGGACGCCAAGGACGGGAAGGGGAGTGGACGCAGCGATCATGCCTGGCAAGTGCGCGGCTCCACCCGCTCCGGCGATAATCACCTTGAGTCCGCGCTTATGGGCTGATTTTGCATAGGCGTGCATGGCGTCGGGCGTACGGTGGGCAGACAGGACGCGGATCTCGAACGGGACGGCAAACGATTTTAACACGTCTGCAGCCTCTTTCATGGTGGGCAGGTCCGATTCACTGCCCATAGCAATTCCTACCAAGGGGTTCGTTTTGGTCATATTGGTTTAAAGTTGAATCAATGACGCGGCATGCTCTGCACGCGCACGAACAGTTTTCACGTCATCTCCTGTAATGGTGACATGGCCCATCTTTCGTTTCGGACGAACCTGTGGCTTATTGTATAGATGAATGGCCGCTCCTTCCACAGCCAAGGCGTCATCAAGTCCATCAGGCGCTGCTTCTCCGGAACGGTGTCCTAATATATTGATCATGACCGCTGCTGGTACACGCAGGTTAGGATTGCCGAGAGAAAGACCAAGCACAGCCCGAACGTGATTTTCAAATTGGGAGGTATGACATGCCTCGATGGTGTAGTGTCCGGTGTTGTGGGGGCGAGGTGCCAGTTCATTCACCAGCACGGTCCCGTCTTTCATTTCGAATAATTCAACTCCCATAATTCCAACCCCGCCAACTGCTTCCACCGCAGCAAGGGCTACCCGGCGTGCTTCCGCTTCTACATCGGGGAAGAGTGAGGGCGCAGGTGCTTCTACGGCATGGCACCGGTGGTCTTTTTGCTCCGTGTAGACGACCGGGTATTCCACATGGGCTCCGTCCGCCCGCCGACAAACCAGTACGGAGAGTTCACGGACAAATGGCGCCCAGGCTTCTACAAGCAGCCCGTCCTCTGCAGCGAGGTCATCCCAGGCTTGCTGGATCTCTTCCGGGAAACGTACCGTGGCATTTCCGTAGCCATCATAGGAGCCTTCAAACCGCTTGAACATAACCGGAAAGCCAAAAGCCTCTACGGCGTTGTGGACTTCATCGAGGCTAGCACAGCAACAGAAGGCAGGCAGAGGAAGCCCTGCTTTTTGAAGGGTTGTGTTTTGAATGCCTTTGTGTCGGATCAACTGCAGGGTGGCAGGGCTAGGCCATAGGGCGACTCCCTCTGGCAAAATGGCTTTCACTTCTTCTGCAGGGGCCCATTCACTTTCGACCGTTATTGCCGAACACCCTTCCACGAAGTCTTGAAGCACGTCTTTGTCGGTCCAAGGCCCTACCATCTGCTCGCCCAGGCCTTGCATTGGGCCGGAAGAATGGGGGGAGAGGAAGCGTACCTTAAATCCCATCCGTAGGGCCGCTAAGGCCATCATCCGGCCCAACTGGCCTCCCCCCATGATCCCCAGCAAGGGGAAACCTGATTTCGACATCTAAGTCCTCCATAAAATTCTTCTAGAACGAGGGATGAAGATAATGGCCGCCTGCATAGTTTTCCGGGATTAAATCCGTTATTGCATATCAAAAACCTTTTGAGTTTGGAAAAGACCTGTAAAGGACGTAGCGTAGAAAGGAAGGAGGCCCTAAATTGGGGGCTGGGAAGCAGGCTTGGTTTTACGGGATCTTTGCTTGTTGGTGCTTCTCGATTTGTCTAACTTCGCAGGCTGTAGGGAGAAGCCCTGCTCCTGCTAGCGTCTTGACTCACCCACCAGCGATTCGATGGTCGCACCTTTTCTCTTTTTCTTCCTCGCTGTTGTAGCTGTGGCGGCAGCACTGGGCATGCTGCTCTCACGCAACCCTGTCTCCAGTGCGTTGTGGCTTATTCTAAATATGCTTTGCATCGCGGGACTGTACATCACCCTGAACGCCTCCTTTATTGGTGCCATTCAGATTCTGGTGTATGCGGGGGCCATCATGGTGCTCTTCCTGTTTGTCATCATGTTGCTGAATCTGTCCTCTTTGCCCCGCTTGCAGGAGTTCGACTGGAAAAAAGTAGTCGGATTCTTTCTAGGGATGGTGGTTTTGGCGCAACTGGTATATATGCTGGCGTTAAGTCTGGATGTCGTGCCTGCTGCCATCGTCGCTGAAGAAGCCGTGGTGACAGGCAGTGCACGTACCATTGCGGCAGAGCTTTTTACCAAGCACGTATTGGCCTTTGAAGTCATCGGAATATTGCTTCTGGTGGCGACAATTGGGGCGTTAATGTTGGCTAAACGTCGATTTACCTGAGCAACAAACGATGGAATTGACCCTGAATTGGTTTTTGTCGCTAAGCGCGGTTTTGTTCACCATCGGCGTGCTGGGCGTGCTGTTTCGCCGCAACGTCATCGTGGTGTTGATGTCTGTCGAATTGATGCTCAACGCGGTTAATCTGACCCTTGTAGCTTTGAGTCAGGCAATGGGGGATGTGTCGGGTCAGATTCTGGTGTTTTTTGTGATGAGTGTGGCAGCCGCCGAGGCGGCAGTTGGGCTTGCCATCGTGATCGCCATCTTCCGCAACAAGCTCACGGTCGATATCTCCCAGATTAATCTGTTTAAGTATTAACGGCTTAGGTTTTTTCGGGTGGCGGGTTCTGCCCGCAGCCCTTTTTGCAACCCGCCTCTTGATCTATGCAAGAATACGTTCTGCTTATCCTGCTCTTACCGCTTGCAGGCGCGGTGCTCAACGGTATGTTGGGGCTCTTCGTCCCAGCATGGCGTAAAAACAAGACCTTGTTGGGTGGGTTGGCAACAGCCTGTGTGGCTGTACCATTTGCACTAACCGTGTTGCTCTTCCTCTACTTCCACGAAGAGCCCCTGATTGCAACGTTCTTTACCTGGATGCAGGCGGGCGACCTGGATCTGAGCTTTGCCTACCGGATTGATCAACTCTCGCTGATCATGACGCTGGTGGTGACGGGTGTAGGATCATTGATCCACCTGTATTCCATCGGATATATGCACGATGACGACGGGTTCTGGAAGTTTTTCGCCTTCCTGAACCTGTTCATCTTCATGATGCTCAACTTGGTCCTGGCCGACAACCTCGTTGTGTTATTTCTCGGTTGGGAAGGCGTGGGGCTGTGTTCGTACCTGCTCATCGGATTCTGGTACAAGGAGCTAAAAAACACGGAAGCCGCGAACAAGGCGTTTATCGTCAACCGCATTGGCGACTTCGCTTTTCTGCTGGCGATGTTTCTGCTCTTTCGGGAACTCGGCAGCCTCGACTTCGGGACGATTCTAGCCGATCCTGCTTCCCTGAGCCAGGGTACCACGATGTGGGCGGTGCTGTTGCTATTTATCGGAGCCACGGGGAAAAGCGCCCAGATCCCCTTGTTTGTCTGGTTGCCCGATGCCATGGCTGGGCCAACACCCGTTTCTGCCCTAATCCATGCGGCTACGATGGTTACGTCGGGTTTGTATCTGCTAGCGCGCATGTCGCCCGTCGTGCTAAATGCGCCCGACATCATGATGGTGATCGCGATTGTGGGTGCGCTCACGGCCATTATGGCGGCGACGATTGCGATCACGCAGAACGACATTAAGCGCGTACTGGCTTATTCGACGGTTTCGCAGCTTGGCTACATGTTTATGGCGGCAGGCGTCGGCGCGTTCTTCGTGGCGATTTTCCACGTGATGACACACGCCTTTTTTAAGGCCTGTCTCTTCCTCGGCTCCGGCTCGGTGATCCATGCGATGCACCATGTGGAGCACGACTTGGAGCACAAGGGCGTGGACGTGCATCATGCAGGCGCTGACGGAGGTCACTTCGACGCGCAGGACATGCGCACGATGGGCGGCCTTAAGAAATACATGCCCTCGACGCGTTGGACGTATTTGTTGGCTACTTTTGCCATCGCTGGAATACCGCTCTTCGCTGGGTTTTTCTCCAAGGATGAGATCCTCTTTAAGGCGTTTGAATATGGCTACGATGGAAACGGCTATGCGTGGTTTGTTTGGATCATTGGTCTCATCACCGCCCTACTGACGGCGTTTTATATGATGCGCTCGTATATGCTCACCTTTGAAGGTGAAGAGCGCTGGCCCAATGCGGATGAAGTCCATGCCCATGAGTCGCCTGCGACAATGACCATTCCGCTGTGGGTATTAGGGATTCTTTCCGTGATTGGCGGTTTTATTGGACTGCCGGGCGTCATTGCACACGGAGAATGGAACTGGATCCACGGCTTCCTGGTGGGGCATGGCGATGTGGTTGGTCCCGTCGCCGAAGCAGCGGTAAGTCCACACGACCCGAGTTTCTTAACCATTGAGTGGGGCCTCATCGCGCTGGGTTCACTCATTGCCATCGTCGGCGTTTACTTCGCGTACAGTGTTTATAAAAAGCATGGCTTGGCTTACGACGAAAAGCTAAAGGGTCGTTTTGGTGGGCTCTACAAAACGTGGCAGGGCAAGTATTACTGGGACGAGTTTTACGACCGCGTGGTGGTGCGCCCGCTAATTGGCGGCTCCGAAAAAGGGCTGGCTCCGTTTGATGCCAACGTGGTTGATGGTTTGGTGAACGGGATGGCGAGCCTCTCGTCCAGGATCAGTGGCAGCTTGCGCAAGATGCAGACAGGTGTGGTGCAAAACTACGCCCTCGCGATTGTGTTGGGGGTGGCCTTTGTCATTGCGATGTTGTTATTCAGCTAACCAGCGGTAACCGATAGAACCGGGACCTTATGATTCCAAACATTACCTCTATCATCATCTTTTTGCCGCTGATTGGCGCGCTGCTTACCATGGCGGCGCGGGGCAAAGATGCAGTCCGCTGGGCCGCGCTGGTGACGACGCTTATCACATTCGGGCTCTCGTTGGTGCTGTGGTTTGGCTTCGATCCGGCCGTAGCCACCAACCTCGCTCCGCAACTAGCTGATATCTCGGGGCCCATTCTCGCCGACTCGCTCGACATCAAATATTACGTGGGCATCGACGGGCTGAACCTGCTGCTAGTCCTCCTGACGACGCTGCTAGGGCCGTTGGTGGTGTTGGCCTCATGGACGTATATCAAGAAGCACGAAAAGGCCTATTACACGCTGCTGCTCATCTTGCAGACGGGCGTGACGGGCGTTTTTGCCTCGTACGATATCATCCTGTTCTACATCTTCTTCGAACTCACGCTCATCCCGATGTACTTTATCATCGGCATCTGGGGCGGAGAGAACAAGGTGTACGCGGCGGTTAAGTTTGTCATTTACACGCTCGTCGGCTCCTTGCTGATGCTGGTGGCCATCCTGTACTTTTGCTATGTAGCAGGCGATGCCGTGAACAACGGTGTCTTCACGGCGGACTATTACAAGCTGCTGGCCTACAACACCCCGCTGTCGATGCAGACGTGGCTGTTCTTCCTGTTTGCATTGGCATTCGCGATCAAGGTGCCGCTTTTCCCGCTCCATACGTGGCTTCCCGATGCCCATGTGCAGGCTCCAACAGGCGGCTCCGTGATTCTGGCGGGGGTACTGCTAAAAATGGGGACGTTTGGCTTGGTGAAATTCTGCCTGCCGTTTTTCCCTAATGCAGCGCAAGAATATGCAATGCTGTTCGCAGTCCTTGCCGTCATCGGCATTATCTATGGCGCCCTCGTTGCCCGTGTGCAGCCCGATGCCAAGAAACTGGTCGCGTATTCCTCCGTCAGCCACCTCGGATTTGTAGTGCTGGGCATCTTTGCGTTTAACCTGGAAGCGTTGCAAGGCGCGATGATCCAGATGGTGAACCATGGCTTGTCGACAGGCGCACTCTTCCTTATTGTGGGGATGCTCTACGAACGGAGGCACACGCGGCTGATGGAAGACTATGGTGGCATAGCCAAAAGCGTCCCGGTGCTGACGTTTTTTATGGTGCTCTCGGTTTTGGCGTCGGCGGGCCTTCCTGGACTCAACGGCTTTGTCGGTGAGTTTATGATTTTGCTAGGCTCATTTAAGAGTACGGTCATCGGCAACCCGCTGCTGATTGCGCTGGCGACAACCGGGGTTATTCTCGCGGCGGTCTATCTGCTGTGGATGCTCTACAAAACCTTCTTCGGTCCACTAACGAGCGATGCCAACCGCGAGATGAGCGACCTCAACGCCCGCGAGTTGGGCCTTTTGGTGCCGTTGGCTGCCTTTATGATTATTCTTGGCCTTGCCCCCAATCCATTCCTCCAGCGGAGTGAGCCTGCCACCGAACACCTGTTACAGGTCATTCAGGAAAAACAGGCCGTGGTCCTTGAGGAAGCACGGGCGGCCCAATTTGCGCAAGATGTACCCCTTTCCCTCGACCTACCCCCTGTCACCCAGGAGATTGAAGCCCCTCTTCGCGAAACCACCCACACGCCTTGACCCTTAGCCGGATGGACTGGGAATCCCAACGTACCCTGTTTTCTACTTTTGCTCGGTGGATGTTTGCACTGTTGCTGGTGACAGCCGCAACGGTAACGGTGTTGCCATCGATGGCGGTTGCCCAGGACACGGATGAAAGCGTCGTCCAATTGGTTCAAGCGCCCCAAGAAGATGCTGAGCATACGGAAGAAGACGACCATGGGGATGATCATCATGCGCCCGTCCCGCCCCTCTGGTTGGTGGCGCCCTTTGTCATTTTGCTATTGATGATTGCGACAGGGCCGTTGTTTTACGCCCATCATTGGCACCATCATTATCCTAAATATGCGGTGGGGCTTGGGACCTTCGTCACGCTCTATTACATTTTTGTGTTGGACGCGCCCATCGCGATGGTCCACGCGCTACAAGAGTATTTGTCTTTCATTGCGCTGGTAGCGTCGCTCTTTATTGCGGCGAGTGGAATTTTCCTACGCGTTAATGCGCGGGGCACGCCGATGGTGAACACCGCCTTGCTGGCGGTTGGCTCATTGATTGCCAACCTCATCGCCACGACGGGGGCCGCCATGCTCTTTATCCGGCCCTACATGCGGCTGAATCAGGGGCGGCTGAAGGCCTACCACATTGTGTTCTTTATCTTCGTCGTCGCCAACGTCGGCGGAGCGCTTACCCCGATTGGTGACCCGCCGCTGTTCCTCGGCTTCTTGCGGGGTGTGCCGTTTTTCTGGACGCTAGCGAATGTGCTGCACGTCTGGATTCCGACCATGATCGTATTATTAGGGATCTTCTACGTTATCGACAAGCGAAACAAAGCGGTCAGTCCAGATCCGATAGAAGGGGAGAGCACCATCAGTATTTTGGGCTGGCGAAGCTTCATTTTTGTCTTCATCATCATCGTTTCGGTCTTCATCGACCCGAACGTATTTGACTGGGTCCCGGCCTTGCACCTCGGCGATATTCACCTGCCATTTGGCATCCGTGAGATCGTCATGTTTTCGATGTGCTATGTCGGCTATAAATTCTGCCGACAAGATGCGCTTGAGAAAAACCAGTTCTCTTTTGAACCGATTCGGGAAGTGGGCTGGCTGTTCCTCGGCATTTTCGCATGTATGGTGCCCGCGCTGAACCTGATCGCCGCGTTTGCGAGCAACAACGCCGATTCGCTGGGGATCTCGACGTTTTACTGGGGCACAGGGGCGCTTTCTGGCTTCCTCGACAACGCACCCACGTATCTGAACTTCCTCGCGGCAGCGATGGGCAAGTTTGGGCAGGACGTTGGGTCGCCTGCCGACGTGATGGCCTTCGCCGAGTCGACCGCACCGTTGTATTTGCAGGCAATTTCGGTGGCTGCGGTGTTCTTTGGGGCACTGACCTACATCGGCAATGCGCCCAACTTCATGGTTAAAGCCATTGCCGAAGCCAACGATGTGGATACGCCGTCCTTTGCTGGCTACCTCGTGAAGTACTCGATTCCGATCCTGCTGCCGGTGTACTTCGTCGTCTGGCTGATTTACTACAGCGGCTGGGTGCTTTAGGACGAAGAGACTAACCTGATGGCACGTACCCCATTAAATACGGACGAGATCAATGCCGCCCTGCATGAATTGCCGGGTTGGTCATTCGCGGGTGATGCCTTGACCAAGTCGTTTACGTTCGCAGATTTTCAAGAGGCGGTGGGATTTATGGTGCGGCTGGCCTTTCATGCAGAAGCACTGGATCATCACCCGAGCTTGCATAATGTGTACAACCGTGTTGAGATCGCGCTCAACACCCATGACGCAGGGAATAAAGTCACGGAGATGGACGTGAAGTTGGCAAAAGCCATCGAAGCACTAACCTGATCAAACTTAACAAGACACACCAAGCCGGAGACGGTAACTAAACACAGCATGGAACTCTCGAACGTATATGATACCCTGCTCGCCGACCTCGGAAGTGGGTTTTCGCTCGTCATCCTGGCGGTGATGGGATTGGTGCTGGTGGTGTGGGATGCCTTTCGGAATGATGCCCCGGTGCTGCCGTGGGTGGCTGGGCTTTCACTGGCGGCCTGCATCGGGTGGGAAGCCACGCAGCTTGGCGTCGGGCGGACAGCTTTTTACGACATGGTGCGCGTTGGTGGCTTCGCGTCCTTTATCAACATCATCATTCTCGGCAGTGCACTGGCTACGATTGTTTTGGCCGTGCCCTATCTCAAAAAGATTGAGCACGCTTATGGCGAAGTATATGCGCTGATTCTCTTTGCCACGTTGGGCATGATTGTGCTAGCCACTGCCAATAACCTGGTGACGATTTTTGTGGGGCTGGAAACCATGTCGGTCGCGCTCTACATCATGACTGGGCTGGTGCGCGAAGACGAGGGTGCCATCGAAAGCGCGCTCAAATATTTCTTGCTCGGAGCGTTTTCTACCGGTTTTTTCCTGTACGGAATCGCCTTGCTGTACGGGGCAACAGGTACGATGTATTTGCCTGAAATGGCGGCTGGATTCGCGGCCCGCGAGGGTGTGCTCATGTTCTGGGCCGGGGTAGCGTTGTTGTTCATCGGGTTTATGTTTAAGGTGAGCGCCACGCCGTTCCACATGTGGACCCCCGACGTGTACCAGGGTGCGCCCACGCCGTTGACGGGGTACATGTCCACGGCTTCCAAGGCTTCAGCGTTCGCGTCCCTGATTCTGGTGCTCTACTACGCCCTGGAGCCAGTGCTGGATGAGCGTTGGACCTTGGTCTTGGCACTGATTGCGCTGGTGACGATGGTGTTGGGCAACTTCCTGGCGCTGGTGCAGAACAATGTCAAGCGTATGCTGGCGTATTCGTCCATTGCCCACGCTGGGTATGTGCTGGTAGGACTCGCGGCTGGCACCGCCGACGGGTATTCCGGGGCGCTCTATTATTTGCTGATCTACACGCTGATGAATGTGGGCGCGTTTGGGGTGATGGCGATGCTGGAATGGGATGGAAAAGAAGGACGCGTCCAAGACATCGACTCGCTTGCTGGTGTGGGGCTCCGAAAGCCCGTGCTGGGTGTGACGATGGGTATCTTTATGTTTAGCCTCACTGGCTTCCCGCCGATGGGTGGGTTCTTCGGGAAATTCGCTGTTTTTGCCCCGGCCGTTGATGCTGGCCTGACCTGGCTTGTGATCATCGGGGTGCTGTCGAGTGTGTTGTCGGCGTATTATTACCTGCGGGTGTTGTTTGTGCTGTTTATGCGTTCTGCCGACGAAAGCCCCGACGCCGTTCGCGAAGCCGCCTTTCCGGTTACCCCAGCCTCCGCGGCGGTCGTGATCGTGTGTGCTGGACTTCTGCTTGTAATAGGTTTTGTGCCTGGCGTGCGTGAAATGGCTGCTACCTTTTTTGACGCGGCGGTGGCGACCACACAGGTCCTTCCCTAGATCTGATCTTTAAGCGACATGCAGTCGCTCATCAAATCCTTGATTCCGCATGCCCCCCAGATGGGTTTGTACGTGGCCCCGCAGATTCCGGCTGGCTTGCTCATGAACGCCCGGAGTGATTTTGCAAAAGGAATCTCCGAGAATGAAATATTGGCGCTCTACGATTCTACCGTACTCGGTAGTGCCAAGGATGGAGCAGTATTCACCGCCACACACTTCGTTTTCCAAAACTATGCGTTGAGTCAGGTTCACGAGGTGCGCTATGCTGATATCGTGGAGGTAAAACGCAAGAAGCCAATACTGAGGGGACCAAAGGTTGAGATTGGCGTGAATCGGGGGCGTGCGCTTTTTCACGTCTCACTGGATTTTTCGGGCAAGCCCGAAGCGGCTTCTTTTATCGAACGGTTTCTCGAAGCGGCCATGCTGCAACCCAGTTCAGCGGAAGAAGCACTCTCTTTTGAAACCACACCTCATGGAACCAACCTGAGCTACGTACGGCAAGAATTGAGTCGCTTGGTACGGGAAGAGTACCTTGCCGAAAACGACTTTGAGCGATTGATGCAGGTCTTGTTGAAGGCAGAATAGGAGGTAATGAATCTAGGGTATCTTGTTGACCAAAAGCAGGAGTAGAGGAATTGCTCATATTCTGTAACTAGCGAGTGAACGTCAAAACATGATGTCGTAAACAACGTTAGAAAGTGTCCGACCCATTTTAATATATCCACCCAATCACCCCGAGGAAATCATGGCTTTTACCCTTCCTGACCTTCCCTATGCCCACGATGCCCTGGAGCCCTCCATCGACACGCGGACGATGCAGATCCACCACGGCAAACACCATCAGGGCTATACCAATAAACTAAATGCGGCCATCGAAGGCACCGACCTCGAAGGCAAGTCCATCGAAGACATCCTGCGCAACATGGACAGCGTCCCGGATGGCATCAAAGGTGCGGTGCAAAACAATGGTGGTGGGTATGCCAACCACAGCCTTTTCTGGACCGTGATGTCGCCCGATGGAGGCGGTGCGCCGTCTGGTGCCCTCGGTGATGCGATCAACAGTACCTTTGGCTCCTTCGACGAATTTAAGTCGGCCTTTTCAAGCGCTGCGGGGACCCGCTTCGGCAGTGGCTGGGCATGGCTGGTGGTGGATGGTGACGGAGGATTACAGGTGTATTCAACCGCCAACCAGGACAGCCCGTACATGCAAGGCCATACGCCCATTCTGGGGCTGGATGTGTGGGAGCATGCGTACTACCTGAACTACCAAAACCGCCGTCCCGACTACGTCAGTAGCTGGTGGGATGTGGTGAACTGGGGTCAAGTGGCAGCCAATTTTGCAGCGGCCAAATAATTAGTTCACACCGAATGGTGACAAAAGGGCTGAAGCATTGCGCTTCAGCCCTTTTTTGTTGCAGATCGACGCGACCGTGTATCGGGGTGAAAAACCTCTGACGCGGGCATGCGTTGAGCACATGCCCCCCACGCTTTATTGTATCGATCAAAGCCATGCCGGTACCATGCAACCTGCCGTATATACGCCTACATATCCCATTCGCTTTGTGACAGCCGCCAGCCTGTTCGACGGACATGACGCGGCCATCAATATCATGCGCCGCATCCTGCAAGCAAGCGGGGCTGAAGTGATTCATCTCGGACACAACCGTTCCGTTCAGGAGATTGTAGATACCGCCATTCAGGAAGACGTTCAGGGCATTGCCATCTCGTCTTATCAGGGCGGGCACATGGAATACTTCACCTATATGCACGATCTGCTGTTGGAGCGCGGGGCAGGTCATATTCAGATATTTGGTGGAGGAGGCGGGGTTATCGTCCCGGAGGAAATTGCCTCACTGGAAGCCTATGGGGTTTGTAAGATTTTCTCTCCCGAGGATGGGATGGAGATGGGGCTTCAGGGCATGATCAACCTGATGCTCAAAGCCTGCGATTTTGACACCTTGGAGGCTTGGGAAAGGGAGAGCAAGAAGGAAAATGAAGCCGTGCAGGTGGTGGCACGAAAGGTAGAAACGCTGGCAAAAAAGCTCACCAAAGTAGAGCAGCGGGCTCATGTTGGGGGGGGCGATGGAGCAGTTGGTGGGGAGCCCGCACTGGATTATCCCGCTTCGCGCTCCTCAGCCACTCCTGTATTGGGTATCACCGGCACAGGTGGCGCGGGAAAATCCACCCTCACCGACGAATTGGTGAGGCGCTTTTTGAACGACTTTGACAATTTTCAGGTGGCGGTATTGTCGGTCGATCCCACCCGTCGGCGTACGGGGGGGGCGTTGCTCGGCGATCGTATTCGGATGAACGCAATTTATGGGGCGCACACCAATCGGGTGTATATGCGCAGCTTTGCCACCCGACAAGCCCACCGCGCTACGAGCAACGCCCTACGGGAAGCCATTGAGGTGTGCCAAGCGGCAGGGTTCGATTTAGTGGTCCTTGAAACCGCCGGGATCGGACAAAGCGATACCGAAATCACCGAACTGGTGGACGTTTCCTTGTATGTGATGACGCACGATTTCGGCGCGCCGACACAGCTTGAAAAAATTGGAATGCTGGATGTTGCCGATTTTGTTGCCCTGAACAAGTTTGAAAAACGGGGCAGTCGTGATGCCCTGCGCGACATTCGCAAACAGGTGCAGCGCAACCGGGCAGCCTTTGGCCAATCGCCAGATGCCATGCCTGTCTTCCCGACGATGGCCAACCAGTTCAACGATCCCGGCGTTACGCGTTTGTACCTTGCCCTGCTTGATCACCTGAATACTTCTTATGCATTTGGGCAGTCGTCACAGCTTTACGCTGCGGAGGAATTACCGGAGGTTGATCCGTCAAAACTTGCGATAATCCCCCCGAAAAAGCAGCGGTACCTCGGTGAGATCGCCGAGTCGGTTATACAGTACAAGAAATGGGCGATGCAGCAGGCCGAAATCGCCCAGAAGTGGGGACAGGCAATGGGGGCCCGAGAGCAGGTGGCGTCGTGGGCGCCAGAAGACCAGGAGGTGCTTATGGACCGCCTCAACATCATGGCGCAGCATTGGTGGGACAAGCTCGATCATCGGTGCAAACGCATCCTGGATGACTGGGATGCCTTGGCAGAACGGTATCGGGGAGAGCAGTTTACCTACCAGGTCCGGGGACGCGATATCACGGTCCCGCTCACCGTAGAAACCCTGTCGGGGACCCACGTCCCGCGTGTGGCTCTGCCACGGACCACCGATCCGGGAGAGCGGCTGCGGTTTGCGTTGCTCGAAAATGTCCCGGGCTTTTATCCGTTTACGGCAGGCGTTTTTCCATTTAAGCGGAAAGGCGAAGATCCGACCCGCATGTTCGCCGGCGAGGGCTGCCCCGAGCGAACGAATCGCCGCTTTCACCTCGTCAGCGAAGGCATGCCCGCCAAACGGCTCTCTACGGCCTTCGACTCGGTCACGCTGTATGGCTTTGACCCCGATGAACGCCCTGATATTTACGGCAAAGTAGGCACCTCGGGGGTGAGTATTTGCACGCTGGATGACATGAAGAAGCTGTATTCGGGCTTTGACCTGTGTGATCCGAAGACCAGCGTGTCGATGACCATCAACGGTCCCGCCCCGATGCTACTGGCGATGTTTCTGAATACGGCCATCGACCAGCAGGTGGAGGCGTTTCTGAAGGCGGAAGGACGATGGAAGGAGGCGGAGCAGATTATGGGCGAACGGCCCCGCTACGAACCATTCGGACCGAAAGGGAAGGAGGACGGGCTGCCGCCCACGCACAACGGTGCTGGCCTGGGGTTGTTGGGGTGGTCAGGCAGCGACCTGGTAGAAAAGCAAGTGCTTTCGGAAGAGGAATACAACCACCTAAAAGCAGAGGCGCTACGGGTCGTGCGCGGAACGGTGCAAGCCGACATCCTCAAAGAGGATCAGGCCCAAAACACCTGCATTTTCTCCACGGAGTTTGCCCTTAAGCTGATGGGCGACATCCAGCAGTACTTCATCGACCAGCAGGTGCGTAATTTCTATTCGGTCTCCATTTCAGGCTACCACATCGCCGAGGCTGGAGCCAACCCGATTTCGCAGCTGGCGTTTACGCTCGCCAATGGGTTCACGTACGTGGAGTATTACCTCAGCCGAGGGATGCACATCGACGACTTTGCCCCCAACCTCTCGTTTTTCTTCTCCAACGGCATGGACCCTGAGTACAGCGTCATCGGACGGGTGGCGCGGCGCATTTGGGCCGTGGCGATGCGGGAACGGTATGGGGCCAATGAGCGCAGTCAGAAGCTTAAGTACCACATTCAAACCTCCGGGCGGAGCCTGCATGCTCAGGAGATCCAGTTTAATGACATTCGCACCACCTTGCAGGCGCTCTATGCGATCTACGATAATTGCAACAGCCTGCATACCAACGCCTTCGACGAAGCCATCACCACGCCCACCGAAGAAAGCGTACGCCGGGCGATGGCGATTCAACTCATTATCAACCGTGAGTTAGGGCTGGCGAAAAATGAAAACCCGCTTCAGGGGAGTTACATCATCGAAGAACTTACCGATCTGGTGGAGGAAGCAGTGCTGGACGAGTTTGATCGCATCAATGAACGAGGCGGTGTGCTAGGAGCCATGGAGAGCATGTATCAGCGGGGCAAAATCCAGGAGGAAAGCCTGCATTACGAACACCAGAAACACTCGGGCAAACTTCCCATTGTGGGCGTCAACATGTTTCAGCGCCCCGGTGAGGAGCCCGAACAGCAGGTCGTGGAATTGATGCGGGGATCAGAAGAAGAGAAGCAACATCAACTCGACCACCTTAGGGAGTGGCATGAACGGAACAGCAGCAAAGCCCCGGCAGTCCTTCAGCGTCTGCAGGCGGTGGCTCGGGCACGCGGCAATCTGTTCGAGGAGTTGATGGAAACCGTAAAGGTGTGCTCCCTGGGTCAGATTACACAGGCCCTGTTTGAGGTAGGGGGGCAATATCGGCGCAATATGTGAGCGGGGGCAAGGGATGATCCCACCACTTGAAGGGTGCTGGACAAACAATAAGACAGGGGCGGTTTAGCTCATTATTGAGAAAAGCAGTACCTTGATCGTTTCCTATGCTGCTCTCACTTTTTTTTGAGGTTCTCATGATTACCCTGCGGACCGCCGGATTGCTTCTCTTTGTCTCTTTTCTATTTAACGGTTGCTTTGGTATTGGCTGTGGAAGCTCGAATAGTAGCTCTTCGGATAATGCCGAGCCAACAGAACAGGCTTCCTCCTCGTCTTCTTCGAGCGCATCCAGCGAAAGCGAATCAAACAACCCACCGGAAAATCTAGGCGATGCGATAAATCAGGCCACCCAGCAAATTCAGGAGGCATTTGGTAATGAAGGGGCCGATGGTGAAGTGGAGGTAACCGATTTTCGCAGGCTCCGCGACTTAATGCCGGGGCAATTGGGTGACATGACTCAGACCAACTCATCCGGTGAACGGACAGGTGCGTTCGGTATCAAGCTTTCGCAGGCGACGGGCGAGTACGAAGGGGACAACAAAGAAATGACAATGACCCTCATCGACATGGGGACGCTGTCGGGAGCGGCCATGCTTGGGTATGCTTGGCTTAATGCAGATTTTGACCGCGAAAGCGACGAAGGATTCGAGCGAACCATGCAATTTGAAGGGTATCCCGCCTTCCAGAAGTTCACGTATGACGGCCAACGCTTTGAGATGCACGTCGTGGTTCGGAATCGTATTGTGGTGCAGGTGGAAGGGAGTGGCTGCCCGATGGAAGATGTGGAAGCCTCGATCCGAGAACTCGGAATAGACAACGTTGAGGATTTGGTGCCGCCTGCCGTCTGATTGGCATAACTGTTGGTAAAGCCTATAGACGGCGGGTGCACTTCGCGTATGTGCTGTCTGGTGTTGCGAATCCAGACAATGTATCGCCCCGCCGTTCATTTTGCTTCACGAAACGAAAGAGGGCCATGTCCCAACTTATTGATCTCATTACCCAACAACTCGGAGCCGGAACCACGCAGCAAGTAGGCCGCCAACTCGGACTGGATGAATCCGCTACGGAATCGGCCATTGCGGCGGCCCTTCCTGCCTTGATCGGTGGGCTCGCCAAGAATGCACAGTCGCCAACGGGCGCGGAGTCGCTTGCGCATGCCCTGGAGCGGGACCATGATGGGTCGGTGCTGAACAACCTGGGCGGCTTGCTAGGCGCTTTGCAAGGCGGAAGCCAGGGGGGCGATCTAGGAGGGCTTCTTGGTGCTGCCACCAGCATGTTGGGTGGTGGCGCTTCCTCTAAAAAGACGCTTGACGCTGACGGGATCTTGGGACATATCCTCGGCGGCAAGCGTGGTCAGGTGGAGCAAGGCGTCGGACAGGCCTCGGGGATTGATGCGGCCCAAAGCGGTGAATTGCTGAAAATGCTTGCTCCTATCGTGATGGGAGCGTTGGGCCAAATGAAGCGCCAGAAAGGGCTGGACGCAGGTGGTCTCACGGACCTGCTGACCCAGGAGCGGTCACAAATTGGCAATCAGTCCCGGCGGCAATCCGGTGGAAGCCTGTTGGACTTGCTCGACGCCGATGGAGATGGTAACGTCATCGACGATGTTGGCGGTCTGCTTGGCGGCTTGCTGGGCGGCAAGCGCTAATCAAGAAAAACCATTTGAGCGAGACGCGCCCGGAGTTTATAAAAGCTCCGGGCGTTGTGCGTTTAGGGCCTGCCGAATGAATTCCGGAATGATGGTCTGGTGAGTCCGGGTCAGATACGTCGGGTCCTCCAGCCGGTTGACAATCCGGTAAAACTTGGCTTCGCCGTGTTGGGCCGTGATATGCCGCCGCCGCGTGCCTTTATAAAAATGCACCCGCATCCCTGGCGGGTCGGCTTCGGGATGAAACTGGACCCCGACAAATTCAGGAGACAGACGGATTGCCATCACCGCGCGTTCCAGGTCAATGTGCGGCCGGTCTTTCTCCAACGCCAGCACCGAAGCCCCCATCTCTTGAAGCCGCTCGGTATGAGGCTGAACTGCTTGCCAATCCCGGAAATCGGCCGCATAAAAGGGATCAGGCAGGCCAGCAAAAATGGAGTCGGCTTGTCCTTCGGGGGTCAGGTGAACCGGAAAAATGCCAAAGGACTGGGAGCGGCGTTCCGTGATTTCGGCAAGGTCGAAGAACCGACACATCATCTGGAACGAGTGACAGATGAAGAGGGCGTGTTTCCTGGCCTCGGGGTGTTGTATGTTATGATTCCACAACCGGTCTAGCCAGTTGAAATACGCCGCTTCCCAGGGTTGATCCTGTCCTTCATACGGACTGCCCGGACCACCTGAGGATAAATACACGTCATAGCTAAGGTCAGGAATCTCACCGTGTAGGCGGGTCTCAAACACATCAATGCTAACGGGCACACCATGGAAACGACCGTTGCAGCGCTGCAACAACTCGCGGATGGCCCGCATCCCCTGATTCGCCTCGCCATTGTACAGGTCGATGACCGCGATGCGCAACGAGCGAGGATCTGCAGGGTGAGGTTTAGGTAAAGCTTGGGGTACGATCTCCATAGGTATGGCGAAGAATAAACATCGGAAGGGTACCACCGCCTGCAGTTACGTTGGCAAGGTTTGAGGCCGAGGTTCGGGTGAGGCAGCCGCCCATCAGCGGGCCGTTGAGGTACGGGTCGAGGTCGATGATGGTGGGAATCATGTCCCAGCCGTTGGCTGTTTTCATGAGGAACGGTTCCCGGTGAATATCCACCGTTTCTTGTACCACGAAGTCATGACCAATGGCCTGATTCAGGGCATCGTCCCACTCAGCCTGGGTTGAGGCAAATCCGAGTGAGACCCCTTTCCCCCCGTATTCGTCGTTGGGTTTGATGACAAAATATTTGCGGTTGGCCCGTACAAATTCAAGCAGGTCAATTTTGAGCCCTCTGAATGAGGTTTTTTGCTCCCGAAGCATCCGTGTCCAAGGGATGTGCGCCCGGATCGCTTCCCGCTGTTCGTTGGTGAGAATTGCGGTATACCGCTCATCGGTGAGGAAGGCAAAGATGGCTTTTTTGTGCACCATCTTGGTGCGGAACGTGTTGATGTAACACGTTTTCTGCGCCACGTACCCTTCCAAAAACGCCTGACATTCGTCTTTGACCGCGTAAAACTCATTCATCAACAGGCGGCGATACAAAATGTCGATTCTACGCCCATTGGCGTAGATCCACCCGTCGCGGCAGTCCAGGGCCTGCGGAGCCACCACCTCACAGGGAGAGCCCATCCGCTCGAAGTAGTTCTTCAGCAGGTTGAACTCATGAATAGTGGGCACGTCGAGGTGGTCCACGATGGCAATGCTGGGATGCTCCTCGCGCCCGTCGAACTGCTCGTGGTAGATTAGGTGCAGCGCCGACAGCGTATGCTCCATAGGCGAGATGAACCGCACAGGATGCGTCCGCTCGAAGGCTTGGAACAGTGGCATTTCCCGGTAGATGCGGCCCAACTCGTGGATATACGCGATGCCCGCCGGGCTTTCTCCGTTGATCTCGACGAATTTAAACGAGTCACTCGTGATGAAGGAATCCATCCGTGAGAGCGCCGAAAGGCGGATCACGTTGGTGGGAATCGCTGCCAGCTCGATTTCCCATTCTTCCATCCCCAGGTCTTCCTTGAGCAGGGTGGTGTTGGTAAAGTAGGCCGCCGCGATGCGTAGCACCGCCTGCCGGATCAGGTAAACCGTATCCTGGACCCAGTTGTACGTCGCCTCCGTCATAAAGGTGGGGCGCAGGCTGTGGGCCATCGGCCGGTCGCCAAACGTGACCTTGCGCTCGACCTGTTTGCCAAGCAGTTCAGCCAGTTGTCGTTCGGCGGCACCGAGGTCACGGGCGATCAGGCCGTGGTAATAGTCAATCGCGGGTTGCAGTTCGTCTCGCATGGGAGAATGAAACGTGAAACGTGAAGCGTGAGGGTGCTGGTGATAACGTTGAGAAACGAGAGAACAAAAAAACAGAATCCGATCGAGTCAGCAGGCACGTTGTTTAGAGCACAAGCGTCTGAAAGAAGTTCACGTTTAACGCATCACGTTTCACGAAAACCAACGGGTCTACAAACTTAGCGGTACCTGATTGTGCGTCCGGCCCTGCTTGGCCTTTTTGGCGAGGAACTTACCGACCGCCTTAATGACCCACTCGTAGTTCTCCTGGCCCACCGTCCAGAAGTCGGCGTCTGGGGCGGGATTCATGAAGTCGATGGCATATGGCACGCCATCGCGGACGGCGAATTCTACCGTGTTCATGTCGTAGCCGAGGGCGCGACACAGGGCCAGTACGTCGCGTTTGACCTTCGCCAGCATCTTTTTCGGGATGGGGTCCGGGTTTACTTCCGAGTAGCGCGTCTGGGCGTTGCTCGCCCCAGGATTGTAGCGCATAATCCGCACATCCTCTTGCCCAATGCCATAGCACCGAAAGTAATCCTCGAACTCGATGCCTTCCTGCAACAACATGCAGTCCTGGCCCGAGGCGTCGTACGCGGCGAAGAATTCGTCGCGGTTGGTGACTTTGCTGACGCCGCGCCAGCCGCCGCCGTCGTGCGGCTTCAGGAAGGCCGGGAAGCCGATGTAGTCGAAGATGGCATCCCAATCGGCGGGATACTTGAGGTTGCGGAACGACTCCGATTGGGTGTTGGTCGGGTGGTCTTTGTGTGGCAGAATGACGCTGCGCGGCACCGCCACACCCACTTTCATGGCAATGACATTGTCGATGAACTTGTCGTCGGCGCTCCACCAGAATGGGTTGTTGCAGACGTACGTGCCTTTCAGCGCGGCCCATTTCAGGTACGAACGGTAAAACGGCACCTCGTGCGAGATGCGGTCGAGCAGCACGGCGTATTCGGGTTCGCCGTCCATCGAGACGTGGTCCAGCGAGACAAACTCGGCGTGGATGCCGTCCTTGCCGTAGGTGTCGTTAATGTGGGGGATGATGCCGTCCGGAAACGTGGTTTCCATGCCCCGTAGGACGCCGATTTTATGGATGGTTTTGCTTGGCATATGGTTTAGGGTTAGAGATCAAAGAGAGACGAGAATAAGATGCATGGAATTCACCATTGCAATCCGCCGGATAAATACATTAATACCGATGAGTACAAGGAACAAGGAATATTGAATATTTAAAGGGGAAGTCTCATATAAATAACACTGGGGATCAAGTTAATGAACCAGGTATCCACCTATTTCTTTTCGATGCTGGTGTTGGTGCACCTGGGGCTGCTGGTCTGGGGCGTGCTCGGGTTTGTGGAATATTTCGCCCCGTCGGTTCCGTGGATTGACTTACAAAACCCCGCTTTTCCCGCCGGGATGCAGTTTTTACACTGGGTGGCGATTGTTGCAGGAGGCGGGACGTTCCTGTTCGGCTACGTCACCAAATGGCAGCACACGCCCGTTGCTATGAGCCTCGCCTACACCATGATGGCCACCCTCTGTGCCGTGCAAACCCTCGATATGCTCACCAACAGCGGGCGATATCTGGCGATGGGGCTGGAATACATCGCCTACGTGTCCATTGCGGTTTTCCTGTTCCGTTCCGCGCAGGTACAGCAGCATTTTGGGCGTCACTAATTACGCAATGTGCTTGCGGATCAGGTGTCGCCACCACGGCCAGTCGTGCCCGAAAACGCCGTCCTCAAAGTCGAACGTATGCTGTATACCTTTGCTGTTGAGCAGGTGGCTGATGTAGAAATTGGCGTCCTTGCACGGGTCATGCTCGGCGGTGGTGAGGATGATGTGGTTCCGCCGGAGCGCTTCCAGGGTGTGGTGGTCGTTCAGGTTGGGCAAGTAATCGACGGGGTTGGAGAAATAAACATTCTCATCGTAAAAACCGTCCATAAACGACTTGATGTCGTACGCCCCGCTCATGCAAATCAGCTTGCCGAACTGCCACGGCTGCTTGAGCACAAAATTCATCGCGTGGTACGCCCCGAAGCTCGCGCCGGCTGCCATGATAAAGTGATGGCCCGTGTAATTACGGATGAACGGCAGCACTTCGTTAACAATATAGGCTTCGTACTGCTGATGCCGCCGGATTCGGGTGAAGGGATCGACGTGTTTGTTGTACAGGCTTTCGCTGTCAACCGAGTCTACGCAGATAAGCTGGTTGTGGCCATGCTCTAGTTGATCGGCCAGCGCGCCCACCATGCCGAAGTCGCGCCATTCGAAGAAGCGCCCCATGCTGGAAGGAAACGCCAGAAGCGGGGTACCGCCATGCCCAAAAACAACCAACTCCATGTCACGCCCGAGGCTGGGACTCCACCATTTTATATAGTCCTGATGCATTTGATGCCGTGGAAAAAAGAGAAAAGAATTAACGCTGCGCAGAAGGTTTTCGTCAACGCGCGGCTGAAAGGAATCCGCAAAGATACAGCGATTCGTTCGCGGAAAAAGTGAGGAAAGAAAGGAAAAGCCGTGAGGGCCCGGTCAAGGAGTGTGGATCCATCTTGCCCGTGGTTCCGTTTGGTGAGCATCAATTTCCCAACTGTAGTGCCCGAATCGTTGCGCTCCACTTCGCACGGTACCCTGCTTTTCGACACCGCTCCGCCAAACGCCGCGCAGCGCGAGTCGCTTGTGTTTCAAGAGCCGATTGCGGTTTTGCAGGCCCATTCTATTCTAGAAGTGCATTCAACCCTCGAAGCCGTTGATCAAGCCGTGGCCGACGGGTACTGGGTGGCGGGGTATCTCGCCTATGAGGCCGGATATGCCTTCGAAGAGGTCGCTTCCGAACCTTCGCTGCCGTATCCGCTCCTGTGGTTTGGCGTGTATGATGAACCTACTCGCCAAGCGGGGTTTGATTTCGCAGATGTAGCTTCTCCACAATCTTCTTTTCAGGTGCACGACCTCGCTTTCCGTTTACCGAGGCGGGAATACCTGGATGCGATTGCAGCAATCAAGCAGTACATCCGGGAGGGCGATGTATACCAGATCAACTTCACCGATGCTTTTACCTTTTCTTTCACGGGTGATCCATGGGCGTTTTATGAGGCGTTGCGCCAACGCCAACGGGTTGCCTACGGGGCTTTTTTACAACTGGAAGCATGCACCATCCTGAGCCTTTCGCCCGAACTCTTTTTTCAGCGTCAAGGGAATCGCATCGTCACCCGCCCGATGAAAGGCACGGTCAAGCGGGGACGCACCTGGGAAGAAGATGAACAGCTGCGTCACTGGCTGGCTGCTGATGAAAAAAGCCAGGCGGAAAACCTGATGATCGTCGACTTGCTCCGTAATGACCTGTCGGTGTGCTGCGAGCCGGGTACGGTGCGTGTCCCGGCGTTGTTTAACACCGAGGCGTACGAGACACTGATTCAGATGACCTCCACGGTGGAGGGTACTCTGAAAGATGGAATTCGCTACGCGGATCTGTTCCGGGCGCTCTTTCCGTGTGGGTCCGTGACGGGGGCTCCCAAGATCCGCGCCATGAAACGCATTCATCAGTTGGAATCGGGCGCACGGGGAGTGTATTGTGGAGCGATAGGCTACATCAGCCCCAAACAGCAGGCCACGTTTAACGTCGCTATCCGAACCCTTGTCTTGCAGGAGGACAAGGGCGTGATGGGTAGTGGCAGTGGCATCGTGTGGGATTCAGATGCCGAGGCGGAATACGATGAGTGTATGTTAAAAGGCCAGTTTCTCACCTTGACGGGTGCAGCACATGCGTTCGAACTCATCGAAACCATGCGCGCCGAGGGAGGCACGGTTCCATTGCTAGGCCTGCACGCGGATCGCATGGAGACATCCGCTGGGTACTTCAGGTATCGCTTTAACCGTGCAATATTCGAACAACGGGTGTCTGAAGCCGCTCAGGGGACGAGGAGTCAAGCCAAAGTCCGCGTGACACTGGCGGAAGACGGCACGCTTTCGGTTACGGACCAGCCCTATGCTATACCGCCAGAAGTTCAGCGGGTACTCATCGCGCCAGAATCGGTGCAGAGCAGCGACCACTTCTATTTTCACAAGACCACCCATCGCCATTTTTATGAACGTTGGTATGACCAGGCGAGGGGAATGGGCTTTGACGAGGTCCTGTTTATAAACGAGCGCGGAGAAGTGGCGGAAGGATCGCGGACCAATGTGTTTATTCGCAAAGGCTCGCACCTCTACACCCCGCCCATATCGAGTGGGTTGCTGGGGGGGGTGTACCGCAGGCATGTGCTGGAAACCCACCCAGAGGCGTCGGAGCAGGTACTCTACGTCGAGGACCTGATGCAGGCCGATGAGGTTTTGCTTTGTAATGCCCTGATGGGATTAAAAACGGTTAAGGAGCTTGTGCCTATAAATGCAGCGTTGACAGTTGATCCTTGATGTGCGAGCATGCATCTTACGATTCCTAATTTTTCAGGCACGACACCAAAACGATGGCCGCTTTTTCTCTCGATTATGACCGTTACCGGGCCGACGCAAATTTTCGCCTCGCCGATGTGGACCCTGCCGATACGCAGAAGCTTGATGAGGATCAGGCGGATGACGTATTTGATGACAATCGCAAAGAATTAGATGATTGGCAAGAGCGGCTGTATGCCGAGGACAAACAATCGCTGCTGGTGGTGCTCCAGGCCATGGATGCAGCGGGGAAAGACAGCACCATCCGCAAAGTTTTTGGTGACCTGAACCCCCAGGGCTGCCGCGTGTGGGGATTTAAGGCGCCTAGCAAAGAAGAACTTTCCCACGACTTCTTGTGGCGAATCCACGATCACGCCCCCCAAAAAGGCAACATCGCGGTGTTTAACCGCTCCCATTACGAAGATGTGTTGGTTGTTAAAGTTCACGGCTGGGCATCCCCGGACCTCATCGAGAAACGCTACGGGCATATCAACGCCTTCGAAGAATTGCTGGCAGATCACGGGACCCGCATCCTGAAGATCATGCTTTATGTCTCGAAGGAGTTTCAGTTGGAGCGGTTTAAGAACCGGTTGCGCAAGCCAGACAAACACTGGAAATTTAACCCCGGCGACCTCAAAGAACGGGGCTACTGGGACGATTATATGGACGCCTATCAAACCGCCATCCGTCGTTGTTCTACGCCGTGGGCACCCTGGTACGTCATCCCCGCCGAAGAACGCTGGTTTCGCAATCTGGTCGTCAGTCAGTTGGTGCTCGATACTTTGAAGGACATGAATCCACAATACCCCGAACCGTCCTTCGATCCGAACGATTACCCCCCTGACTCCATTGTCTGAATGGAAACATGCATTACAGTCGGCGCGACGCAAGAAGCTGGGTGCCACTTTTGCAGTTCAGATCTGGCGTCTTCACCAGTTCTCGCCCGTTGAACACTCAATTTAAACGATTCCACCCCAACAACATGTCGATTCAGGAGAAGCCCAAGCGTATGCTCCCAGCGAAGACTTCCAAAAAACCGCCCTGGTTGGTTCGAGGGAAGCCTACGACGCGATGTACCGTGAGTCGGTAGAGAATAACGAGGCGTTCTGGAGAAAACAGGCCGAGCGATTAGATTGGTATGAGCCTTTTCATACGGTAAAAGATGTGTCCTATGCGTCAAAAGACCTGCACGTTGGGTGGTACCTGGGAGGGAAGCTAAATGCGTCCTACAACTGTATCGACCGTCACTTGGACGCACGAGGGGAACAGACTGCACTAATCTTTGAACCCGACGATCCAAGTGAACCAGCGCAGCATATCACCTATCGCGAGTTGTACCACCATGTATGCAAACTCGCCAACGTGTTATTAAAACATGGAGTGCAAAAGGGTGACCGGGTGACCATCTATATGCCCATGATCCCGGAGGCGGCGTATGCCATGCAAGCATGTGCCCGCATTGGGGCGGTTCACTCGGTAGTATTTGGGGGTTTCTCGCCCGATTCCCTCGCCGATCGCATCCTTGACTGTGACTCCACCTTCGTAATCACGGCTGATGAAGGCATGCGCGCGGGGCGTCCCGTTCCGTTGAAGCGCAATGCCGACAAAGCCCTGGAGCGCTGCCCCGACGTCCAGACGCTGCTCGTCGTAAAACGAACTGGAGGGGCCATCGATTGGGTTTCAGGACGGGACCTGTGGTACCATGAAGAGGTCGCAACGGTGGAAGGCGAGTGTGAGCCTGCCGTGATGGATGCTGAAGATCCCTTGTTCATTTTGTATACGTCGGGGTCCACGGGCAAACCCAAAGGGGTGATGCACACCACCGGCGGGTACCTGGTGTATACCTCCTTCACCCAACAAATGGTGTTTGACTACCACGAGGGGGATGTTTTTTGGTGCACCGCTGATGTCGGCTGGATTACCGGACACTCGTATATTGTTTTTGGCCCGTTGGTGAACGGCGTCACCCAGGTGTTTTTCGAAAGCACGCCCACGTTCCCGGATGCGGGGCGTTTCTGGGCCGTCGTTGAAAAGCACAAGGTGACCCAGTTTTATACGGCACCCACAGCCATCCGTGCTTTGATGCGCGAAGGCGATGCGTTTGTGACCAAATATGATCGCTCCTCGCTAAAATTGCTTGGGACCGTGGGAGAACCCATCAACCCGGAGGCATGGCGTTGGTATTACGAAGTGGTGGGCGAGCGACGGTGCCCCGTGGTCGACACGTGGTGGCAAACGGAAACAGGCGGCATCATGATCTCTTCGTTGCCCGGAGCAGCAGTTCAGAAGCCAGGCTCGGCGGGCTTACCTTTCTTTGGCATTCAGCCCGAGGTGTTGGACAAAGGAGGCAACGTTTTGGAAGGAGCTGTGCAGGGGTTGTTGGTTATGAAGGATTCCTGGCCGGGTCAGATGCGAACGGTGTATAAAGACCACGGCCGGTTTGTGCAAACCTATTTTTCGCAGTTCGAAGGGAAATATTTCTCCGGTGATGGCTGCCGCCGGGATGAGGATGGCTACTACTGGATTACAGGGCGCGTAGATGACGTGATCAACGTCTCGGGACACCGGATGGGAACAGCGGAAGTGGAGAGTGCGCTCGTTTTGCATTCTTCGGTGGCCGAAGCCGCCGTGGTGGGATACCCTCACGAAATCAAAGGACAAGGCATCTATTGTTACGTCACCCTGAAAGCAGGCCATTCACCGACTAATGATCTGCGAGCGACCTTGGTTCAACATGTACGTAAAACGCTGGGGCCAATCGCTAAACCAGATCATATTCAGTTTACCCCAGCGCTTCCCAAAACCCGCTCCGGAAAAATTATGCGGCGCATCTTGCGCAAAATTGCAGCCAACGAGCACGACCATCTGGGTGATATCAGCACCCTCGCCGATCCATCGGTCGTCGAAGCCCTGGTAGAAGAACGCCTCAACCGCTGACCTCGGTGACTAAAAAGCCGCAGACGCGTAAATCCGACGCATCATCCCAGAATCAGGAAGCGGGTTCTTCGAAGCGAGACCGGGCAAGGTGCAAGGCCCATTCTGCAGGCGTTTGCTGGACGGGGACTATTCGGCCATGAGGTATGATGCGCATTAGAGCCGTTGTTAGGGTGGCATAATAGAACGGGTCTTTCGTTAAGCCACCCCACAAAGCAACGGCAGGCTTCAGAAAGCCTCCGCGGACGGTAAGCCCCTGCACCTGGTGTGCAAGTAATTGGGATTGTTTAAGGAGAAGCTCAAGGGCAACCGAGTCGCCCTTTTGTGCTGCTTGTAGAACAAGCGGGGCCATTTGTTGTGGCGGCCAATGCTCTTGGTAAACAGCTTGAGCAATTGCATCGGAAGACCCCAACTGATACTGATCCAGCAGTAATTTAGACAGGCGTGTTTCAGGGCCCGCTTCCATCGCTGCGATGACCGCGCGGAGCCCCTCCAAACCGATTTGGTACCCACTGCCTTCGTCCCCCAATAAATAGCCCCATCCGCCCGCTTTCAGCAAGTCACCAGAGGGAGTGCGCGCAAACACGACAGACCCCGTACCAGCGATCACGACAAGGCCAGGCATTCCTCCATGCGCAGCATCGAGCGCCAGTTCGGCGTCGTGATAAAGTGTAAGCGTCTCCAGCGGGTGCTCAACGAATTGCTCAGAAAGGTGGGATCGGAAGGGGGTTTTTGTGGCAGGCCGACCTAACCCTGCAACGCCCATCACTACATGAAGGGCACAGCCTGGAGTGAATCGTGAGGCGATCTCTTTGATAAATGCAGCCAGGGCTTTTGCTGCTTTCGGGACACCTAGCCGGTTTGGATTGGCAGGCGGACCTTCAAACGACTCAGGGGAGGACCATAGGGTTTGTGCCCATGCAGTACTATGGGTTCCTCCCGCATCGATGCCAATAAAGAGGGGGGCATTGTAGCTCACGGCTTCGGGGGGAGGAGCACGGTGGTATGTGCGGTGGCAGATTGGTGCAGTTCCAAGGGCGGAGGGGGCCCGTGATCGATGAGAAATCGCCCCAGGGGACGTATCACATTGAAGTGTTGACGTCGCACCACCCAGTGGTCCGGTTGGGACGTATGCCACCAAGATTCCCAAGAGAATGGTGCGGGAAGGGGCGTCGCAAGCGCAGACGAGCCCCATCGCAGCGTGCTGGGATGTCCCGCGCCTGGTAAATAGATTGAATCGAAGCGATGTGGAAGGTCTCCACGTGTCTGCTGCTCCTTTGGCCATCGGGATACAAAATGCCACTGCTGTGGATTTATGTCCTCCCAGCGCCAAAGACTGAGGTCCGGACCAAATTCCTCTTGAAGCGAAGCCAGGGTGGCTTCGAAAGAACGGTCTAAGGTAACGGCATCAGTTGCTGTTAGGCTATCCGTATCTAATTCGTCCAAGAAAATCGAAATGTCGGCTTGTGAGGCTCTTAATTGACCGATCCACCGGTCAAAGATAGTAGCGGCGATGCTCGATCCGTCAAAATGGAAATCCCAATTAAGGAGATAGGTCACCCCTTCTTCGAAAACCGGACTGGGGGCGACAGAACCACCCAGGTGCCGCGAAAGACGTGGCGCGAGATGGGCAGCCCATGGACTGTACGTGTCAAGGGACCACGTATCCGGGTGAATGTGGGTAGAATCGCTGGCGAAGGAGATGAGCCGCGCTGCAACGTATTCTGACCAAGAGTCGTTGCCTACAAAAAGACCCTGCTGAAAGGTGCGAACATGTTGAGGTTGACCCATCAAGGACACGGTACCTCCCGTATTAACCCACAATCCATGTCCGGCAAAAAGACTAAATGCAGCGGTTGCTGTCCGATTCAGGGCACGGACGGTTGGAAAATCAGAAGCATTCGAAAAGCCGGCCCATTGCATTACCCAGATGCTGTCAGGATGTGGCGTTTCCGAATCCGTGTTTGTGTGGGTGGTGGAATCAAAATCGAGAACAAGCCCACTGGGGACAAATGCTGAGGAAACGAGATGCTCCTGCCCAGAGGTAGTTTCGATCCGGCTATAGGAAATCGCATATTCCGGTGCCACCAACGGAATGTGTGCAAATTGGACAGATGAGTGCAACAAATGGACCCACGCTGTGGAAGGAGTTTGTGCCGAGAGAGCGCCCGGATATCCGGGAAAGGTGAGGGCATTTAGAGGTGGTTGCGCCGTTGAAAACGTCACTTCGAACAACGTGGGTGTCGCAGCAGCACCCAGAATGTGGCGCTGAAAAAGGTGAGCTCCCGTGCTGTCCTGAATGGCCCAGGCGTGGCTATGGGAAAGCCCAAAAAACTGTAGGCGTTCCCGGAGTTGAAAGGTAGCGGTTATTATTCGGTCCCACGCCTGGTTTTCAGAAAAAGGAGGAGAAGGAAAGGGTACTGTCAACCACACTAACAATCGTTCTATGGCCAGGCTATGCCACGGCTCCCATCGGTCGAGAGCAGGGGGCGCATCCAGGAGAGGGGGCGGCAATTGCTTCGATCGGCTCTTCATTGCTTCATTCAACCCACGCGAATAAGCTTCTAGCAGGCGTTTTTCTTCGTCTGGGAGAGCTTCGAAGGATTGCTTAGCAAAGTGTGGGAACCGAAAAGAAAGGATAAGTTGATCAATGGGTAGAGCAGACTCCCCATCCCATGAACTTAAGGTGCCTGTCGCGGCTTGCCGCCACAACAACAGGGGCCAAAGGCGGTCCCATCCGTGCGCAAAGCCTAATGCCGCATAGGCGTCAACTTCATCAACCGCCTCAATGGTAGCTTTTCCTTCGATCCCCCACAGGATTCGGGTCTGGTTTGACAACGAAGGTATCATTGCCGACGCAGGGGGGGCATGATTCGCTCCGTAGGCCAGATACCACACTAATCCGACCCCCATTCCGAGCAGGACGAAAACAATGCCAAGGACTAATGAAATGCGCCCAAACATGGCGTAAATCGGGGCCGGTTAAATAGAAACAGTCTCGTTCAATGTTGTTTGCGAGATCGAAGCCATTGAGCAAACGCATCAGCGGTCATGGCATTTAAACACTGCGCTGGTGTAAGCCATCCCTTGCGTGCCACGCGTACTCCCCATTCAACGTATGAAAGTTGTTCCATGGAATGGGCATCCGGGTTGATCGCAATCAACACCCCTGCCTCAGTAGCGGAACGAATCCATCGCCAGTCTAGGTCGAGCCGATATGGGTTGGCATTTAGCTCTATGGCTACCTGATGCGCGGCACAGGCCGAAATGACGGCCTCATGGTCTATGGGATATCCCTCCCTCGATAAGAGCAACCGTCCTGTCGGGTGCCCCAGTATGGTGGTATAGGGATTCGCAACAGCGGTAATAATGCGTTCGGTGGCTTCATCAACCGTCATGTTAAACCGGCTGTGTACACTGGCCACAATAAAGTCGAAGCCAGCTAGCACCTCTTCGGGATAGTCCAGGCTCCCATCGGCAAGGATATCACTCTCGATGCCATGAAAGATACGAAATGCGGGGCCCCCATCTGCCGCATATTGGGCATTGAGCGCAGCAATCTCTGTCTGTTGTTCCAGAACGCGCTCTACCGAGAGTCCGTTGGCAATTTTGAGCGACTGGCTATGGTCACAGATTCCAAAGTAGGTATGTCCGAGAGTCCGGGCCGCATCTGCCATCTGAACCAACGTATGGGCACCATCGCTGTAGTTGGAGTGATTATGCAGGTTTCCACGAAGGTCCGAAACGGTGATCAGGGTTGGCAACTGCTTGGCACGAGCAGCCTCAATTTCATCTGAATCCTCTCGTAGTTCGGGCGCAATAAAGTCAAGGGAGGCAACCTGATAAAGGTCGTCCTCTGTTGCGAAGAGGGTTTCAGGAGGGAGAAGAGGTTGGAGGGCAGCACAGTGCGCCTCTGAACCGGTTTGCTTCCACCAGACCGTTCCGAATTGAGCGGCTTCTGAAACGGCCAAGTGAACCGGAAATCCATCTTCCAAATGGGATTCGAAGGCAAGAAACAACGAATGGGTTTGTACCGATGCGTCGGGGAAAAGAGAAACCCAGGCTTCTCCCAGGGCAGGTGGGTCAGAAGAGAGGGCAATCAAGTCAATGGAGGAGACCGTTTCCATGTTACGCCGAAGGGCACCGGAAAACTCGGCTCGTTCCACGCTGGCATGTGCCCGCAACTTCGCGAGGAGGGGTAGGGCCTGCTTTACGGCATCGGCGTTTCGACGTTGTTGTTGATAGGAACGTAACTGCTGAACGCTTGCAAGAAGGGACGTTTGCATTTTGGTGCCAAACCCGCCCAAAGAAGTAAGTTGCCCGGATGCCGCAGCCTGTTCGAGGTCATCGAGGGTCGTCAAACCCAATTCTTTCCAGAGTTGCCGCACCCGTTTGGCACCGAGGCCCTTTACGCGTAACAGATCAAGCAAGCCGGGGGGGAGTGCACCCAATAGCTCGTCTCGTAAGTCAAAACTACCCCGTTGGGTGATTTCGTCGATTTGCGTCGCCAGTCCATTCCCAATGCCATCAAGTTGGGTTAAGGCTCCCTGTTGACTGAGAAGCAAGGCGGAGTCGTCGAGCCTGTCGATGCGGCGTGCGCCCGACTGAAAGGCACGGGCGCGAAAGGGGTTGCCACCTGTCAAGACGATCAAGTCGGCCGTCTGTTTTAATACGCGGGCTATCTCTTTATTTGTCATGCATCTAGCTTCGGTGGGAGCAGGGGTGATGGCGTGAGAAGAGAACCATCTGTAGGAAGAGGGGCGCCTTTCTTCAATAATAAGTGAAGTCGGTGGGATCCAATTTCAGAACGTCCTGTACCAAAAGCGCACGTTGCAGCGTTGCTCGACAACGGCTCTTCAACCGCTTAGTGACGAAAAATCGCGTACTATGAAGCGTTATCAGAAGCTCCTTCCAGTGGGTGTGCTTGTTCTTGTCGCAGGTGTACTGCTCGGAATGCAACTTGGGTCCTTTCTTTCCAGCGATAACGCAGCCCAATCGCTCCGCAAATTGCAGACGGCTTTTTATCGCATCAATGAACACTACGTGGAAGACGTTGACTCCGCTGAGCTCGCTGAAAGTGCGATTCGCGGGATGCTCGAAAACCTGGATCCCCATTCGGTTTATATCGATGCGGAGCGGATGCGACGGGTGCGAGAGGATTTTGATGGATCCTTTGAAGGGATTGGCATCTCGTACGAATTTATTCCCGGTTCCAATGATGCGGATACCCTGACGGTGCTCTCGGTTATTCCCGGTGGGCCCAGCGAAGACGCAGGTTTGCTCTCCGGCGACCGGATCATCGAAATTGATGGAGAGTCGGCCATCGGGTTTGAAGGAGAGGACGTGCAGCGGACCCTAAAAGGCCCTCGTGGCACAGAAGTCGCGATCAAGATTGTCCGCCCTCATTACGCTGAACCAATCGACATCAACATTACCCGAGACCGTATCCCGTTGTATTCGGTGGATGCCGCCTATATGATTGACGAGGCGACGGGCTTTATCAAAGTGAATCGTTTCGCCCGCACGACCTACGGCGAGTTTTTGGAAGAGCTTAGCGCGTTAAAAGAACAGGGCATGCAACGGCTGCTCCTCGATCTGCGCGGTAATGCGGGTGGTTATATGGAGATGGCGGTGCGGATGAGCGACGAGTTTTTGAAGGATGAACAGGTGATCGTCTCGCAGCGCGGGCGGCTTGAGGAGTCGAACCAGGTCTTTAATGCCCGCCCGCGTGGCCGGTTTGAACAACAACCGGTGATCGTCTTGGTCGATGAGAGTTCGGCTTCGGCAAGCGAAATCGTGGCAGGGGCGCTACAAGACCATGATCGCGCCCTTATCGTGGGTCGACGTACGTTTGGGAAAGGACTGGTTCAGCAGCAACTTGGCCTTAATGATGGCAGTGCCTTGCGGGTGACCATCTCTCGGTATTACACCCCCTCCGGGCGACTCATCCAAACCCCGTATGAATCGGGCGATCGGAAAGACTATTATGATAGCAAAGAAGCCTTGTTTGAAGAAGATGCCACGTTAAGCCTGAATGAAATTATCGAACAGGTCCCGGATTCGCTCAAGTTTCAAACGGACGGTGGGCGGACCGTTGTGGGCGGCGGCGGCATTTTACCCGATTACATTGTAGAGGTGGATACAGCTTCGGTCTTTATGCAAGAATTGCTACGCCGCAGACTAGACCATGTCTTTATTCGGAATTGGTTGGATGAATACGGCGAGGAACTGCACAGCAGATGGGATGGAGAGCGCGAAGCGTTTATCCAGTCGTTTACGATCGATGAGGAAATGTATGCGGCTTTTCTCTCCTATATGCAGGAGGAAGGCATTCAAATCGTTGAAACCAGGCCCGATGTCACCGACGGTCCCGTGTTTACAGTTGCGGAAGTAGAAGCAGAGCGACCGTTTATTGAAACCCGGCTCAAAGGACGTTTAGCTGTCCGGCTTTATGATTATAAAGCATGGTACCCGATTATCCACCAGGTAGACCACGCCTTCCTCGAATCGATGAAGCTTTGGACTGAGGCAGAAAGCCTGAGTGCGAACTATTAGGCATACGAAGGCCAGCAGCAACTTCCCCCCACCGGCTGTGTCTTGTTTTTGTCAACCAAGATGTCCACCCTAACGAGTTGACTTTCGCGGTGAGATTGGATAAAATCACCGTCTCCCGTTATACGCGGCGGCACGATCATTTGAGGTGGTGATTCCACTTGGAATATGATTATATTGCCTTCGTATGTTCTCATCCGCTTGGATCTACCCCATTAACCTTATTTCTACCCACCCTGGAGGATCATTCCTATGACGCTTCTGAGCACCCTGATGCTGCTCCCGCAGGACGGAACCGACGAAGGGCCCATCAACTTGCTGGTTCGCTACTTCAACGAAGGCGGCGACTTCATGTGGCCTGTGTTGATTATTCTGATTCTTGGTCTCGCGATTGCCTTTGAGCGCATCATCACCCTCAACCGCGCCGACATCAACACGCGTAAATTTATCGTTGATGTTAAGCGCGCCCTCGAAGAAGATGGCATCCAGGCAGCCGAAGAGGTTTGTGCCAATACCCGCGGGCCGGTGGCCTCGGTGTTTCAGGCAGGCCTGCTTCGTGCAGACGAAGGCATCGATGCTGTGGAAAAAGCCGTGGTGTCCTATGGCTCCATCGAGATGAGTTTTCTGGAACGCGGCCTCGTCTGGCTTTCTCTGTTCATCGCGCTGGCTCCCATGTTCGGGTTCCTAGGCACTGTGGTTGGGATGGTGTTCGCCTTTGACGCGATTGAGCGCGAAGGGGACATTTCTCCGAGCCTCGTGGCTGGTGGTATCAAGATCGCGCTTCTTACGACCGTGTTTGGTCTGATTGTCGCCATCATCCTTCAGTTTTTCTACAACTACGCCGTCTCGAAGATTGACCGTATCGTGGTTGAAATGGAAGAGGCTTCCGTCGAGTTGATTGATTCACTGGTGTTGCTCAACGCTGGCCGTCCTGTGGCCGAAGCGCCGGGGGTATAACGTAAAGACCAGTCGCGAAGACGCCGGGGAGTGATTCCCTGGCGTCTTTCCTGGTTTTGATGGTGTGCTACCATCGGCACTCCCCACCTCATTTAACCTCTGATTCAATGACACTCGTATCAATAGCGATCTACGTTGTCCTTGTCATGGTTGGGCTTGGTGTCCTCACCATGTTGCTATTCGGCCTGCGTAGTCTCACCTTTGGGAAAATCAAACCCCTTAACATCATCATCATCTTAGTTCCCATCGTTCTCTTGGGCATATTGGGCATGGTGATGGGTGATTGGGCTCTGGCTGCTATTTACACCTTTATGATCATGTTTTTGCTCGCCGTTGCGGCACTACTGATCTCTGGTGTGCGCGGCATTTTTAACTAACGAATCCTGTCGGTTTCGACAGCTACCGCTAGATACCCATGCCCTTACGAAAAAAAGAGCGCGAAACGACGGAAATCCCCACCTCATCGATGGCGGATATCGCTTTCCTTCTGCTCATCTTTTTCCTGGTCACCACGACCATCGACATCGACACGGGGATCAACATGACACTCCCGCCGAAGTTGGAAGATGACCAGGAGCCGCCTCCGGTTAAAGAGCGCAACATCCTCAAAATCCTTGTGAATGCGCAAGGACAGGTGTTGCTCGAAGACGAGCCCTCGGCAGTGAACCTGATTCGGGAAGAAGTCATCAAGCACGTCCAAAATAACGGGCAAGATCCTCGATATGCTGAGGCTTCGAACAAAGCCATCGTGTCGATCAAGACCGACCGCCAAACCCCGTATGATGTGTACGTGCAGACCCTCGACGAGGTATGGATGGCATACTTCACTATGTGGGATAACGAAGCCCGGGTGCTTGGCTCTCCGAACTATGAGGCCTACAAAGATGGCCTGGGACCGGATGAAGAGAACATGGTGCGTGAGAAGATCCCAGCGGCGATTTCGTTGGCTGAGCCTGATGCTGGTTCTGAAGGTTAGTCTTATTTCCGTAGTGGCAATGCCGCTCCTCAAGCCCTGAAAATCGAAAGGCACCTATGTCTTCACACTTTAAGAAAAAGTCAGCAAAGTCGAAGCAGGATATCCCTACCGCTTCCCTTCCCGACATCATCTTCATGTTGCTGATCTTCTTTATGGTGACCACTGTGCTGCGTGAGACGGAAGTGCAGGTTCGCACAACCCTCCCCCGCGCGGAGGCTATCCAAAAGATCGAGCAAAAGCGCTTGGTGTCCTATGTGTACATTGGCCCCTTAAAGACGGGGCAGAATCGGGGTGCCACGGCCATTCAGATTGATGATGCGTTGATCGATGATGTTAATAACGTCCGGACGATCATGTACCGTAAGCTGGTAGAACAACCCAAACTGATCGTCTCCCTTCGTGTGGACCAAACCTCCGAAATGGGGATGGTCATGGATGTGCAGCAAGAGCTACGCGAAGCGGGCACCTTACGCATTAACTATTCCTCCCGGCAGGACCGTAGTGCGGCGTCGAGCTAGGGGAATCGTGTAAAAAAATGCCAAACATTAAAAGCCCTGCCTCGGTAGGGCTTTTCTTTTGGAACGTCTGTTCGGCTTGACCGTGGTTGGTGCGTTCAATCTTGAATCATAAGATATAGATGAAGCTATGGCGCATCATATAACATTGCTCCCAGGTGACGGCATTGGTCCAGAAGTGGTAGAAGCTACCCTGCTGGTGCTGGACGCCACCGGGGTTGCGTTCGTTTGGGATCGGCAAGAAGAGGTGGGGCAGGCAGCCGTTGAAAAATATGGAGAGCCCCTTCCTGGGCATATCCTCGATTCGATACGGGAAAACAAGACCGCCCTCAAAGGACCCATTACAACCCCCGTGGGGAAGGGCTTTCGAAGTGTCAACGTCTCGCTTCGTCAGCACTTGGATCTCTACGCCAACGTCCGCCCTTGTAGCAATCTGCCTGGCATCGAAACCCCGTTCCCCGATGTTGATCTTATAATTTTTCGAGAGAATACCGAGGGGTTGTATTCGGGGATCGAGAATTATGACCCCCGCCTGGAAATAGCCGATTCTATCGCCCGCATCACCCGAAAAGGATCAGAGCGCATTATCCGGTTCTGTTTTGAATATGCCCGTCGGCAAGGACGAAACATGGTTACCCTCGCACACAAAGCGAATATCCTGAAACAATCATCGGGGATGTTTTTGCATGAGGGGCAAAAGATTGCCGAAGAATTTCCCGACATCACGTTTAACGACCGCATCATCGACAACATGTGTATGCAACTCGTGATGTATCCTCAACGCTACGACTGTATTGTGACGACAAACCTGTTCGGGGATCTGCTCAGTGACCTGGCGGCAGGACTCGTGGGTGGACTGGGGGTGGTATCAGGTGCCAACATCGGTGATGAGTATGCCGTGTTTGAAGCCGTGCATGGCAGTGCACCCGATATCGCCGGGCAAGGCAAGGCTAACCCCACCGCCTTGATTCGTACTGCTGAAATGATGCTCCGTCATTTAGGAGAGATGAACGCCGCAGATGCGATTCGTAAGGCGCTGCGCGATATCTACAGCGAAGGCCAGACCCTAACAGCAGATGTGGGGGGACAAGCCCACACCATGGAATTTGCAGACGCTCTTGCGAAACGGGTGGACACACTAGTGTCGGCCTAGCACTCTTCTTTTTGCATTACCCCTTTAGCAATGATTCAACGTATACAAACCGTATATCTTGCACTCGGAGCAGGAGCGGTGGTGGCCCTGTTATTTCTTGATCCGATTTGGAGCAGTACGGCACAGTCCTCGTATGCTTGGTTTGGTCCGACGTTGATCAGCCTTGGTGGACTGATTGTGCTTACGGCGCTTGCTGGTATTTTTGGGTATAAAAACCGAAAGCAACAGCAGAAAGTGGTGCTCGTTGCTCAATATCTTACGCTGATGCTCGCGCTCGTCCTTTATGGAGCACTGTTCTTTTCGGGGGGGCTGGTCGTGCGGACAACCGAAGGCATAAATGGACCCATGCTTATCGCGTTGTTGGTGCCTTTGGCCGCATATGTATTGTTCGCGCTTGCTCGGCGTAGCATTCAAAAGGACATCGATAAAGTTAAGTCGATGGATCGGTTACGGTAACCTCGGTTTTTGTTGGGCTTTTTTTCATTTTCCCACGCCTGCCCATGCCCGATTCCCAGCGACTGACCTTGGTTTATGTCATTGTTGGTGCCGGACTTCTGAGCTTTTCTGCGAGTCCGATTTTAGTCCGGTTTGCTAGCGTCGGGGTACCTGGGCTCGCGGTGGCCTTTTGGCGGGCTTGTTTTGCGGTCCTGTTGCTCTTGCCTGCAACCTGGTGGCGCTGGGGAGAGGTGGCTCAAAAAAATACCCGGAAAGACTGGGTCATGATCGTTTGTGCCGGTGTATTTCTCGGCATGCATTTCGTCCTATGGATCCAGTCTCTTTACTACACCTCCGTGGCAAGTGCCGCGGTGTTGGTGACGATGAGCCCGGTATTTGTTGCTTTCTTTAGTGTGCTATTTCTAAAAGAGAAGCTATCACGCGGCGTCATCCTTGCAATTATTGTGGGGGTCCCTGGCGCAATATTAATCGGCATTGGGGATGCAACAGGAGAAGGCTTGGCCCCACGCCCGCTTCTCGGTAACTTGTTGGCCCTGACGGGGGCCGTGATCGTGAGTATTTATTTGCTCATCGGGCGGGTTGTACGGCAAAAGCGCTCTTGGTTTGGATACGTGGCTCCGCTCTATTTTGTGGTGATGGTGACGATTCTGCTCATGTGTCTGGTTATGCAGACGCCGTTGATGGGATACGAGCCCTCCTTTTATGGCTGGTGTCTGGCCTTGGCGATCGGGCCATCCCTTTTAGGACATGGGTCGTTTAATTTTGCGCTTAAATATGTGTCAGCTACGATGCTTGGTGTGCTTTCACTCACCGAACCCATTGGGTCTTCCATCATCGCGTATTTTTTGTTTGATGAACTCCCCAGTCTACTTGCTCTGTGTGGGATGACCTTGGTGCTATTTGGAATTATGCTGGCGGTTGCTCCGAGTCATTGGCTGCGATGGGTACGGAAGAAGCAGGAAGTGATTTAAACCGAGCCTTAGGAAGTTGAGAGAATTGGTGCCACCCCCGCAGAAAATAATCAAACACAATACTTCTTTGATAAATGGGGGCGGGGGTATTTGTGGTGGGGCGCTGGTGAACATATGGTTTTTTCATCTGGTGGGCATCCCGATAGGCTTGTACGATAGCAAGAGCCTGCTTCGGTTTGCCCATTCCCAGGGCGCGAAGCAATGCGATGCCATCTATCACAGCCCGCAGCGGAAATAATAGCCGCCAGGCTGAAGGAGGCAGGTTTTTATAAAGCAGTAACAAATTATTGCGATAGTTAAAATACGTCTTGCGGGGATTATCAGAAGGGAGTGAACCACCGCCTATGTGGAAGACGGCGCTTGCAGGCTCCACCCACACTTGCCAGCCATGATGCCATAACCGCCAACATAAGTCTATTTCTTCCATATGCATCCAAAAACGCTCATCCAAGAGCCCCACCTGCTCGAGCGCCGAACGTCGCAACATGAGGGCCGCTCCTGACGCCCAGAAAATTGTGCTTGGGTCGTCGTATTGCCCATGGTCTTGTTCGAGCGTATTAAATAGGCGCCCACGTGCAAAGGGAAAGCCAAACCGGTCAATGAACCCACCACTGGCACCCGCATATTCAAACCTATCGTGCTGATCAAACTGTAATATCTTCGGCTGAACCGCGGCGATGGTTGGTTGAGACATCATCCGCTTCACCAACGGGGTAAGCCAATGCGGCGGAACCTCCACGTCATTGTTCAGCAGGACAATAATTTCGCCTGTGGTGTGGGGTATGGCTTCGTTGTTTCCCTTGCAGAACGCCCAGTTTTCGGGATGTTGGACAATTTTGATTTTCGGGAATTGCGCTTTTACCCACTTAACAGTTTCATCTGAAGAGGCATTATCTGCTAAAACAATCTCAAAATTCGGGTACTGCGTCGCGGCGACAGAAGGGAGACACTTTTTCAGAAGGGGTAACGCGTTCCAGGAAACTATAAGGATGGAAACACGGGGGAGATCACCCATTAAAGGCATTCAAGTGCACGGTAGACCAGGGAAACGCGAAGCAACTTATACCAGACGAGCGGAAGGAGGTTGTTAAAAAAATGAAACCGGTGAGGTGAAACACCCCACCGGTTTCAAACCATCATACCGTAAGGACTATCATTGCTATCCCCATAGCGGCCTTACAGAGATGCATACCAGTTACATAGACACATAGGGTTGAAAAATATAACCTCCCATTTAGATTTTTTTCTCTTCTATCTTCCACACGATTGAAAGCACAATTTAGTACCACCGTTGACTATGTCTGCCGCCTCATCGGACCCGCTTGAGCTACTCCATAAATATTGGGGATATCCGGCCTTTCGAGAAGGACAGCGAACGGTAATCGATACCATCCTAGAAGGACGCGATGTGTTGGCTGTTCTGCCTACCGGGGGAGGGAAGTCGATATGTTATCAGTTGCCTGCCCTACTTACTGGGGGGCTCACCCTGGTCATTTCGCCTTTGATCTCGCTCATGCAGGATCAAGTAAGTCAACTCACGGATCGACGCATACCAGCAGCTTTTATCAATAGCACCCTCACCGCGCGAGAGGTCGATCAACGCTGGCTGGATGCCGAACATGGGAGATATCGGCTGCTTTACGTGGCTCCGGAGCAGCTCGCCAGCGAGAAGTTTCTGGCTCGATCATCTCGACTCCCCTTGCGGTTGTTGGCGGTTGATGAGGCCCATTGTGTCAGTGAATGGGGACCCCACTTTCGCCCTTCATACCTCACCATTGCCGAAACCAGGCGCAAATTAGGGAATCCACCGCTAATCGCCGTTACGGCAACGGCCACGCCGGAGGTACGGCACGATGTGGTAGAACGGTTGGGGATGCGTGACCCGCTCGAATTAGTACAGGGGTTTGACCGGCCCAATATCGTGTGGAGTATTTTTCAGACAGAAAACAAAAGGACAAAAGTCATTGATGTACTTCGTGGAGTGGAAGGAACCGGGCTTTTGTATGCAAGCACTAGAAACCGGGTGGAGCAATGGGCGCGGTGGCTCCAAGAAGAGGGGGAATCGGTGGCGGCATATCATGCCGGTATGGCCATTGGAGAGAGGAAAAAGACCCAGGCTGAATGGCTTTCTGGGAAGACGCGATTGGTGGTGGCAACGAACGCATTTGGAATGGGAATAGATAAGGCAGCGGTG